>NZ_JASGBT010000015.1:987384-1151546 GCF_030053255.1 Serratia sp. PF-27
CTGCGGGCCGTTCAGCAGGCTGTCGTTCGGCCGTTTTTCCTTCACCGGCTGCTCCGGCATGTTTTCCATCAGCACCATCAGCAGCTGCTTTTCGATCTCCTGCACCACATCCATCATGCGCTTGATCACCTGACCGGTCAGATCCTGGAAGTCCTGCGCCATCATGATTTCCAGTAGCTGGGCATTGGTGAAGGCCGTATGGCCCGGCACCTGATCCAGATACTGGCGCGTGTCGTTGACCAGAGAACGCGCGTCATCCAGTTCGATGGGATTGGCGAACCACTCGTCCCAGCGCCCTTTCAACGCGTTGGCGCCGGATTCCAGCTCCGCCTGGCGCGGTTGCGCCGCTTCCACGCAGTTCAACGCCCGTTCCGCCGCCTGCGCCGTCATGGTTACGACATAGTCAAGACGGTCGCGCGCATCCGGGATCGCCTCTGCCGCCTGGGCGATCGCCTGATCGAGCCCCAGTTCGCGCATGCTGTCGCGCAGCATTCGGGTCAGTTGGCCGATGCGGGAAATGATCTCTCCCGCGGTCGCTGCATCGCTGGCAGGCATTGGAATGTCTCTCATCGCCCTCTCCTTACATGCCCAATTTTTCAAAAATCTTGTTGAGCTTTTCTTCCAGCGTCGCCGCCGTAAATGGTTTCACTACATAACCGCTGGCGCCGGCCTGCGCCGCCGCGATGATATTTTCTTTCTTGGCTTCCGCCGTCACCATCAGTACCGGCATCGCGGCCAGCGCGCTATCGGCGCGAATGGTCTGTAACAGTTCGAGTCCGTCCATGTTCGGCATGTTCCAATCGGACACCACGAAGTCGAAACCGCCGGCGCGCAGCTTGTTCAGCGCATCCGCGCCATCTTCAGCTTCTTCGACGTTGTTGAAGCCCAGCTCTTTCAGCAGATTTCTGACGATGCGGCGCATGGTGGAAAAGTCGTCCACAACCAGAAATCTGAGGTTTTTGTCTGCCATTGTTACTCCTGAAATAGTTAACCGTTTAATGATGCAAAACCGCAGGCCGCCGCGCGGCGAACCAGGGTCATATCGCCGCCGGGTAAACCCTGCGGACTAAAATTAAATGCGCAATGCCTGGCCGCCGGAAATCTGCGCCAACATGCGCTGGCTCATCCTGTCCAACTCGACCACTTCGCTGACGCCGCCGCTGGCGATCGCCTCGCGCGGCATGCCGAACACCACGCAGCTCGCCTCGTTCTGCGCCAGGGTATACGCCCCGGCGCGGTGCATCTCCAGCATCCCCGCCGCACCGTCGTTCCCCATGCCGGTGAGGATCACCCCCACCGCATTGCGGCCGGCATATTGCGCCACCGAACGGAACAGCACGTCGACAGACGGACGATGGCGGTTGACCGCCGGGCCGTCATGCAGCTTCACCTGATAGTTGGCGCCGCTGCGCGCCAGCTCCAGGTGGCGGTCCCCCGGTGCGATGTAGGCATGGCCCGGCAGCACGCGCTCGCCGTCCTCCGCTTCTTTCACCGTGATCTGGCACAGTTTGTTCAGCCGTTCGGCGAACGAACGGGTGAAACCGGGCGGCATGTGCTGGGTGATCAGCAGCGCCGGGCTGGTGGCCGGCAGCGGCTGCAGTACCTGGCGGATCGCTTCGGTACCGCCGGTGGAAGCGCCGATGGCGATCAATTTTTCACTGCTCAGCAGCGGCGCGTGGCTGAGGATCGCCGGCGCCGGGCTGTTGGAACGCTGCGGCAGGCGCGCTCTGGCGGCGGTGCGGATCTTCTCGGCAATCAGTTCGCTGTAGGCCAACATGCCCTCACGGATACCGAGCTGCGGTTTGGTGACGAAGTCCACCGCGCCCAGCTCCAGCGCGCGCAGCGTGATCTCAGACCCTTTACCGGTCAGCGAAGAGACCATCACCACCGGCATCGGTCGCAGGCGCATCAGCTTTTCGAGGAAATCCAGCCCGTCCATGCGCGGCATCTCGACGTCCAGCGTCAGCACCTGGGGATTAAACTTTTTGATCAGATCGCGCGCCACCAGCGGATCCGGCGCGGTCGCTACCATTTCCATGTCGGCGTGGCCGTTCACGATTTCCGTCATCAGCTGGCGCATCAGTGCCGAATCGTCTACGCATAACACTCTGATTTTACTCATTACCTCTCCTTGGTCAGCCCATACACGGTCTGCCCACGCAAGTAGAAATCCCGGCTGATCTGGCTGAAATTCTCGGAGTGGCCGGCAAACATCAGCCCCCCCGGCTTAAGCAAGGGAACGAAGCGGCGCAGGATGCGCTCCTGCGTCGCCTTATCGAAATAGATCATGACGTTGCGGCAAAAAATGGCGTCGAATTGCCCCGGCAGCGCCCACTCCGGCGCCAGCAGGTTCAGCGGCTGGAAGTTGACCCGCGCCGCCAGCTCCGGCCGCACGCGCACCAGCCCCTGATGCGGCCCGGTGCCGCGCAGGAAATAGCGCTGCATTTGGGTCGGCGTCAGGGTACGCAGATCTTCCTGGCGGTATACGCCCGCCTCCGCTTTTTCCAGCACCTGCGTATCGATGTCGCTGGCCCAGACCTGGCAACTGCCGGCCCGCTGACCCAATGCATCGCTCAGCGTGATGGCGATCGAATACGGTTCTTCGCCGGTCGAGGCCGCGGTGCTCCAGACGCTGTAGCCGTTCGGCCGCGAGCGCGCATGCTCCGCCAGGATCGGGAAGTGATGCGCCTCGCGGAAAAAGGCCGTCAGGTTGGTGGTCAACGCGTTGATGAACGCCTGCCACTCCGCGCTGTTCGGATCGCTTTCCAGCAGCGCCAAGTAGTCGCCGAAATCGTGCAATCCCAACAGCCGCAGCCGGCGCACCAGGCGGTTGTAAACCATCTCGCGCTTATGCTCCGCCAGCACGATGCCGGCGCGTTGATAAATCAACTGGCTGATACGGCGAAAATGCACGTCCGACAGCGGCAGACGCTGCACCATTTGCGTCAACATCGACGCTGTATCCCGGTTAGAAGTTGACGGCGCCTGTTTCATGCCGCCTCACCGGAGAAAAACGTGCTGCTTATGCGGTTTAACAATCTTGGGCTTCCTTTACCACGGGTGAAACTGCGTTGCTGCTGTTACCTGGCGCGACGAAGTTATCGTCCGCCAGACGGAATACCGCGACCGCGTCGGCCAGGGTAATGGCCTGCTCTTCCAGCGCGGTGGCGGCAGAAGCGGACTCTTCCACCAACGCGGCGTTCTGCTGGGTGACCTGATCCATCTGGGTCACCGCCTGCGTCACCTGCTCGATGCCGCGGCTCTGTTCATCCGACGCCGACGCGATCTCGCCCATGATGTCGGTCACGCGGGTCACCGAACGCACAATGTCCTGCATGGTGGCGCCGGAGTTTTCCACCAGCACCGAGCCGTGCTTGACGCGGCTGACCGATTCGTCGATCAGCCCCTTGATCTCTTTCGCCGCCTGCGCGCTGCGGCTCGCCAGGTTGCGCACTTCGCCGGCGACCACGGCGAAACCGCGCCCTTGTTCACCGGCGCGCGCCGCTTCCACCGCCGCATTGAGCGCCAGAATGTTGGTCTGGAAGGCGATGCCGTCAATCACGCTGGTGATGGCGCCGATTTTCTGCGAACTGTTGGCGATATCGTGCATGGTAGTCACAACGTCACCGGCCAGCTCGCCGCCCTTGGCCGCGGTGGCCGAGGCGTCACGTGCCAGCTGAGAGGCCTGCCGCGCATTGTCGGCGTTCTGCTTCACCGTCGCGGTCAGCTGTTCCATGCTGGCGGCGGTCTCTTCCAGCGAAGCGGCCTGCTGCTCGGTGCGGGAAGACAGATCGTTATTGCCTTCGGAGATTTCCTGCAGGCCGATCAGAATCGACTCCGCCCCGTCGCGCACCGCGCCGACGGTGCCGATCAGCGACTGCTGCGTGCGTTGCAGGCTGGCGAACAGCATGCTGATTTCATTGCGGCCGTACACCTGAATCGGCGTCGCCAAATCGCCGGCGGCGATGCGTTCAAAGTGGCTGCGGATTTGGTTCAACGGCTGTACCAACATGGTGCGCAACCACCACATGGCGCTGCCGGTCACCACGATCAGCATCAAGACCGCCCCCGCCAGCATCAGGCCCGCCAGCGTGAAGGAGAACTGGTTGGCGTCCCTGGCTTCGCTGATGTCGCCGTTGACCAACTGCAGGTACTGCACGAAGTCGGCCTCGAACAGGTCCTGGGTTTTCTGCGTCGGCTGATCCATAAACGCCTGCAGCTCGCCCTTTTCCAGGAAACCGATCAGTTCACGCAGCGCGCCGCGCAGCCGCTCGTAGCTGGCCTTGGTGGTGGCCGTCTGCTGGCTTTGCTGTTCACTGCTGCGTTCAACCGCCATGAACTGATTGAAATAGAGATCGGCCTTCTGCAGCGAACTGCGGGCGCTGCTCATCAGTTCGTTCACCTGCTCCTGCGGCAGCTTCAGCGCCGCGCGGGTGCCGGCGCGGTTCAGCGTATTGCGCGCCTGCAACAGCGACACCCAACTCAGGCTGAGCGAATCGCGCTGCTGGCTGCCGAGGGTGATGATGTCGAGGTTGTGGTTATCGGAGCGAAACGCGGAATACGACAGGCCGCTGCTGGCCAACTGCAGAACGCAGAAGGTCATCAACAACAGGAATAAGCTGGTAGAGATACGGATTCGGTTAAACACTGTGAACCTCCTTGCAGCCGGCCGGCGACCGGCCTACGTAGGGAAAAGGGCCCCTGCGAGAGAGGCCCGATACCGGTCAGAACGTTTCCCAGTTATCCTGCAGATCGCTGGCGTTCATTTTCTTATGATTGATTACCGGTGTTACCGTCGCCTTGCTGGTGACAGGCGCTTTAAACTCTTCCTGGCCTTCCGACCTCAGGCGGAATACCGCCACCGACTGGGTCAGCATGCTGGCCTGTTCTTCCAGCGCCGCCGCCGCCGAGGCGGATTCTTCCACCAACGAGGCGTTCTGCTGGGTGACGCGGTCCATTTCCGCTACCGCCTGTCCAACCTGATCGATACCGCGGCTCTGCTCGTCCGACGCCGAGGCGATTTCGCCCATGATGTCGGTCACGCGGGTGACGGCATTGACGATGTCGCCCATGGTTTCACCGGCGCTTTCGACCAGCACAGAGCCCATATCGACGCGGCTGACCGAATCTTCGATCAGGCCTTTGATCTCTTTCGCCGCCTGCGCGCTGCGCTGCGCCAGGTTACGCACTTCGCCGGCCACCACCGCGAAGCCGCGGCCCTGCTCGCCGGCACGCGCCGCTTCCACCGCGGCGTTCAACGCCAGGATGTTGGTCTGGAAGGCGATACCGTCGATCACGCCGGTGATATCGGCAATTTTCTGCGAGCTGCCGGCGATGTCATGCATGGTCTGCACCACGTTGGCCACAACCTTGCCGCCTTTCTGTGCGGTTTCGGAGGCGCTCAACGCCAGCTGTGAAGCCTGACGGGCGTTTTCGGCGTTCTGTTTCACCGTCGCGGTCAGCTGTTCCATGCTGGCGGCGGTCTCTTCCAGCGACGCGGCCTGCTGCTCGGTGCGGGAGGAGAGATCGTTGTTGCCCGCAGCGATTTCTGACGCGCCGCTGTAGATGGCATCCGCGCCCTGACGTACGCCGCTGACGGTTTCAATCAGTTCGCCTTGCATGTGTTTCAGGCTGGCCGCCAGCACGCCCATTTCGTTGCGGCTGTTGACGACGATCTGCTGAGTCAGGTCGCCGGCGGCGATCTGTTTGATGTGATCGATCATGCGGTTCAGCGGGCGCACCAGGATGTGATGGATACCGGTCCAGACCAGCACGATCACCGCCAGCACCACCACCAGGATCACGATCAGCGTCCAGATGGCCGAGTTATAGGAGCTGTTGCTGCCGTCGACTGCGATTTGATAGAGCTTGCCGTTTTGCTCCAGGTAAACGTTGTAGCTCTGCTCAAAGTTGTCCTGGTAGCTCTGCGTAGGCTGATCGAAGAACGCGTTGATCTTGCCTTCGCCCAGCAGTTGGATCAGCTCGGAGAGCGCACCGTACAGAATGTCGTATTGCTGTTTAACGCGTTCCGCCGACTGGGGGTCCTGACGCGGATCCTGCGGGATTTTTTCGTACGCGGCATAGTGTCTTTCCGCTTCGCCCAGCTCTTCTTTCGCCTTGGCCAGCAGTTCATCAATGGTGGCGCCGCTGCCGATCTTGTTGGTATCCATCATGTAGCGAATACCGGCACGGTTCAGGGAGTTGCGCGCCTGCAGCAGGTCAACGCGGCTTTCACTCAGCTGCAGCTGCTGCTGGCGGATAGTTTGCAGGACGGTAAAGTTTTCCTTATCGCTTTTCAGCGAGGAGAAAAAGAGTCCGCCCGAAATCAACTGCAAGGCGCCAAACAGCACCAACACCAGCAACAGGCTGGTGACCACCTTCATACGATTTAACATGATTTCCCTTGTTGAAGCCCGCGCAGACAGGCTCTGATGACGTTGAATGTGAGAGTTATCGGCGCCGCGCGGCAAAACTTTATGCGGGAAAGTAACTATTTTTAGTGGGGGTTACAGGTACGGTCTGCGGCATCGCGACAGGTCAGGAAGAGTGATGGATGAAGGGGGCAGCGCCCTGCCCCCTGGGATCATGAATCAGACGCTTTTCGCCACGCTGTCGACCAGCGACATCTCTTCGCTGCTCAGCAGCTTTTCGATATCCACCAGGATCAACATGCGCTCGCCCAGCGAACCGAGGCCGGTCAGGTATTCAGTCGCCAGCGTCACCGCGAACTCCGGCGCCGGACGGATCTGCTCGGCGGTCAATGACAGCACGTCGGAGACGCCGTCAACCACGATGCCCACCACGCGCTGGCCAAAGTTCAGTACGATCACCACGGTGTTCTCATCGTAAGACACGCTTTGCTGCGAGAATTTCACCCGCAGATCGATGATCGGGACGATCACGCCGCGCAGGTTAGTGACCCCCTTGATGAACGCCGGGGTGTTGGCGATGCGGGTCACCTGATCGTAGCCGCGAATTTCCTGCACCTTGAGGATATCGATGCCGTACTCCTCGTTGCCCAGGGTGAAAATCAGAAACTCTTGCCCTACCGTTTCGCCAGCCAACTTGCTGACGGCTGCCAATCCTGCCATATCATTCACCTTTTAAATCAATAAACTCATTATTATGCGGCGGCGTCCGTCAGACGCTTTTCACGGTTCAAGGTTTGCAACGCCGAGACATCGACGATCAAGGCTACGCTGCCGTCGCCCAAAATGGTCGCGGCGGAGATGCCCGGCACTTTGCGGTAGTTGCTTTCCAGATTCTTCACCACCACCTGATGCTGGCCGATCAGCTGATCCACCAGCAACGCATAGCGGCGGCCGGCACTTTGCAGGATGACGACGATGCCCTGCGTGGCGTCGGTTTTGGCGCCTTCCACTTCAAATACCCGATACAGTTCTACCAGCGGCAGGTATTCGCCGCGCACCTGCAGCACGCGTTCGCCGCCGGCCAACGGATGAAGATCTTCCGCCTGCGGCTGCAGCGATTCCATCACCGCGTTCAGCGGCAGAATGAAGACTTCGTCGTTCACCTTGACCGACATGCCGTCAAGGATCGCCAGCGTCAACGGCAGCAGGATGCGGATGGTGGTGCCTTTACCGGCCTGTGAACGGATCTCGACGTGGCCGCCCATCTCCTGAATATTCCGTTTCACCACGTCCATGCCGACGCCACGGCCGGAAACGTCGGTCACCTGCTCGGCGGTAGAGAAGCCCGGAGCAAAGATCAGCATGCCAACCTCTTCGTCGCTCATGCTGTCGCTCACCGCCAGCCCTTGCGACGCGGCCTTGGCGAGAATTTTTTCGCGGTTCAGGCCGGCGCCATCGTCGATGACCTCAATACAGATGTTGCCACCCTGATGTTCGGCCGACAGCACCAGATTGCCCACCGCCGATTTACCGGCGGCGATGCGGGTGGCCGGTTCTTCGATACCGTGATCGAGGCTGTTGCGCACCAGGTGCGTCAACGGATCGATAATCCGTTCGATCAGGCTCTTGTCCAGTTCGGTGGAGCTGCCCTGCAGCGTCAGTTCCACCTGTTTGTTCAGCTTGCCGGCCAAATCGCGCACCAGGCGCGGGTAGCGGCTGAAGACATATTCCATCGGCATCATGCGGATCGACATGACCGACTCTTGAAGATCGCGCGCGTTACGCTCCAGCTGGCTCATGCTGTTCAGCAGATCGCCGTGGTTCACCGGATCCAGCGTGCCGGAGCGTTGCGCCAGCATCGACTGGGTGATCACCAGTTCGCCCACCAGGTTGATCAGCTGATCCACTTTTTCCACCGCCACGCGAATGCTGGTGGATTCGCTCGCCTTGGCGCGCGCTTTTGGCGCTTCCGCCGCTGCGGCGGCCGGTTTAGTGGCAGGCGGCACGGCGCTGGCGACCGGCGCTGGCGCAGGTTCCGGCACGGCGAGCGCTTCCGGTAAGCTCGCTTCCACGGCGGCCGGTTCGCTCTGCGTCGGCGTCGAGAAGCTGATTTGTTCCGGTTCCAACACGAAGCACAGCACGGCGCTGATGTCGTCTTCGCTGGCGGAGGTGAGCAACGTCACGTCCAGACTGTGTTCCGTCTGATGCGGGTCTTTAACCTCGCCGAGGTTGCCCAGCTCTTCCAACATCAAGGGGATTTCACTGGCTTTTAGCCCGTTCAGGCTGATGCGCATGCCGCCTTCGATCGCCGCCGGCGCGGCTGCGTGCTGAACAACGGGCTGCTGAACGGCCGGTTGAACCGCGGGCGCCTCCTGCTGCTGTTGCGCTTCCAACGCCAGCTGGCGCAGCGCCTGGCAAATGTATTCAAAGCTTTCGGCGTCAGGCTGTTGCGAGGTTTTATAGGCGTCCAGTTGCTCCTGCATAATGTCTTTGGTTTCCAGAAACAGGTTGATAATCTCGGTGCTCAGGCTCATTTCCTGGCGTCTTGCACCGTCCAGCAGGTTCTCCAGCAGGTGGGTAGTTTCCTGCAGCACCGAAAAGCCAAAGGTCGCCGCACCGCCCTTGATCGAGTGTGCCGCGCGGAAGATGGCGTTCAACGGCTCGATATCGGGGGCCAGCGGATCCAGCTCCAGCAGGTGTTGCTCCATGTCGGCCAGCAACTCGTCCGCCTCATCAAAGAAGGTCTGATAAAAATCGCTAATGTCCATGCTCACGGGGTCACCTCTGGCTGTGAGTCGCGGTTAGTCGGTGCGGGCGCAGCCGCCGATTGTTCCGGCGTTTGGCCGGCCGGGGCTATCGCCGGGGATGTCTGCGATTGGGCGGCAGGGTCCATCGCCGGCGGCGTCGCTTGATCGGTCGGCGTTACCGCCTGGGGTTCCGGCGTTTGGCTGGCCGGCGCAGTCGCCGACGGCGCCAGCTGCTTCAGGCTATCCGGCTGGGCGATATCCATCGCGTTGCTTTCGGCATTTTCGTGTTCGATGCCCTCTTGCGTTTGCTTGTTCAGCACCAGCACGGTGATACGACGGTTGATCGCATCATCGGCGCCGTGCTGTTTCAGGCTCATGGTGGCCGCCATGCCCACCACCCGCAGCACCTTGCCTTCCGCCAGGCCGCCGGCAATCAGCTCGCGTCGGGAGGCGTTGGCGCGATCGGCCGACAGTTCCCAGTTGCTGTAGCCGCGCTCGCCGGTGGCGTAAGGAATATCATCGGTGTGGCCGGACAGGCTGATCTTGTTCGGCAGGTCGTTGAGGATCGGCGCTATCGCCCGCAGAATATCGCGCATATAACTCTCGACCTGCGCGCTGCCGGTTTTGAACATCGGCCGGTTCTGGCTATCGATAATCTGAATGCGCAGCCCCTCATCCATCATGTTGATCAACAGATGCGGACGCAGCGCCTTCAGGCGCGGATCGGACTCAATCAACTCATCCAGCTTTTCGCGCAGCTTGTTCAGGCGCAGCTCTTCGGCGCGCGAGTCCGGCGAGTCGACCTGCTTTCTCACCAGGCCATGCTGTTGCGTAGGATCGTCGCCGCCGCCCGGGATTGGGCTGCTTTCGGAACTGCTCTTGTCGCCGCTGGTCAGGGCAACCTTGAGCGGCGTGCGGAAATATTCGGCGATTTGCGTCAGCTCCTGCGGGCTGGCGATCGCCAGCAGCCACATCACCAGGAAGAACGCCATCATCGCCGTCATAAAGTCGGCATAAGCGATCTTCCAGGAGCCGCCGTGATGGGCGGCATGATGCGACTTGCGCTTTCTGACCAGAACGACCGGATGATTCTGTTTCATGCTTCTTCTTCTTCCGTCGCCTGCTGCGCCGGCGCTTTCACGCGGCGCACGTGTTCTTCCAGCTCAACGAAAGAAGGACGTTCGGTGGTATACAGCGTTTTGCGGCCAAACTCGACCGCGATCTGCGGTGCGTATCCGTTCAGGCTCGACAGCAGCGTGACCTTGATGCACTGCATCATCTTGACGTTTTCGGCGCTCTTCTGGCGCAGCAACGTGGCCAGCGGCGAGATGAAGCCGTAGGCCAGCAGAATACCGAGGAAAGTACCAACCATGGCGTTAGCGATGAGCGCCCCCAGTTCCGCAGCCGGCCGATCGGCAGAAGCCAGGGCGTGTACCACCCCCATCACCGCCGCGACGATACCGAACGCAGGCAAGGAGTCACCCACCATCGCCAAACTGCCGGCGGGCACTTCGCTTTCCTGCTCGTAGGTTTCGATCTCTTCGTCCATCAGCGCTTCGATCTCGAACGCATTCATATTGCCGCTCACCATCAGCCGTAAATAGTCGGTAATGAACTCCACCAGGGTGTTATCGGCAAGGATGCGCGGATAATTAGAGAAAATTTCACTTTCTTGCGGATTATCGATGTCGAACTCGAGCGACAGCATGCCTTGCTGACGCGATTTGGCCAGCAGGCGGAACAACAGCGCCATCAGATCCATGTACAGATCTTTGTTGTATTTGGAACGGCGCATCAGCCGCGGCAGCGCTCGCAGCGTGGCCTTGATCGCCTTGCCGTTGTTGCCGACGATGAAAGCGCCGACACCCGCCCCGCCGATAATCAGAAACTCCGCCGGTTGGTATAACGCACCGAGATGACCGCCCACGATCAGGTAGCCGCCAAACACCGCACCCAATACCACGAGATAACCCAAAATAACTAGCACACGCATTCCTTAAATTAACAATGTGGATGGAAGGTGGGGCAAACGCGCCCTGGCGCGACAGACCAGGCTGCGTGTCTGGGGGCGGCATGCCGCCCCTGCGTATCACACGTCGGTATTCATTGCCGAGAGCCGGCAACGTGGCGGCTCAAATGGCGCGTTTGACCTGCTCGTCCAGCAGTTGAGGAATAATATCGGCCAGTTGCGGCGAAAGTTTACGTCTTTTTACGGCGCGGGATGGAGGTTGGCATAAACTGCAGATGAAACCATTCAGCGGCTGATGCGCATGAGTGATAAATGCGCCGCCGCAGCAGCTGCAGGCGGAGAGCTGCAACATGCCGCTATCGACGAAACGCACCAGCGTCCAGGCACGGGTCAGCGCCAGCAGCGGCGCCTCGCCGGCCTGCTGCGGGCACTGTTCCAGGTAGAGGCGATAGGCTTTGATCACCGCCTCCACTCCGCTGCACTGCCCGCTTTTCATCAGAAACAGGTAGGCGTTGTAAAACATCGACGAGTGAATATTTTGTTCCCAGGTCATAAACCAGTCGGTTGAGAACGGTAACATTCCTTTTGGCGGCGGGCTGCCGCGTAACTCCTTGTAAAGTTTAATCAAGCGCCCACGGCTGAGCTGAGTTTCACTCTCCAGCATCTGCAGTCGGGCTCCCAGCGAAATCAGCTCCATAGCGAGCTGAATGTCCTTGGCTTCTTGAACGATACTTTTCTCAACCATCATCAGGCTCTTTTCTTCGTCGGGCTAGCGTCTTTACTCGATAGCTCTTGCAGTAAATGGCTTGATAGCAAAATGCCGGTATGGATTTGTTGCAGATCGTCGACGCGCGACTCTTTGGTCAGGCGTTCGATGGTCTGGCTTTCGTTAAAGCGGAAGTGGCAAACCAGCTGGTTGGTCTCGGCCAGTTTGACCATTTGCGGCAAAGTCAGCTGCGCCAGCGCATCGGCCATGGTTTCATCAATACCCAGGCGGAACATCGCGGACGCTTTTTCATCGTTGATCAAACGCTGTGCTAAAAGTAAATATGACAAATTGATGTCATAAATATGCTTAAGTAATTCAGACGTACCCATATTCCCCATCCCGACAGACTATGTTTAAAAACATACGCTGGGTGATAAATTTTATCGCCCGTGACTTGGGTTGTTTCCCAAAGTTGGCAAATTAATCTCTCAAAAACGACTGCTATAATTTTCTACAATCGCTAAATTCGACCACTGTTCAGTATTTGCTACGAGCGTAAACCTACGTGTATGGATGTACAGCATTCTGCTTCGATAGTGTTTAGTCACCATGAAACTATTTTTACAAATTTAATAAGATTATTCCTAAAGCAGCGCAACTCTACCCCCGAACCATTAGCACACACAATGTAAGTGAGAGGCAATTTTAAATACAATGTGACATAGATCACAAAAATAAAAAATAATTAAGCCAAATACCCCCAAATACGCTCACTTATTGACCGCCATTTTGTACACAAAACAACCATAGGTAAAAAAACGTCTTAAAAACAATGTTTATCCGCCAAAAAATTATCTTTTTTAGATCAATTCGAACAAAAGCATCACCAAACCAAAATAACAGAACAAAAATCTGTATATAGGCAACAAACTCAGTATAAATAACCATTTGAGTTACTAAAAAATATCCAAGCTGAAAAATAACCAGTGTAAACTATAAGGTTATTAGCTATCGGATTTGACTTAAGCCCCCAGCCTGAGGCTGTTTTAATTTTCAACATCAGGTGATTATGGCTTATCAATGATTCGCGGGCGTAGTGAACAAGCTCACAGACGTAACGATATGTTTCCGTATTAGCACGATGCAAGAATACTTTTTTTTGCGTTAAATTCCGCCAAAACGATATATCGGCAGCACGCCATAAAACTTTAATGCTTTTTATTTCTTTTTTGTCGTCGTGATAATTTCCCCTCATCCCCAGATGATTATTTACATGGCTTACGATTTCATCCCCTTATGGTCATAAAATAAAACGCAGTTTTGTTTTACTCTTCATATTTCTCCATCGAGAAAAACGGCGTTTTAACGTCAGCGGCGGCGAAAAACACCACCCAATGCCGCGGCCGGGTGAAAAAATCACTGCAGAATGAGGCCTGGCACGGCAGCGCGTGCTTGTGCACAGCAGCGACGACGACGCGTCTGCCGTCAGCCACCCTGAGACTTTCCCTATTTCTCCATTTATCAGCAGGATGAGATTGCTGACGGCGCACGGGCATATTATGATTTATCAAAGCGCCGCTACGGGCGGCGTGACATCATTACCCAGTGCAATTTATCTACTTGAAATGATTTTTGTCAGGTCGTACATCGCTACCTCGACGGCGTCGCCGTGAGCCGCCGATGTGTTATTCACCCGGCTTTAACTATTAACAGGCTATATTTTAATCATGACCGATACGCTCGAATATCTGCTGACATTCCGTAAATGCTCCTCTTTGGACAGCCTGGAGAAGGTGTACGACAAACTGAACTACTCCATTGAAAATGATACAGAAATGAGCAATATGTACCGCGCTGCCGACCACCGTCGCGCTGAGCTGGTTGCCGGTAAACTGTTCGATCTGGGCAAGGTGCCGAAAACGCTGTGGACGCAGGTGCTTTAATTCAGTGAAATTACGTGCGGCAACGGTTTTATCTTTTATTGCTATATAACCGGTGCAAATTCAGCTTTTATTGCCGCGCGTGATGCGAAACACATTTATTCCACCCGCCAGGTTCTACCCTTTATCCGACGCAAGACTTCCACCAAGGCCACCGATGCGGCAGCCTGAAACACGATGGATACAACAAGGAGTAGGATATGGGGTATCAAAACGTTCTGGTCACCGTTGCCGTTGCCCCTGACAGCCACCGTCTGGTGGAAAAGGCCGTCTCCATCGTCCGCCCTTACAGCGGCAGCATCACCTTGCTGAGCACGCTCGCCAACCCGGAAATGTACAATAATTTCGCCGGGCCAATGCTGGGCGATTTACGCACGTTGATGGAGGAGGAAACCCGGCTGTTTATGGAGGAACTGCGTCAACGCGCCGGTTACCCGATCGCCGATACGTTGATCGTGCACGGCGAGCTGGGTGATAGCCTGGAATACGCCAGCCGCCGTCAGCCGTTCGACCTGCTGCTCTGCGGCAACCATCGCGACGGCATGATGAATAAGGTCTCCTGTTCCGCCGCCCGCTTTATCAATATCAGCCATATCGACGTGCTGATCGTTCCGCTCTAAGGCTAAGCACATTCGGTAACGTTGCCTTGCCGCCCCTGGACTAGGCTTAACGAATCTTGTTTGTCGCAACGCAAAGGAGCTTTCGATGTCCCCTTCTCAACAGAACCGCCGCTTCCTGCTGGCTTCGCGTCCGCACGGCGAACCGACGGCGGCCAACTTCCGTCTCGATACCGTCCCCGCACCGCAGCCCGCCGCCGGGCAGCTGGTGCTGCGCACTGTTTATCTGTCGCTGGATCCTTATATGCGCGGGCGCATGAGCGATGCCCCCTCCTACGCGCCGCCGGTGGAGATCGGTCAGGTCATGGTGGGCGGTACGGTATCGCGCGTGGCGGCTTCACAGCATCCCGATTTCAACGTCGGCGATTGGGTGTTGGGTTATGACGGCTGGCAGGATTACGCCCTGTCTGACGGCAGCGGCCTGCGCAACCTAGGCCCGCACCTGCCGCATCCTTCCCGCCTGCTGGGCGTGCTGGGCATGCCGGGATTTACCGCTTACATGGGGTTGCTCGACATCGGCCAACCGCAGGCAGGTGAAACGCTGGTGGTCGCCGCCGCCAGCGGTGCGGTCGGTTCGGTGGTCGGCCAAATCGGGAAGCTGAAAGGCTGCCGCGTCGTCGGCGTCGCCGGCGGTGCGGAAAAATGCCGCTATGTGGTGGAAGAGTTGGGTTTCGACGCCTGTCTCGATCACCGCGCCCCTGACTTTGCCGAACAGCTGGCGGCCGCCTGCCCAAAAGGCATCGACATCTATTACGAAAACGTCGGTGGGGCGGTGTTCGACGCCGTGCTGCCGCTGTTGAACACCAAAGCACGCATTCCGGTGTGCGGCATCATCGCCCATTACAATGCCACCGGATTACCTGCGGGGCCGGACCGCTTGCCCCAGCTGGAAGGGCTGATCCTGCGCAAACGCATCCGCATGCAGGGCTTTATCATCTTCGACGACTACGGCTCACGCTTTGACGAATTCTTGCAACAAATGAGCAGTTGGGTCGAACAGGGGAAAATCAAGTTCCGCGAGGACATCGTTGATGGGCTGGAGCAGGCGCCGCAGGCGTTTATCGGCCTGCTGCAGGGCAAAAACTTCGGCAAACTGGTGATCCGCGTCGCCGACGAATAACCCGTAGCAGGGCGTGGTACACCACGCCCTGCTTTTAATATACGGCGCCGTCGCCGAATCGCACATCTTCCACTACCGTCAGCGTCACCTGTACGACCGTGCGCACCGCTTCCACCATCGTCGCCAGCGCCATGCTCGGCTTGCCCGGATGGGACGCCGCCAGTTCATGACTGTACGGAATATGTATGAATCCACCCCTGACACTCACGTGCTGCGTCTCCAGATAGTGCCGCAGACCGTAAAAAATATGGTTGCAGTTATAGGTACCTGCCGTATAAGAGACCGCCGCCGGGATCCCCTGTCGGCGCAGCTGCTGCACTGCGGCCTTCACCGGCAACGTGCTAAAATACCCTACCGGCCCGCCCGCCACCACCGGTACGTCGATCGGCTGTTTACCGGCATTGTCGGGAATGCGGGCATCGATCAGATTGATGGCCACCCGTTCCAGCGAAATCTCGGCCCGGCCGCCGGCCAGGCCCAGACAAATCACCGCCAGCGGCTGCAGCGCCTCAATCGCCGCGATCAATTGCTGATTGGCCACGCCCAATACGCAGGGCAGCTCGAGCACCGCGATCTCCGCGCCGGCAATATGTTCACCGGCCAGCGCCTGCGCAATTTGCCAGGAAGGATTCACCGCATCACCATCGAACGGCTCAATGCCGGTGACCAAGACTTTGTTCATCATTTCCCCTGATTGAAGGCTAAATTCGTGTGCTTTCAGCCTAAAGAACACAGTATGATTCTGGAAATGGATTATCTGTATATAGAGTATTCATAAAATGAATTTAGCCAGCGTCGATCTCAACTTGCTGGTGGTGTTTGAGGCGTTGTATCAGACGCGCAACGTCACCGCCGCAGGCCGGCGTCTTAACCGCGCTCAGCCCTCCGTCAGCAATGCATTGGCGCGGCTGCGCATTCTTCTCAACGATCCCCTGTTTGTGCGCAGCGGCGGCGGCATGTCACCCACGCCGCGCGCCCACCAATTGATGCCGCAAATACAGCAGGTGCTTGAACAGATCCATCTGGCGTTGGCCCCCCCTGCCCGTTTCGATCCGGCCACCGCCGGGCAGCGGCGTTTTACGCTGGCGGCCGGCGACTATGCCGATATCTTGCTGCTGCCCACCCTCATCAGCCGGTTGCGTCAGACTGCCCCCGGCATCGATATTCGCGTTTCGCGTCTGGATCGCCGCAATATTTACCGGCAACTGGATCGCGGCGAGGTGGATATCGCGCTGGGAGGGCACCTTTCCGGTGCGGAAAGCCACTATGTGCGCACGTTGTTTGAAGAGCACCTGGTGTGTATCGCCAGCCGTTCACACCCACAGCTGGCGGATGGCCGCTGGGATCTGGCACGCTACCTCAGCCTGCCGCATGGGCTGTACGCACCGGCAGACGATGGCTCTGCCAGAGGGCTGGTCGACCGGCGTCTGGCGGAAATCGGCGGTCAGCGGCGCGTCGCCGTGACCTTTTCACATATTGCCGCTCTGCCGGCCGTGGTCGCCGACAGCGATCTGATCGCCACGCTGGCCGCCAGCGCGGCCCGGCATTTTTCCGATCCGCAACGCGTACGCATTCTCCCGCTGCCTGACGAGTTGGCCATCGCGCCTTTCCCCATTGAGCTGATCGCCGGCCGGCAGGCGCAACGCGACCCGGCGTTAATCTGGCTCTGCGAGCTGGTAGGTCAACTCTCCTTCGACTCCTCTCCACGTTAACGACGGTATTCGCTGCATTTTCAACCGTTCAAACGCATGTTCCCAGGCCCGTCGGTGGGCCCTGGGACGCCCACCAAATAGGAATCATCCGAATTAACATTCGCCAAATTTATATATTTGATCATCTTTAACTGGCAAATGGTAAGGATAAAAAACAGTCAGCGACTTTTTTTACGAAAAAAAAGAGTTGTTTTATAAGCACGTTGACTTATGTGTTACACATTTATTCTTTGGTATTACCAATTTCCCAATAATTTGAGATAAAAAATGATCTGCTCGCATCTATATGTTTTAGATAATAAAAAACAAGATCGTGAGCAAGTTAACGAATTGAGCATTGATCCACAAGGCTATTTTGCAAATGCAGAGCTCTATTGTAGACTGCACAAATCGTGCCTTTGTGTAAACTTTGTTAAATCTTTCGTCAGTTCCTGTCTCTATTCGTGACAGATACGCCATCGGGATCGCGCGTCAATTCTCGTGCGGTAGCTATGCCTAAAGCGGGGAATAGTATGGATCGTCTTATCATTGCGCACACGCCCTTGCCCTCCCATCAGCTGTTGTTCAGAAGCCTTTCCGGCGAGGAAAAACTGGCCGGATTGTTCGAGTTCGACGTCGAGTTGCTCAGCCCCGACAATCGGCTCGATCTGAAAGCGCTGCTGGGACAAAAAATCACGCTGGAGCTGCGGGGCAATCCGTTGGCACCGCGTTATCTCAACGGCAATATCACGCGCATGACCCTCTCCGGCCGAGAAGCTGGCGGCAACCGTTACTATATCTACCGCGCCGTGCTGCGCCCCACGCTGTGGTATCTGACGCAAAACCGCGATTTTCGCATCCACCAGGAAAAAACCGTTCCCGACATCCTGACTCAGGTGCTGGGGCAGTATCAGGTGAAAATCGATAACCGCCTGAGTTACGACTACCGCATCTGGGGATACTGCGTGCAGTATCAGGAGAGCGATTTCGATTTCATCAGCCGTCTGATGGAACACGAAGGCATCTATTATTATTTCACGCACCAGCAAGACGGCCATACGCTGGTGCTGGCTGACGCGCCGGCGGCCCATCAGGAACTCGCCGGCTACGCCAGCATTCCCTACCAGCTCGCGGAAGGTGGCCTGGTGGAAAACAAGGACAGCATCAATAGCTGGAGCGTTTCTGACGCCATCACGCCCAGCCTCTATAGCCTGGATGACTACGATTTTCGTAAGCCACGCGCGCGGTTGCTGGAGGCCCGGCAGAATCCCGCCTCGTTCGCGCAGGACAAAGCCGAGGTGTTCGACTGGCCCGGTCGCTATACCGATCACGCCCACGGCCAGTTTTACGTCAAGGTTCGCCAACAGGAGTTCGAAGCGCAGCACGAGCAGATGAGCGGCGAAGGCAATTCGCAGGGCATTGCGCCCGGCTACCGTTTTCAACTGACCCAGGCGCCGCGTATGGAAGACAACCGCGCCTACCTGGTGGTCAGCGCGCAGTACTTCATGCAGGAAAACAGCTACGCCAGCAACGATAATGATGTTGGCGAGCAGCGAACCGAATTTCAGGTCGTTCCGGCGGACATCAATTGGCGCCCGGCGCGCACCACGCCTTGGCCGAAAACCCACGGCCCGCAAACTGCCGAAGTAGTGGGCCCGGAAGGCGAAAGCATCTGGACCGATAAATATGGCCGGGTGAAACTCAAATTCCGTTGGGATCGCCACGGCAGCGGCAATGAAACCAGTTCCTGTTGGGTGCGCGTCTCGAGCGCCTGGGCCGGCTGGAAATACGGTGGGATCCAGATCCCGCGCGTGGGTGAGGAAGTGGTGGTCGACTTTATCAACGGCGATCCGGATCGCCCTATCATCACCGGCCGCGTTTACAACGAAGACAGCATGCCGCCGTGGGATCTGCCCGGCGACGCCACTAAAATGGGCTTTATGAGCCGCAGTAAAGGCGGCGGCGCCGACAACGCCAGCTTCCTGTTCCTGGAAGACTCGCCCGGCAACGAATCGTTCGACATGCATGCCGAACGCAACATGAACATGACGGTGGAAAACGACAAGAACGTCAATATTGACGGCAGTCGCACCACCACCATCGGGCGCCAGCAGGACGACACCGTCACCGGCGACGCCACGTTCCTGTACAAAGCGAAACGCACGACGACCGTCAATGGACTGGACACCGCCAACCTGAACGCTCACCAGACGGTGAACATCAAAGGCGGCCGCGACCTGACGATTATCGACGGCGGCGATAAAATCGACATCACCGGCAATCAGTCTTTCAAGCTTGACGGCGCGCAGACGCAAAACATTACGCAAACCCAGCATGTCACGGTGAAAGGCAACCAGACCCTCGACATTACCGAAGGGCAACAGACCAGCACCATCAAGCAGGGGCAGACCGTCAACATCACCGCCGGCGGTCAGCACACCACCATTACTGCCGGCGGGCAAGTCCTGACGATTGAAGCGGGCGGCCAGACCGCTACCGTGACCGGGGATGTCACCGAAACCTATAATAATAACCAGAACACGACGATCACCGGCACGCTGACCATCAAGGCGAAAACCATTGATATCACCAGTGCGGACGGCGTCTCGGTACAAACGCCGAACTGGAAAGATAACTGCCACGGCTGGAAATGGGTGGCGACCGGGGCCAATTTTGCCTTCTACGGCTCCAATCTTTCGTTGACGGCGACCAGCCTTAAACACACGATGCTGGATATCTCGCATAACCCGCTGTCGATCAGCAAAACCAATTTCAAGCTCAGTAATGATCCCATGACGTTCACTCAGCTTGGCGCGCTGGTCACCAACGGTGCCTTACGATTGAGCACCAAGGCGCTGGCGATCTTCTTGTAAAGGGACTCCCATGTCGAAGGCCAAAAATGTTTTCACCGTTATCGGGTTGATTTTATTGGCTCCCATCCTCAGTCTGGTGGGTTTTTTCAAATTCATCACGGTCGATATCTGGGGTTATTTCAAACATATCGGTTCTTCCCTCAGCGTGATGGAGAACGGTATTTCCGCTTCCGGGCAAATCGTCAGCATTCGCCAGACCAACCTGTGGGACGGAAATCGGCCGGTCTGCGAAGTCGAAGTCAAGTACATCGCCCAAGACGGAAAAAACCATACGGCCGTGGCGAAAGGCCCGATCAGCGTCGTGGATCTGCCGCGTTATCAACCGGGCCATTTCACCGCGATAAAGTACGACCCGAAGAACCCCAAAAAAGCGGTGATCGAAGAGCTTTCCCGGCTTTAAGCGAAAAGGATCCCTCAATCACGCGATCCGATTTCAACGTTCTGCAAACGGCTTATCGTTCATCAGTTCGCTAAATCACCTTGCATAAGGAAGTGTCACGATGGGCGCGTTCATTGCCTTTTCGACGCAGGACAGCCTCTGGGGACAGATCCTGTTTACCGTCTTTGGCATCCTGGTCGGCTGCGTATTGCTCGCTGCGATCGGCAAAACCTTTTTGTCGGCAAGCCGAGCGGCCGCCTTACCCATGCGGTTGCTGATCTTTGTCGCGCTGATGCTAGCGCTCCTGAAATACAATCAGCAGGTGATGTCTGCGGTGAATGCTCCCGCAGAGCTGATCGGGTTCCTGATTTTGCCCGGTTTTTTGATGCGTTACCTCGGTGCGGCGACACCCGGCAGACTGACGCTGGCGATAGAGTTGCCCTGTTTTGCGGCGCTCGTCGCGCTGCTGGTTCTGAGCACCGCTGGCGTCGGATTTTTTGCGCCCTATCACCTGGAGAGCACCGGCCAATTTACCGCCAAGGCGATCGCCGCGTCATTGTCCGTCGCCGCCGTGCTGCTGGCTCGCGGAATAAACGGGAAGGACAACGCACTGTCCTCTTGATCATCCATTTCGAAGTGGGACTCTCCCCGCATTAGCGATCGGCGCTGAACGCCGCATCGTTTTCTTCATCTGTTGTGACATAGCCTGATATCTATTAAACCGAAAAACGGATTGTTTTTGAGCAAGCAGCCTGGCTGCCGGCTGATATCCACAGGAAGCTTTACACACACAATGAAAGTCGTAAAACCTCTGCGCCTCAGCGCGCTTCATCGCCCCTTCTCTTGGCAAGGGCAAAATCATCTGGGCGTTTCCGTTTTGGCCTTGGCCGACATGGGGGCCTCCCCGCGTCTGCGCCCCGAACCGGAACTGTGGCAGTTGGCCGCCGACGAACTTACGTTAAGTGGCGGCGTGCTCGATCTGGCTATCCCAAAAGCCTGTGCGGAGTTTCTCGCCACTGGCAACGCCTACACCCACCATCAACAAGACAAAACCGCCTGCGCCGTGAAGATCCAGTTTGATTCGCTGGAGAAAACGCTGGTGGTTTTCGGCGATCGCCATTGGATCAACGATCGTCCCTCCACGCCTCTACCCTTTGCAGAAATGCGTCTGGACTGGCGCCGGGCTTACGGCGGTACTCAGTTCGCCGATAATCCGCACGGCATCGGCGCTACTCCCGAAACATTTCCGCAGGGCCGCATCCATCGCCTACCCAATGTTGAACCGCTGCAGGGACGCCTTGCGTCTCCTCGGCAAAGCGCCCAGCCGGCAAGCTTTGACGCGCTGGATATCACCTGGCCGCGTCGCTTCTCCCGCATCGGTAAAAACTACGACGCCGACTGGTTGAAGCACGGCTTTCCCGGCTTCGCCAACGATATCGACTGGCGCCTGTTCAACATGGCAGAAAGCGATCAGCAGTTTCCTCAACGTGATAGCTTGCCGCCGCGGGCTGCCTATCGGATTTGGAATATGCACCCTTCAGAACCGGTGCAGCAAGGGCATTTACCGCCGTGGCGCGCGCGCTGCTTCATCAACCGACTGCGCGGCGGTGAAACGCATTTCGAAGAGATCGCGATGCGCCATACCACCGTCTGGTTCTTCCCGCATCGGGAACAGATGCTGTTGATCTATCAGGGTAGCGCGCGCATCAATGAGGACGATGCCGCCGACGTGATGCAACTGATGCCGGCCCTGGAAACCGAAGGGGAGCCCCGTTCCACCGCGCATTATCGGCAGGTGTTGGCCCAGCGGCTGGATAAAGAACAGGGTGCTTTGCACGCTTTTCGCGAACAAGAATTGCTGCCGGAGGCGTGCATCGGTGCCTGGCTGGATACGGAAACGCCGACGCAGCAAAGCCCAATGGCGGAAAATATCGCCGCCTACGAGCACCAGCAGCGCGAAGAGCATCGCCAGCGCCTGCTGCGTGAAGGCCAGGACATCGATGAACTGTTCCCGCTACCGTCGCAAGAAGCGCCGCCGAAGCTGGACCAACTCGCCGAATTCGTCGAGCGTCTGGAAAGCCAGGCCGAGGTGCAGTATCAGGACATGCTCAAGCTGGCGCACGCCGAGGGTATCGATCCGCTTAACCCCGGAGGGGATCACGTGTCGCCCTCCGGTGCGGAAAGCTACCAGCAGCAGCGCGATCTGCTGTTCCAGGAGGCGCGCCAGCATCCCGACGCGTTCAGCGAGAAGCAGCTGGGGGAAAGCGAGCGCGCGCTGCACCAAATGTATTTAATGTCAGCGCAGGCGCAAAGCCCTGCACTGCGCTTAAGTGGCGATCTGGCGCAAATCATTCGCCAACGCGTCGCCGCCGCCATGCTGCGCGATAAAGATCTCAGCGGCCTTGATCTCACCGGCGCCGATCTGTCCGGCATGGATCTCTGCCAGGCTAACTTACGCGGCGCTTTATTGGAAAACGCCAATCTACGCCAAACCCGACTGGTGGGTTGCGATCTTCGCGAGGCGATGTTGGCGCGCGCCGATCTCAACGGCGCCGTCTTGCAGCAGGCCGATCTGAGCCACGCCTCTTTGGCCCTGGCGAAATGCGAAGCGACAGATTTCGGCGGCGCGCAGCTGCATGAGACCAATATTCAGCAAACGTTGTTTCAACGCTGCGATTTCACGATGGCGTCATTACGCGATTTGCTGGGATACGAAACCTTGCTCGGACAATGTGATTTCAGCCGCGCCACGCTGGCCAACATTACCCTGATGGAACTGCAGCTGGAGCAGCTGACATTCAGCCACGCCCGGCTCGACAAAGTCAGCTTCGTCAAATGCCGGTTGCTGGCGGTGAACTTCAGTCAGGCGCGGCTGGAAAGTTGCGCCTGGGTTGACACCGAGACGCAAAGCCTCAGCTTCCACGCCGCACGTCTCACGGCCTGCGCCTTTGCAGCGAAGACACTGTTGCCGCAGGCGGATTTCAGCGACACGACGCTAAACCAGTGCAATTTACGCCAGATGCCGTTGCAGCGGGCCAATTTTAGCCGGGCGCGTCTCAATAATTGCGATCTGTCGGAAACCCGATTGAACGAGGCCGATTTCCGCCAGGCCAACGGCAGTGGCAGCCTGTTCATCCGCAGCGATTTGTCTCGCGCCAGCCTGCGCGATGCCAATTTCATTGCAGCTATCCTGCAAAAATGCGTGCTGTCAGGCGCCGACCTGCAGGGCGCCAATCTGTTCCGGGCTGACCTGTCGCAGTCGCAAGTGGATCAGGCAACCCGGCTAGAGAGAACCTATACCGCCAGGGTGAAAACATTGCCTCGCCACAACGGGAAGGAAGTATGACCTCAAAACCAGAGCAGATACGCCAGCGCGTAAAACGCGGCGAGCCGATCGCCGGAGAGGACTTGCACGGCCTGTCATTCGCCGGTCTGGATTTGGACGGCGGCATGTTCAACGAACTGAACCTGAACGGCGTGAACTTCTCTGACTGCGATCTGCGCGACAGCGTTTTCAGCGATTGCCAGCTCGAACACGCACAATTTACGCGGGCGGATCTGAAGCAAACGGCCTTCAATCAGTGCGCCATGTCGGCCAGCCGCTTCAGCGAGAGCCATATCGAACTGACGATGTTCAACGATTGTCGGCTTGAACAGAGCGACTTCAGCCGGCTGTCGCTCAACCAAAGTCACTGGATGTCGTGCCAATTGGCCGGCGCGAATTTTTCCGCCACTCAGCACGATCGCACTACCTTTTACGAAAGTCCGCTCGACGGCGCCATGTTGAATCAGGCGCGCTTATGCCTTGTCACGTTCTTTCGATTAAATCTCTGTAAAACGCAGTTTGAAGGCGTGAACTTCGACCGCGTCACGTTTTTCGAATGTGACCACCGCGGCAAAAGTTACGCCGGGCAGAGCCTGATCGCCTGCCAGTTTACCGATAACCAATTGGACGACGTCGACTTCAGCCAGGCGACGCTGCGCCAGAGCAATTTCAAGGGCGCTTCGCTGCGGCGCGCCAACCTGACCAGCGTACAGGCGCAGCAGTCGCTGTGGCTGGAGGCCAATCTGACTCAGGCGCAGTGTCGCGGCGGGCAGTTCGATCAGGCGATCTTCAGCGAAGCGACGTTGGATGCCGCCAACTTCAGCCAGGCGCGCCTGTATCAATGCGTATTTCAGCACAGCCGATCGGCGCGCTGTGATTTCAGCGACAGCGACCTGACCTACGCCGACTTCTGTTATGCCGACATTGGCGCCGCCGATTTCCGGCGCGCGCGCTTTATGCGCACCCGTATGCATCGCGCCCACCAGCAGCAAACGCGCTGGAGCGATCGCAGCGGGATCCTCGAGAGCGACGAAGAGCTGTACGCCGCCGAAACCTGGAGCGCACAGCGCCAGAGCCGAATCTGAATGCATTGACCACTTCACGAGGGGATCACCATGAGCGTTGCCAACACAACTCGCGCCGTCAACATCGCACCGCCCCAACAGGCCGCTGGCCAGGTCGTCAACCTGTTGCCGGACGGCAGTCTGGTGGTGGAATGTGAAGGTCGTGGCTGGCATTGTCGCCGGGCGGCGAGCTGCCTGCTGACGCCGGCCCTCGGCGATAACGTGCTGGTCGCCGGCTGCGGCCACCAGCTGTGGGCGATCGCCGTCCTCGAGCGGGCAGAGCCGCAAAGCACGGCGCGGCTCTGCGTCGCAGGCGATCTGCAGATTGAAACGCCGAACGGCTCGCTGTCGTTGCACAGCGCGCAGGCGCTGAAACTGAGCGGCGACGCCATGACGCTGCAGGCGAACAGCGGCGACTGCCACGTCGACAAGATGAAATACAGCGGCGAAGAGCTGTCGGCCTTCGTCAGCATCAGCCGTTTGGTCGGTAAACGCTGCGAGTCGCTGTGGCATTCGGTCAGCCAGATCAGCCATTCGCTGTTCCGCAAAGTGCGCCAAACCGAGCACGTACGCGCCGGGCAGCTGGATTATCAGGCGGAAGATTACGCCCGCATTCATGCCCGCAACACGCTCATTACCTCAAAAGACATCACCAAGCTGGATTCGGAACAAATCCACGTCGGATAACCTGCGGAGGCCTTTTATGTTTGCCAACAGCCAAATGATCGGCGTGGACCTGGCGTTTCCCGACGTCTGTCTGACGCCAAGCCCGGCGCCGGTGCCCGTGCCCTACCCGGATATCGCCCTCGCGCCGACCGCCATCCCGAACGCGTTCAACATTCTGTTCGTCGGTACCCCGGCGCACAACATGGCGACGGTAACGCCCCTGACCAACGGCGACAACCCCGGCGTAGCCACCGGTGTCGCTTCCGGGACGGTGATGGGGCCATCCCGCCACCTGACCGGCGCCTTTACCGTGTTGCTCAAAGGCACTCCGGCCACCCGGCTGACCAGCCTCAGCCTGCAGAATTCCACCAACGCGCTCGGCATGCGCATCGTGCCGAGCCAATTAAAAGTGTTGCTGCTTGCGCCCTGATGACGGCGCCTTATTACACAGCCATTCAATCAAGAAAAAGAGGACATTGTGAAAACACGGATTACCCTGACGCTACTGACCGCCCTGACGCTTGCCGGTTGTTCCACCCCGCCGCCACCGCCGCCGGCGCTCAATAACGACGCCCTCATCAGCAGTGAAGTCAACGGCGTCACCCTGCAGCACCGCGCCGCGGTAAGCGCGCCGAAACAGTTCAAGCCGATCGGTGAGGAGTACCGCAGTCTGTATGCCGCCAGCATCATGAGTAGCCCGAATTATACCGGCACCGCCGTCGGCAGCCTGGACAACGCCGCCGCGTTCTACGCGCTGGGCGAAGTGGAAAACAACTGGCTGGCAATCTCCGCCATCCGCGGGGGCGATCTGATGGGGTATATCCAGGCCAACGCTGGCGTGCCGGAAGCGCGCTACAAATCAACGCTGCGCAAAGATCTGCCGCGTCGCGCGCGCGCCGCCAAACAGGACTGCGTCAAAGTCGGCGGCGACAGCAAGGCGTGTAAAAACGCCGGCTCAGCCACCTGGATCCTCCAGTAGTCAGCACGCCTGCGGGCGACGAGATTCCTATGATGACGACCCCTATCGCTTCCCGCTGGTGCGGGATGCTGTTTCTGCTGCTGGGCGCGCTGGCGCTCGGCGGCTGCATGTCTTCCGCCAAAAGCGTGCCGTCGCGTTACAGTCTGGTGTTTGACGCTGACCGCCAGGTCAACGCCGCCGCCGGCGCGCAACCGGCGCCGATCAAAATTCGCGTGCTGCTGCTGCGTTCGGATGCGGAATTCATGGATGCCGACTTCTTCAGTCTGCAAAACGACGCCAAAAGCGTGCTCGGCAACAGCCTGCTGGACAGCGATCAGTTCTTCCTGACGCCGGGCCAGACCGGCAAGAAGCTCGGTGGGCAAAGCGCGTTGGACGCACGTTACATCGGCGTGATCGCCGAATATCAAAATCTGGACGGCAAGACCTGGCGCATGTCACTGCCGCTGCCGGAACCTACCGAAACCAATTTCTACAAGGTATGGCAATTCTCGCCGGATGAGCTGGAAGCGCATATCGTCGCGGGCGTGAGTGGCCTGCGCCCCGTAAAAAAGGTCGACTGACCTACCGCTGCGCTGAAGCGAAGTAACTATAGGTGTGATGATGAAAGATGCTCATAAGGTTGTCTGGACTGAGGGGATGTTTTTGCGCCCTCACCATTTCCAGCAGGCGGAAAACTATCTCGAAGGCTATATGCGCAACTGGGGCCAGGCCCACAGCGGCTGTTTCTGGGGGTTCCTCACCCTGGATCTGGACCAAACGCTGCTGCGCCAGGGCAAGATTGCGCTCAACGCCGCCAGCGGCATCATGCCGGACGGCACGCCGTTTCGCTTCTCCGGCGCCCAGCAGGCGCCCGCGCCGCTGACCATCGCTGAAAACAAGACCGGTGAAAACGTGGTGCTGGCTCTGCCGACCTACCGCGCGGGGCGTGAAGACGTGATCTTTCAGGAAAGCCCGGAGGCGTTGGCGCGCTATCTGGCTTATGAGAACGAAGTCGACGATCTCAACGCCGTCTCGGTGGGCAGCGCGGCCTTGCAGTTCGGTCGCCTGCGCCTGCGGCTGATGCTGGAGAGTGAGCTCAACGCCGAATGGACGGCGCTCGGCGTGACCCGCGTGCTGGAAAAGCGCGGCGACAACAGCCTGCGTCTCGATACCACGCAGATCCCGCCGATGCTGAACTGCCAGGGCAACCCGGTACTGAAAACCTTCATCAACGATCTGCAGGGCCTGCTGCAACAGCGCAGCCAGCAGATGAGCCAGCGCCTGCTGCAGCCGGGCCGCGGCGGCAGTTCCGAAATGGTCGATTTCATGCTGCTGCAGCTGATCAACCGCCATCTCGGCCAGGTGAGCCACGCCTACCACCTCGATCATCTGCACCCGGAGCGCCTGTTCGCCGATTGGCTGCAGTTCGCCACCGAGCTCGCCAGCTTCTCGGCGCAGCGCACCCCGGAAGGCCGCCTGCCGGTGTATGACCACGACAACCTGGCGCTGTGCTTCGGCAAGCTGATGCTGCTGCTGCGTCAGGGGCTGTCGGTGGTGCTGGAAGACAACGCCATTCAGCTGACGCTGGTCGAACGCTCCCACGGGCTGAACGTCGCCACCGTGCAGGACGCCAAAATGATGCGCGATTTTGGCTTCGTGCTGGCAGTGCGCGCCGACGTGGCCGCCGAGGTGTTGCTGACCCATTTCCCGGCGCAGATGAAGATCGCCCCGGTCACGCGCATCCGCGATCTGGTGCAGCTGCAGCTGCCGGGCATCGGTCTGCGCACCATGCCCGCTGCGCCGCGCCAGATCCCCTATCACGCCGGCTACACCTACTTCGAGCTGGAAAAAGGCGGCGACCTGTGGAAGCAGATGGAAAAATCCAGCGCCTTCGCCCTGCACCTGGCCGGCGAATTCCCGGGGCTGGACATGGAATTTTGGGCGATTCGCAGCCATACGGACCGGTAACCTATGACTCAGGAAAATAGCATGGCGCCGGCGGCCAACCCGCTGGTAGACGCCGCCAACCCGCTGCTGAACGCCATTTCGCAGATCCGCCAATCGGCCACGCACGCCAACCCGGCGCAGCTGCGCCAACAGCTGATTGACGAAATGCGCCGCTTCGAGATCCGCGGCCAACGCGCCAACCTGCCTTACGAGGTGATCATCGGCGCGCGTTATTGTCTGTGCACCGCGCTGGATGAAGCGGCGGCGCTGACCCCGTGGGGCAGCAACAGCGTGTGGTCCGGCAGCGGGCTGCTGGTGACTTTCCATAACGAAACCTGGGGCGGCGAGAAGTTTTTCCAACTGCTGGCCAAGCTGTCGCAAAGCCCGCGCGAGCACATCAACCTGCTGGAGCTGATCAATTATTGCCTGCTGTTGGGCTTTGAAGGCCGCTACCGGGTGATGGAAAACGGCCGCTCACAGCTGGAAACCATGAAGCAGCGCCTGCTGCAACTGATCCGGTCGGTTCGTGGCGGCTATGCCCCGCCGCTGTCGCCTCATGCGCTGGATCTGCCGGTACAGCAGAAGCTGTGGCGGCCGCTGGTGCCGCTGTGGGCCTGCGTGGCGCTGACCGGCTTCCTGGCTTCGCTGCTGTTCATCGCCCTCAACTGGCGACTGGGCGACAACACCAGCCCGGTGCTGGCGGCGATTTACCAAACCAATCTGCCGCAGGTGGCGATCGGTAACCCGGCGCCGGCTGCGCCGCCGACGCTGAGCCTGAAAAGTTTCCTGCGCAAAGAGATCGCCGAGGGGTTGGTGGTGGTGCGCGACGAAGCGCAGCAAAGCGTGGTGATCCTCAAAGGCGACGGGCTATTCGACTCTGCCGCCACCACGGTACGCGCCAACTATATTCCGGTCATCGACCGCATCGCCGCCGCCATGAACGGCGTCAGCGGCAAGATCCTGGTCACCGGTTACAGCGACAACGTGCCGATCCGCAGCGCCCGTTTCGCCTCCAACTGGGAGCTGTCGCTGGCGCGCGCCGAAGCGGTCAGCGCCCGCTTGCAAAAACACCTCGCCAACCCGCAGCGGGTCAAGGCCGAGGGCCGCGGCGAGAGCAACCCCGTCGCGCCGAACGATAACAAAGTGAACCGCGCGTTGAACCGCCGGGTAGAAATTACGCTGTTGGTCGCCCCTGAAAATACCCAGGCGGAAATCAACGGCTTGCCGCAAGGAACCGGAAAGTAATGCTCAGTACGTTATTCTCCATCATCACCAGCCGCCTGCTGTGGGGCTTTGTCGGCATCACCGCGCTGGCGTTCATCATCTGGACGATCGGCCCGCTGGTGGCCATCGGCGACTATCGCCCGCTGGAGCCGGAACTCAACCGCCAGATCGCCATCGGCGTGATTTACCTGATCTGGTTCCTGTGCCGCCTGATCCCGCGCCTCTACAGTGCCTGGTTCAACAGCCGCCTGCTGAGCAATCTGCGCGCCGCCGAAGCGGTGCCGGCGGAAGACGGCAAGCCCGAGGTCAAACAAGACGATCAGTTGGCGCAGCGTTTCGACGAAGCGGCGCAACTGCTGAAAAAGGCGCGCTTCGCACCGGGCCAGGGCGACGGTAAACATCGCTGGATGACCCGCTTCAGCCGTCAATATCTGTACCAGTTGCCGTGGTATGTGATCATCGGCGCACCCGGCGCCGGCAAAACCACCGCGCTGGTCAACTCCGGCCTGCACTTCCCGCTGGCGGATCGCTTCGGCAAAGCCGCGCTGCGCGGCGTGGGCGGCACCCGCAACTGCGACTGGTGGTTTACCAACGACGCCGTGCTGCTCGACACCGCCGGCCGCTACACCACCCAGGAAAGCCAGCGCGAAGAAGACGCCGGTGAATGGCAAAGCTTCGTCGCGCTGCTGAAAAAATACCGCACCCGCCAGCCGATCAACGGCGTGATGGTGACCATCAGCGTCGCCGATCTGCTGAGCGACAGCGCCGAAGCACGCGCCGCCCAGGCCAGCGCACTGCGCAAACGCCTGATTGAACTGCACGAACAGTTGGGCATTCACTTCCCGGTCTATGTGCTGGTGACCAAAACCGACCTGCTCAACGGCTTTATGGCCTACTTCGGCAGCTTCGATAAAGCGCAGCGCGACCAGATCTGGGGATTCACCTTCCCTTACGAGCGCTCACGGCAGCCGGACTTCAACCTGAACGCCGCCTTCGAACAACAATACGCCCTGCTGCAACAACGGCTGGATGCGGCGCTGCCGGATACGCTGCTGATGGAGCACGACGCGCGCCAACGCGCCGAAAGCTACCTGTTCCCGCAGGAGTTCGCCGCGCTGCGCCCGCTGCTCGGCCAATATCTGGAACAGGTGTTCGCCACCTCCAGTTTTGAAACCCGCTTTACCCCGCGCGGCATCTATTTCACCAGCGGCACGCAGGAAGGTCTGCCGTTTGACCGGGTGATGGGCGAACTGAACCGCTACCTGCAGCTGCCGACGGCCAACTCAGGGGTGCAGGCCAACGCGGCCTGGGACAGCGTGGGGCAGGAAACGCCGATCCCGGCAGCCAAAGGCCAGAGCTTCTTCCTGAAAGAGACGCTGGAATCGGTGGTCTTCCAGGAGTCCGGGCTGGCGGGCAGCAACCGCTGGTGGGAATACCGCAACCGCGCCCTGCACTGGGCAGGGTACATCGCGCTGGCGGTGATCCTGGCGGTGCTGGCGATGTTGTGGTTCACCAGCTACGGCAACAACAAGGCCTATCTGGCGGAAGTGGCCGCCAAGGTGCCCGGCGTCGAGCGACAGGGGCAAAGCCTGACCCAGTTGGGCAACGGCGACATGTTCTCGCTGCTGCCGTTCCTCAACAGCCTGCTGCATCTGCCGGACAGCCAGAACTTTTCGCTGGACGATCCGCCGTTCACCTACCGCATGGGGCTGTTCCGCGGCGATCAGGTGGGCGACGCCGGCAATGCGTTGTACCAAAAAGCGCTGAAAGAGCTGCTGCTGCCGCAGGTGGCGCAACAGATCGCCACCACGCTGCGCAACGACAACCACGGCGACGCGGACTTCAGCTACGAAGCGCTGAAGGCCTATCAGATGCTGTATCTGCCAAAGCAGTACGACGGTAAATTCCTGCGCGCCTGGGTGATGCTCAACCTGCAACGCAACCTGCCGCAGGGCAGCACGCAGAAACAGCTGCAGCAGATCGAATGGCACCTCAGCCAACTGCTGGATGCGCAGATCCAGGCCTCGCCTTACGCCAAAGACGAACAGCTGGTGGCGCAGGCGCAGGCCGCACTCAATCGGGCGCCGCTGTCGCAGCGCGTCTATGGCCGCCTCAAGCGCCTGCTGCTGAAACAGACCGACATCAAGCCGGTCAGCCTGGTCGATTTGGCCGGCCCGCAGACCGAACTGGCGTTCAGCCGCAAAAGCGGCAAACCGGTCACCGACGGCGTACCGGGCCTGTTCACCTCACAAGGGTACTGGAAAGCGTTCAACGACAACATCGACCCGGTGACCGACACCTTGCGCAAGGAAGACGTCTGGGTGTTGAACAGCCAGACGCCGGAGCAGAAAAGCGCCGATCTGACCAAGACCATCCGCCAGCTGTACATGCAAGATTTCATCAGCGCCTGGGATGAGCTGCTGGGGGATATCCAACTGGCCAACATCGGCAACCTGACCCAGCGCATCAGCAGCGCGCGCCTGCTGTCCGGCAACCCGTCGCCAATGCGCAATCTGCTGGTCAACGTCAGCAAAAACGTCACCCTGCGCGACGAAAAAAACGACGCCGATTCGCGCTCGCTGCTGGCAAAAACCGAAGATAAGCTGAACCAAAATGCCAACCGCACGCTGGAAGCGCTGTTCACCAACCGGCCGGCCAACGCCGACGGTGACGTGTCGGCCCAGCCGGAACAGCTGGTGATGGCGCACTTCGCGCCGCTGCTGGAGCTGGCGCAAAGCCAGGGCGAAGGCAATAAGGCGATCCCTTTCGACAGCGTGCTGAAACAGGTCGATGAACTGTACAGTTACCTGACGGCGGTGCAGGGCGCGGCCAACAGCGGCATGTCGGCGCCGCCGAGCGACATTATCCCGCGTCTGCAGGCCGAATCCGGCCGCTTGCCGGTGCCGTTCAAACAGATGCTGCTGTCGCTGGCGATCGGCGCCAGCAGCGATACCCAGCGCAAAGAGATGGAGAACGTGAAAAAGCGCATCAGCTTCGAGGTCGGTAGCTTCTGCCGCCAGGCGATCGCCGGCCGTTATCCGCTGGTGGCCCGGGCGCGGCAGGAAGTGACGCCGGACGATCTGGCGCGCATGTTCGCGCCGAACAGCGGGCTGATGGACAGCTTCTTCCGCGACAATCTGCAGGGCAAGGTCGATACCACCCGCGCCAACTGGCGTTTCACGCCCGGCGTGGACGGCAAGACGCTGCCCGGCGGCGAAGGCATCCTGCGGTCGTTCCAGCAGGCGCAGCGCATCCGCGACGCCTTTTTCGCCAACGGCACGGCGACGCCCTCCTACCGCGTGACCGTGCGGCCGGTGCGGATGGATAACGACATCCTCAACCTGACGCTGGATATCGACGGGCAGCTGTTCAAATACAGCCACGGCCCACAGGTACCGCTGGTGGTCAGTTGGCCGGGCACCCGCAATACCAACCAGGTGCATCTGCAGCTGGCGCTGGCCAACGGCACCACCGCCAGCCTGGTGACCAGCGGACCATGGGCGCTGAATCGCCTGGTCGACATGGCGCAATCGTCGGGCACCGGCGGCCTCGGCCGCCAGGCGACGTTCAATCTCGACGGCCACCGCGTCACGCTGGAGTTCACGCCCAACAGCATCCGCAATCCGTTCCAACTGCCGGCCTTCTCGTGCCCGTAGCCCCGAAAGGACATGACCATGAGCACTGATTCAAGCGCCCCGACGAGCATCGGCTGGTACGGCAAACTTCCTTCCGCCGGTGACTTCCTGCAACGCCGTTTGCCTGACCCGGTGGTCAACAACTGGGCCCACTGGTTCCATAACGGGCTGGTGAATTTACAGCGCGATGCACAGGGGCCGAACGGCCACCCGTTCAGCAACGCACCGGTGTGGAACTTCGTGATCCCCGCCACGCTCGGCAGCCCGTACGTGCAGATGGGTTGCCTGTTGCCGGCGCGCGATCGCGTCGGGCGGCGCTACCCCATCTGCGCACTGCGCCTGTTCAGCCTGCAAGAATGGCGCCCGCAACAGCTGAACATGGCGGCGAGCTGGTATCAACAGCTCGGCCATACCCTGCTGAACGGCGTGCGCAACGGTTTCTCCGCCGAGCAGATCGACCGCACGTTGCAGGCGATCCCGGCGCTGCCCAGCCCACCGGCGGAAGCGGATTCCGAGATATTGTCGATTATCGGTTTCCAGCATCCGGACGTACCGGGCCTCGGCTGGCAACAGGCCGCCGACTGCTTCGATCCGGCGCAGTACACCAGCTTCTGGTGGACCAATCAGGCCGACGGACATCCGCTCTACACCCACGTGCACAGCGGCAACCTCACCGTGCAGCTGTTTTCACTGCTGTTCGAACCCAACGGCTGGGCGCGCCCCGGCCGCGGCGGCCAGTACCCGCAAATGTTTGATTAACATCGTTCGTTGAAGGAAATTCTATGGCTATCGATACCGATACCCTGCTGGCCCCGGTTGACGCGGACAATCCCTGCGGCGACAACCTGGAATACGACGCCGACTTTCTGGCGATGGAACAAGCCGCCACCGGCAAGGCCGAACAACAGTTCGGCAGCACCATCATTCCGGAAGAAGCGCCGGATTGGGTGCAGGTCGAGCGCCTCGCGACCTCGCTGCTAACGCGCACCAAAGACCTGCGCGTCATGCTGTATCTCACCCGCGCCTGGACCCAGCTGCGCGGGTTGCCGGGCTACGCCGACGGGCTGACGCTGGTCCACCAGTCGATGACCCGTTACTGGAACACCCTGCAGCCGCCGCTGGAGTTCGATGGAGAAGCCGATCCGCTGTTTCGCATCAACGCGCTGGCCGACCTTGGCGACAAAGCGGCGCTGGCCGCCAGCGTACGCGCCGCGCCGCTGCTGAAAAGCGCCGCCGGAGAAATCTCGCTGCGCGATGCCGGTGCCCTGCTCGACGGCAGCAAACAGGAGTGCCCCAACTTTCCCGGCGGCCGCGCGCGGCTGCAGGATGAACTGGCGCAGCAGGATCGCCCCGAAGGCGCCCTGGTGAAGCGCATCGCCAACACCCTGAGCGCCATTCGCAGCGAAGTGACCCGCCATCTGGGGGAAAGCGCGCTGCCGGAAATGAGCGCGCTGACCAAGGTGTTTTCTCTGGTGGCGCTCGCCGGCCAGAGCGATGCCCCGGCCGCCGACGAACCAGACGCGACGCCTGAAGCGGCTGCCATGCAGCAACCGGCCGCCGTACAGAGCGCCACCGCTCCACTCAACTGGCGCAGCGCGCAGATCCAGTCGCGCGACGACGCCCAGTTGATGCTGGACAAGGTGAAAAACTATTTTCGTCTTCATGAACCGAGCCACCCGGCGCCACTGATGATCGATCGAGTCCAGCGACTGATTACGCTGGACTTTATGCAAATCGTCCGCGATTTGGCGCCCGATGGGCTTAACCAACTGGAGACCATTCTCGGTCGCCCCGACAACGAGGAGAACAGCTAGCCGCCGACCTTTGTTCTCTTGACGCATCCGATACCGTCTGCCCTGCGCAGACCCGAATCAGAACCTGACTCTCCCAGCCGGACGAGGCGCGTTCCCAATCGCCATTAGATGGAGTAAATCATGTCAAACTCGAAATCCCGCAGCGGGCAGAAATTCATCGCCCGCAACCGCGCGCCGCGCGTACAGATTGAATACGATGTCGAAATTTATGGCGCAGAGCGCAAAATCCAGCTGCCGTTCGTGATGGGCGTGATGGCGGATCTGGTGGGGAAAGCGGTCGACCCGCAAGCCAGCGTGGAAGAGCGCAAATTCATGGAAATCGACGTCGACAACTTCGACGAGCGTATGAAATCGCTGAAGCCGCGCGTCGCTTACCAGGTCGACAACACCCTGACCGGCGAAGGCAAGCTGAACATCGATCTGACCTTCGAAAGCATGGAAGACTTCTCCCCCGCCGCTATCGCCCGCAAGGTCGACGCGCTGGACAATCTGCTGGACGCCCGCACCCAGCTTTCCAACCTGCTGTCCTACATGGACGGCAAGAACGGCGCCGAAGAGCTAATCTCCAAGATCCTGCAAAACCCGGCGCTGCTGCAATCCCTGACCGACGCGCCGAAGCCGGCGGTTAACGACGACAACAACGAGCGTGAGGATTAATCGATGAGCAACTCGCCTCAGCAACAGAATGCGTTGCAAACCACCGAGACTTTTTCCAGCGATGAGTTCAGCGCGCTGCTGAACAAAGAGTTCCGGCCGAAGACCGATCAGGCCAAAGAAGCGGTCGAGAACGCGGTGAAAACCCTGGCGCAGCAGGCGCTGGAAAACACCGTCACCGTTTCTTCCGACGCCTATCGCACCATCCAGGCGCTGATCGCGGAAATCGACGAAAAGCTGTCGCAGCAGATCAACCAGATCATTCACCACGACGACTTCCAGAAGCTGGAAGGCGCCTGGCACGGCCTGCATTATCTGGTCAACAACTCCGAAACCGACGAGATGCTGAAGATCCGCTTCATGAGCATTTCCAAGCAGGAGCTGGGCCGCACGCTGAAGCGCTATAAAGGCGTGGGTTGGGACCAGAGCCCGATCTTCAAGAAAGTCTACGAAGAAGAGTATGGCCAGTTCGGCGGCGAACCGTTCGGCTGCCTGGTGGGCGACTACTACTTCGATCACAGCCCGCAGGACGTGGAGCTGCTGGGCGAAATGGCCAAGATCGGCGCCGCCTCGCACTGCCCGTTCATCGCCGGCACCGCGCCGAGCGTGATGCAGATGGAGTCCTGGCAGGAGCTCTCCAACCCGCGCGATCTGACCAAGATTTTCCAGAACACCGAGTACGCCGCCTGGCGCAGCCTGCGCGAATCGGAAGACGCGCGCTACCTGGGGCTGGTGATGCCGCGCTTCCTGGCGCGCCTGCCGTATGGCATCCGCACCAACCCGGTAGACGAGTTTGACTTCGAAGAAGACACCGACGGCGCGACCCACGGCAATTACACCTGGACCAACGCCGCCTACGCCATGGCCGCCAACATCAACCGTTCGTTCAAAGAGTTCGGCTGGTGCACCGCCATTCGCGGGGTGGAATCCGGCGGCGCGGTGGAGAACCTGCCGTGCCACACCTTCCCGAGCGACGACGGCGGCGTGGACATGAAGTGCCCGACCGAGATCGCCATCAGCGATCGCCGCGAAGCCGAGCTGGCCAAAAACGGCTTTATGCCGCTGGTGCACCGCAAAAACTCCGACTTTGCCGCCTTTATCGGCGCGCAGTCGCTGCAGAAGCCGGCGGAATACTACGATGCCGACGCCTCCGCCAACGCCCAGCTTTCCGCGCGCCTGCCGTACCTGTTCGCCTGCTGTCGCTTCGCGCACTATCTGAAGTGCATCGTGCGCGACAAAATTGGCTCCTTCCGCGAGCGCGACGACATGGAACGCTGGCTGAACGACTGGATCATGAACTACGTGGACGGCGATCCGGCCAACTCCTCGCAGGAAACCAAGTCGCGCAAACCGCTGGCCGCGGCGGAAGTGCAGGTGGAAGAGATCGAAGACAACCCGGGCTATTACAGCGCCAAGTTCTTCCTGCGCCCGCACTACCAGCTGGAAGGCCTGACCGTCTCCCTGCGCCTGGTGTCGAAGCTGCCTTCGCTGAAGCAAAACGACGCGTCCTGATGGGCTGAAGTCAGGCCGCGGTAGTGCGGCCTGATAAATAAAACATGGAGGTAAATCATGGGAACAAGACCCCGTTTTCTGGCTGCCTGGACTGCGGCTAAAAATATTTACGACCCAAACGATCCTCTGGAAAAAGTTAAAAATACGATTGGCGGTGCCGTAAAACGAAACTTTGAGATACCCGCCGAATCAGGCGGCTGGGAAAACAGCTGTGCCGTAAGGATGAGTTACGTGCTCAATTACACAGGCCATCCGGTTCCCAGAATAGGTCAGTTAACCGTCTCAGGCGCAGATAAAAAATGGTACTTTTTCCGCGTGCGAGATTTGATTCCCTACCTGACTAAAACGTGGGGAAAACCTGACATGATTGTTAATTACCCTCAATTACCTGTTACGCAACTGGCCAACAAAAAAGGATTAATACTTTTTGAAGTATCAGGTTGGGGAAATGCGGGCGGGCACGCCACTTTCTGGAACGGAGCCAGTTGTTCAGATCATTGCTATTTCAATGAGCCCGGAACCAATTACTCTACTCCGCGAGCCAATTTTTGGGAGTTGCCATGAACAAGTTAACTACAATCGGATTGGCAACTACCTTGTTGGGCCTCTCGCAGTCATCACTCGCCAAGGACATTCAAGATCCGGTGGCATTTATCAAACAGATGCCTTATCACCAAGTCGTAAAAGAACTGGCATTGTCACGCTGCCTGGCACAGGTCTCCGATTCGGATAAAGCATTCTCTCTTGATGCAGCCAGAACGGCGAATGCGATGAGAGAATGGATGCCATTCGATATCGAATCAGGTGATGAGAAAATCAATGTTCTCATCGACAAATATAAATCCAGAATCAATGAGTTTCACAGCGAAACTAAAGACAAGAGTCAAGGTGTCACCCTAAACTGCCTGCGGTTGTACCATAGCCCTGAATTGGACAAGCTTTCTCGACAGCTCATAGCAGGCAACCCAGATCGCACGTGGAATCAAGATAACGCGAAATAATTAAGCATTGAGCCATTAGCACTTAATAGTGGCTCGGTAACCCGTACCGATAGTTTTCGGTATTTAAGAAGGTGCATGGCACAAGGATATAAATTGGTAATGCATTACCACACTTGCAATTCCTGCTGCTATTACCTGAGTTTTTCAACGTAACGTTAATACTACTGTTAACCCTTAATAAAGAGTGAAGAAACTATGGCTATTGATATGTTCCTGAAAGTTGAAGGTGCCAGCGGCGAATCTAAAGATTCGAATCACAAAGGCTGGACCGACATCACTTCTTTCTCCTGGGGCGCTTCTCAACCGGGCAATATGGGCGTTGGCGGCGGCGGTGGCGCCGGTAAAGTGTGCTTCAACGATCTGCACGTTAACGCGCTGGTCGACAAGTCAACCCCGGCGCTGCTGAAGCACTGCTCCAGCGGTAAGCACCTGACCAAGGTTGAGTTGTCTGTCTGCAAGGCGGGCGGTACTCAGGTTGAGTACGTTAAAATCACCCTGGACGACGTGCTGGTCACCGCCGTGCAGTACACCGGCGCAGGCGGCGAAGACACCGTGGGCGTCACCTACTCCTTCCAGGCGGCGAAAGTGAAACAGCAATACTGGGAGCAGAGCGACAAAGGCGGCAAAGGCGCCGAAAGCAGCGCAGGTTGGAACATCAAGGAAAACCGCGAAGCTTAATTGTTATACAACCTCCCCGTTATGGGGAGGTTTATTAGCAAGCAAAGGACAGTTCTCTGCAGAAAGAAGGGCATCACTCTATTGAAAAAAAATAAACTTCTAATCAGCGGCGTCTTATTATCGTTCAGTGCATATGCAGCAGAAAAAAACGTTAATGCCCCAACATCATCAACTATTGATGGCTTATGGCAAGTAACTCAGGTCAACATAGACAATGAGACTACCCGCACACTTAACTATCAACTCAACGACCCTCGATTACTAGGAAGGGTAATCACTATTTCCACTAAATCAATAGAAAACAATCTGCCGGAAAAAGACGTCTGCACAGCGCCAACCTTAAGTATTGAGAGAAGCACGCTAAATCAATTCATCGGCAAGTCGATGGGCGGAGATAAAAGCATCTCGGCTAAAAACTATTCATTGAAAGAAAACGGCCAAGCAGAAGTCTCTCTTTTCAAGATCGCGTGTCACTCCGGATCATTCGGCCCATCCGATAATGGTGTAGGCTCCAGTTTTGCTGCTCTCAATCCACAAAAAATGCTGGTTAATTGGTACGATGGCTCGCTACTGCAATTAGAACGGTTACCGAAAGCTCCTAAACCTGCAGCGTCTTTCGACTGCGCTAAATCTAAAAGTATTGTTGAAAAAACTATCTGCTCAGATTTCAATTTATCCGCCTATGACAAAAGCGTTTCCCAAGCTTGGCTGTTGGCAAAAAAGCAGGCGACCGATGCAGGAGATAAAAAGCTGGCAGCCTCTTTAAACAGCACGCAAAAATCTTGGTTACTGCAAAGGGATAAATGCCGAGATGACAAAGACTGCCTGGCCGATACGATGCAAAAACGAATCGATGAACTCACATCATACGATTAAAACTGTATTCCTACTCACGTTGGCGGTATTGAATACTGAAGCTTCCGCCAACGGAAAGTACTCCTCTGCCGAGTACCTCAAAAACTACGCGCTTAGCGTTTGCATCGCCGAGGGGTACTCAGCAAAAGAAGTCAAAAACGATGCCGCCGCCGCCGCTCGGGGTTACACGGAATTCGGCGATTATTCTCTGGAAGCGCATACCGCCGTCAGGGCGCTGGCAAAAGAATTTCTGGCAAAGCCCTATGACAGTATGTCAGGGGAGCCGATGACGATGGCCAAGTGCATCGATCTTGTACACAGCCAAGCGCTGCAAGCCATCATCAAGAAATACCAAGGGAAAGACGACAACTGAGAGTAAATCCGCATCCCTTCACAGAGTAAATATTGGTATAAAGAATAGGAAAGGAATCCTTATGCAATACAAAACAAAAGTAGATCTGGATAGATCTATCGATGAACTCAAAAAACTATCAAGAACGTTTTCACGACAGTATCTATACACCAACGAATCAAGAGCTAATTTCTCACTGGAAATAGACCAACTTATTCAGTTTGCAAAAAGGGATATCAGTATACACTGCACATCCTACGCTGGGGCAATCAGTATAATCGAAGAAGAAATCAACAACCTCAGACGACAAGAATTCAACATTAATACAGGTAAAGCCAAGCTCTTTGTCGCAATAAAAAAAGAAAAAAGAGAAAGATTTTCAAACCTGGTGATGAAACAAGTTGGTTTTGTCAGTGGCGGCTCTCAGATATTTGCCGGAATCGGAACCTGTGCACTTTCTGCAGGCATGGCCTGCGGGGGCGTTGGCGTACCGTTAATGGCTCAAGGAGCAAATAATTTTTACGAAAGTGGCTATTATTTACTTTTCAGAAAAGATAAGGTTGGCAGTATAAGAGAGGCATACCACTACGCGGCTAACTATCTAGGCTATAATAAAAATGAAGCTGACATCGTTTATAGTTCCGTTGACATCTCACTATCTGGGTACGGTATATTTAGCAAGTCATTAAGACCAGACTCTTGGCGGTTGTTTAAACACATAAATAGCGATTATATTATTGGATGGAAAAAGCTTGGCACGGTTCCATTAGGCACAGAGGTTTTTTCCAATGCCATAACCGGCTATGGAATTTACAAATTAATCGATGAGGAAACAAAACAGTGAGCGATGACGTCACGCTTTCCACCTACTCTTACTCATTTGTGTTTTTATACTTTTTCCTGTCAGTTGTAGTTTTTGTCGGGCTGTATCACCTAAAAAAGAAAGTTAACAATAAAAAATCTTATTCTCTTTTTGTGATAGTTACCATAGTAAATCTATTTACAAGCATCACCCAAGGTTTAATATTTAACTATGGTTCTGAGATACTGGATTCAATGCTCAATATAAAATTCCAAGATTATGACGAGGTATGGTACGCCAGTATTATATTCGCCCTAATTTACTTATCTCAACTACCGACTAATCTCTATTACAAGAAAAAGGGTAAGAATAATGCTAGCAATAGCAAAGGCATCACCTGACACATACAGCCTCACGTTATTACATTGAAGTTTTCGACCATATAATGCGTTAACCAAAAAAAATTTAGTCACTCACGTTCAAAGTTCTCTCTTAGGAAAGAAATAAAGTCGAACTCATCCCGTTATTGAGTTCCACTGTCTAGCCATAAGATCTTATCAGCAGGAATGCCTTATGCGATTTTCCATTGTAAAAAATAAAAGCGGCCAGGTTCCGCCGCAGAGCAGTTGCGATTTTCTGCCGCCGGGCGGCACCATCGGCCGCAGCGTGGACAACAACCTGGTGCTGCCGGACGAAGAGCGCGCCATTTCCCGCCTGCAGGCGATCGTGCACATTTCCGCTGACGGCGAATGCCGCATCACCAATCGCGGCAACGTTACCCGCGTGCTGCTGAACGACATTCCGCTGGAACGTGGCCGCCAGGTTGAACTGCAGGACGGCGACGTGCTCGGCATCGACGATTACCAGATTGAAGTCAGCGCGCTGCAACAGCACGCCGCGCCGCAGGCTCAGCCGGTGGCCAAGGCCGTTGCCGTTGCCGCGGCTGCGGCCCCTGCAGCCGCCGCCAAAGAAAAATCCGCCGCGCCGATCCCCAACGAAATCTGGGACAGCCTGGTGGAAGAATTTACGCCGAACGCGCCGGCCGCCGTCATACCGCCGCCGATCACCAATCCGGACAATCATCCGCTGCTGGAGACCCCCGCTCGCGAGCTGAACCCGGCCGATCCGCTGGCGCAGCTGGCGGGCGAGGTCGATCTGCGCCAGCTGCAGCAGCAACAAACCGATCCGGCGGCGCTGTTCAACACCGACACCACCTTTGAGCGTGAGCATATCCTGGCCGACACCACCCCCAGCGCGCTGCTGGCGGAGCAGGCTGCGCCGACGCGCCCGGCTCCCCCCGTCCAGAATGCGCAGCAACCGGAGCAAGAGCTGGATCCGCTGGCGCTGTTCGGCGGTTCATCCGCGCCCGCTTCGCCAGAGACGTTAAACAGCAACGATCCGCTGGGGCTGCTGATGGGCGGCGCCGTGCCGCTGGCTCAGCCGGAGGAAGCGGTACAGCCGCCGTCCCCGCCGCCAGCACCGGCTCCGGTCGCCGCACAGCCGGTAGCGCCGCGCCCACAGCCGACGCCGCCGCCCGTGCAGACGCCTGATCCACAGCCCCAACCTGCGCCGCAGTTCAGCCAGCAGGAACCGCCTGCACAGCCGCCGCGCCCGCGCCAGGGCAACCGCCTAGGCATCGATCCGGTCGCCTACCAATCCGCTCAGCGGCAGCACGCCGCCGCGCCAAGTGGCGACGCATTGGAAGGGCCGTTGCTGGCGGCGCTGCTGCAAGGCATCGGTCTCGACGATCTGCAACCGCAGCCGCACTTTGACGAACAACAGATCCGCCAGGCCGGTCGCCTGCTGAGCCTGTTCTCGCAAGGCACCGTCGCCCTGCTCTCATCCCGCTCGATCCTCAAGCGCGGCGTGAAGGCCGAGATGACCATGATCCTCGACGAAGCCAACAACCCGTTCAAGCTGCTGCCTTCGGGAAAAACGGTGCTGATGCAGATGTTCGGTAGCCAGATGCCGGGCTTTATGCCGCCGGAACAGGCGGTGCGTGACGCGCTGATCGACCTGCAGGCGCACCAGCTGGGGATGATCGCCGGTATTCGCGCCATCATCGCCGCCATGCTGCAGTCGTTTAACCCGGAGCGTCTCGAAGAAGAAGCGCGCAAGGAAGGCGTGGCGCCGCGTCTGTCGCTGCCCGCCAACCGCAAAGCTGCGCTGTGGGACTACTTCGTGAAGAACTATCAGCAAACCTCCGGCGAGATCGAGGACGATTTCCACACCCTGTTCGGCGAAGCCTTCCTGCACGCCTATGACGTTGAAGTGAATCAATACAAAGACTCACAGACCAAACCGGACGCGTAATGAATATCACCATAGCCTCTACCTCCAACCAGGGCGGCCGCGCCTCCAACCAGGATCAGACCGGCGAGGTGCTCGGCAACCGCGCCGCCTGCTTCGTGGTGTGCGACGGCATCGCCGGTTTTCCGGGCGGCGATATCGCCGCCAAACTGGCACGCGACACCATTTTGCAAAACTTCGACGGCGAAAAGCACCTGAACGCCCAGAGCATTCGTCAGCACATCACCAGCGCCAACGCCGCCATCCACCAGCAGCAGCGGCAGTCGGACGAATACAGCAAGATGGGCACCACGCTGGTCAGTCTGTTTATCGATCGCGATTACCAGCTGGCCTACTGGGCGCACGCCGGCGACAGCCGCCTGTACCTGTTCCGCCGCGGCTACCTGCATACCGTCACCACCGACCACAGCCTGATCCAACAGATGCAGGACGCCGGCTACCAGACCAACGGCATCAACAGCAACCTGCTGTATTTCGCGCTGGGGCTCAACGAAGAGCGCGACGCCACCTACAGCGACGTGCTGCAGCTGGAAGACGGCGACGTTTTCCTGCTGTGCACCGACGGCTTCTGGCACAGCTTCAGCCAGGCCGAACTGGAACAGTCGCTGCATATGGTCAACTCCCCCAGCGAGTGGATCGCCCTGATGCAGCAGGCATGGAAGAAAAACAATAACAGCGATAACTACAGCGCTATCGCCGTCTGGATTGGCTCACCGCAGGAAACCACCCTGCTGCATTCGCTGGCGGATGCGGAGCGGTTTCTGAGCCGCGACTGAGCAGCGCACATTCACAGCAAGGTTCACTATGAAATATTGGATGCCGGGGCTCGTCGCCCTGATGGCGGTGCCGACCGCGCAGGCGATGAACTATCGCCTGGTTTACTCCCCCAGCCAGAAGCTGGAAGTGTTTATCGATGACGTCAAAAACAGCAATCCGGCAAGCTGGTGCGGCAAGAGCATCCCGCTGCGCATCGTCTCGGCGCAAAGCCAGGATCCGGCGGTGCTGAACGACTTCCTGCCGCGCGTCGGCAATCTGTTGGAAAAGCAGTGCCCGAAAGCCGGCCACCTGCCCTGGACGCTGACCGACAAGCGCGGTGAGAAGCTGGCCAGCGGCGAAGCCGCCAAAGTGCGCGGCTGGAAACCGGTGGTCAAACAGGAGGCCGTCGAGCAGGCGCAAACCCCGCCGCCGCCGACCATTCCTGCGGCGGTGGCCGTCACCTCTCCGCAGGCGGACACCGCGCCGCCTCAGCGTTTCAGCCTGCCGCAGGGCTGCCACTTCCGCACCTTCTGGGGTGACGAAGCCAACGGCGGCGCGCTATTCATTCCCGCTGGTGAGGCGCTGCGCTGCGGCGAGGACGGCTGGCTGCAGGGCAGCGGCGCGGTCACGCTGCAACAGGGCGGCCAAACCCTCTCGCCGACGCTGTGGTTCCTGCAAGGTTACCCGCTGGCGAAGGTGAACGGCGGCGATCGCGCGCTGACCGTCGTCAGCGCCAACGCCCAACGGCTGGTTTTGGGCGGCAACCCGCAGGCGCCGGGCAGCTTCCTGCTGCTGAGCTTCGAACCGAAGCTGCACGCCTGGGCGTTCAACGGTGAAGCGATCGTTGAAATGCCGCGCGTCGATGCCGCCGACGAGAACAAGGTCAAACAGCGCGTACAGCAGGCGCAAACCGCCTGGCAGCCGCTGCTAAGCGCCCCCGCCCCGCTGACCTTCAAGCTGGTGGAAAAGCTGGCCGCAGACCGCGTCGATCCCGCCAGCGGCAGCTACCTGTCGGTTAACGGCGCCACTCACTGATTATAAGGAAAGCCTGTGAAATCATTAGCAAGCATGCTGCAAGGCCAGTCGATCGCCGCGGCCATCACCGCCGTCGAAAACGATATCAAGGCGAAACCGGCGGATGCCGACCTGCGCGCTGCGCTGGTGCAACTGCTGTGCCTGAGCGGCAACTGGACGCGCGCCAACGCGCAGCTGAAATCCTGGCAGGCGCTGAAACCGATCGCTCAACCGACCACGCTGCTGCTGATGCAGTCGGTCAACGCCGAGCTGCAACGCCAGGCGGTGTTTGCCGGCGCGGCCGCGCCGGCGCTGCTGCGGCAGGATCAGCCCTGGCTGCAACTGCTGGTGCAGGCGCTGCATCAGGATGCGCAAGGGGCGGCCGAACAGGCCCAGACGCTGCGCGACGAAGCGCTGGAGGCCGCACCGGCCGGCGCCGGGCAGTTAACGCTGGCTGAAGGGAACCAAGAGCGGCAGCTGAGTTTCGACTGGCTGACCGACGGTGACGGCCGCCTCGGGCCGGTATGCGAGCTGGCGCTGAACGGCGTTTACTACTGGCTGCCGTTCGCCGATATCGCCGCGATCCAGTTCCAGGCGCCGCAGAGCGCCATCGATCTGGTGTGGAGCCATGCACTGGTGCGTCTGACCGACGGCCGCGAACAGGTATGCCAACTGCCCGCCCGTTACCCGCTGGCCGAAGGCAGCGACGACGCGCTGCTGCTGGGCAAACGCACCGAATGGCAACCGCTGGGCGACGGCACCCACTATGCGGGGCTAGGCCTGAAGACCTGGCTCAGCGAAAGCGACGAATTCCCGCTGCACAGCCTGCGGCAGCTGAGCTTCGACGCGAGCGCCTGAACATGAACGATAAACGCCCACCCCACTACGACGGCGGCGATCTGCGCCGCCAGGGCTATCGCAATCGTCAGGACAGCGAGCGCCTGACGTCGCGCGACAAAATGCAGCCGGTGCTGCTCGACATGCTGACCGACGACGAACCGCAGAAAAAACAGGAGGCGCAGGTGCGCAACCTGGTGTCGCACAGCGAGCTGCGCCGTCGGGTGCTGCGCGATTTGCAGTGGCTGTTCAACTGCGTCAACAGCGAATCCAATCTGGATCTCGGCGATTTTCCGCAGGTGCGGCGCTCCACGCTGAATTACGGCATCGCCTCGCTGGCGGGCAAGCGCATGTCGGACATCGAATGGCTCGACATTCAGCGCGCGCTGACCGATTCCATCCTCCATTTCGAACCGCGCATTCTGCCCGAAGGACTGCAGGTGCGCTGCATTTCGGACACCGGCTCGCTGGAGCTGCACAACGTGCTGTCGATCGAAATCAAGGGCCGCCTGTGGTGCGTGCCCTATCCGCTGGAGTTTCTGTTCCGTACCGACGTGGATCTGGAAAACGGCCACTTCGATCTGAAAGACATAGGGTAAGGCGATGGACAGTAAACTGTTAGATTATTACAACCGCGAGCTGGCCTATCTGCGTGAGATGGGCGCCGAGTTCGCCGAACAGTACCCGAAGGTCGCGGGCCGTCTCGGCATGCGCGGCATCGACGTGGCGGACCCTTATATCGAGCGCCTGATGGAAGGCTTCGCCTTCCTCACCTCGCGCGTGCAGCTGAAAATGGACGCCGAGTTCCCGCGCTTTTCTCAGCGCTTGCTGGAGATCATCTACCCCAATTACCTGTCGCCGACGCCGTCGATGGCGATCGCCGAGCTGCAGCCGGACAGCAGCAAAGGCGACATCAGCAACGGTTTCGTGGTGCCGCGCGGCACCATGATGGACAGCCAGACGCTGAAGAAAAGCGGCATCACCTGCAGCTACACCACCGCCCATGACGTCACGCTGCAGCCGGTGCGCATCGCCGGCGTCGAGCTGGGTGGCATTCCGGCCGATATCCCGCTGGCCTCGCTGGGGCTGCAGCACAGCGGCAGCGTCAGCGCGCTGCGCATTCGGCTCGAGTGCTACGAAAGCGTAACGCTCAACAACCTGCAGTTGGACCAATTGATGTTTTACCTGGCCGGGCCGGACATGCAGGCGCAGCAGCTGCTGGAGTTGCTGATGCAGCACAGCGTCGGGCTTGTCTGCCAAACGGTGGAGGCGCAACCGCAGCGGCGGGCGCTGGCGCTGGACGGGCTGCGGCAGGAGGGCTTCGCCGCCGAGCAGGCGCTGCTGCCCAACGACCTGCGCAACTTTGAAGGCTACCGGCTGCTGCAGGAGTATTTCGCCTTCCCGGCGCGCTTCCAGTTTTTCAGCGTCAACGGCCTGCGTCCGCTGCTGCAGAGCGTGCGCGAAGGGAAAAAAGCGCTGCGCCAGTTCGAGATCGTGGTGCTGCTGGATCGGCACGACGCCGCGCTGGAACGGGTGGTCGACGTTGCCCATTTGGCGCTGCACTGTACGCCGGTGATCAACCTGTTTCCGAAGATCGCCGAACGCATCGCGATCAACGAAAAAAACCACGAATACCATCTGGTGGTCGACAATATCCGGCCGCTGGATTACGAAGTGTTCTCGGTGCAGCGGCTCGGCGGCAGCGCCAGCGAAAAACGCTACGAGCAAGAGTTTCGGCCGTTTTACAGCACCCTGAGCGCGGACGACGGCAACTATGGCGCCTACTTCTCGCTGCGGCGCGAACAGCGCACCCTGTCGGAACACGCCCGCCGCTATGGCACCCGCACCGGCTATGCCGGTTCGGAAGTGTTCGTATCGCTGGTGGACGAACGGCAATCGCCGTGGCACAGCGATCTGAAATACCTCACCGCCGACGTGTTGTGCACCAGCCGCGACCTGCCGTTGATGTTGCTGCAGCAGGATCAGGGCAACTTCGTGATGCCCGATTCAATCCCGATCAAGCAGGTCTCGCTGCGCAAAGGCCCCACCCCGCCACGCCCGGCGCTGGCCGAAGGGATGATCACCTGGCGGTTGATCAGTCAGCTGCAGCTGAATTACCTCAGCATGATGGACGGCGATCCGGAACAGGGCGCCGCCAGCCTGCGCCAGTTGCTGGGGCTGTATGGCAACCTGAGCGAGCCGGCGATCGCCAAACAGATCCAGGGCGTGCGCCACTGTAACCTGCGGCCGGTCTATCGGCGAGTGCCTGAACCCGGCCCCATCGTGTTCGCGCGCGGCATCGCCATCGATCTGACGGTCGATGAGCAGGCGTTCTCGGGCAACAGCCCTTACCTGCTCGGCAGCGTGCTGGAGCGCCTGTTCTCGCGCCTGGTGGCGATGAACACCTTCACCGAGATGACGCTCTCCAGCCAGCAACGCGGCGAAATCGCCCACTGGCAGGCGCGCATGGGCAAAAGGACGCTGATATGAACGCGGAGATGATCGCCACCGAACTGGCGCCGCCGCAGATCAACGCGCTGTATCGCCTGCCGGACGACTTTTGGCCGCGGCTGCGCAGCGCGCCTTACAAGCACGATCTGTTTCAGCTGCTGCGCCGCATCGACGCCCAGGGCGGCCAGCCCTACCTGCTGGGACGCGCGCCGCTGCCGCGCCACGAGATGCTGCGCCTGGGGCAGGAACCTTCGCTGTCGTTCGCACCCTCCACGCTGGCGCAGGTGACGCCGCGCGCCAACAGCCCGCTGCACGACGTTTCGATCTTCAGCTTCGGTCTGTTCGGCCCCAACGGGCCGCTGCCGCTGCACCTGACCGAATACGTGCGCGAACGGGTGTATCACCATCAGGACACCACCCTGCTGGCGTTCACCAATCTGTTCCATCACCGGCTGACGCTGCTGTTTTACCGCGCCTGGGCCGACGCGCAACCGACGGTATCGCTGGATCGCCCGGACAACCGGCGCTTCGACGAGTACCTGTCGAGCCTGATCGGCCTCGGCCAGCCGGCGCAGCAGGAACGCGACAGCATCAACGCCCACGCTAAACATTTTATGGCCGGTCATCTGATTCGCCACAGCCGCGATCCGGAAGGCCTGAGCAAGATTTTGCAGCAGTATTTCAAGGTGCCGGTGCGCATCGTCGAGAACGTGCCGCACTGGCTGCGGGTAGAACCGCGCGAGCAGGCGCGGCTCAAGGCCGGACGCGGCGCGCCACGGCTCGGCGAGTCGGCTTTTCTCGGCATCGCGGTGCGGGATATCCAGCACAAGTTCCGCATCGAGCTGGGGCCGATGCCGCAGCGGGACTATGACCGCTTTCTGCCCGGCGCCGATCTGTGCCGGCAACTGCGCGACTGGGTGCGCCAATACCTGGGCATCGAGTTCGTCTGGGAAGTGCGCCTGATCCTGGCGAAGGAACAGGCGCACGGCATCCAGCTCGGCGGCGCGCAGCGGTTGGGCCTGAGCAGTTGGCTGGCCGACCATCGGCGACAGCGCGATCTCGACGATCTGATCTTCAGCCCTGAACCGCTGGAAAACCCGTTCTGACCCTATTTCGGCCGGCGCCCTGCGGCGCCAGGCCACTCTGAGACCTGAGGAAAACCATGTCTGAAATCAGCCGCTCGGTATTATTTGGCAAACTGGATAGCCTGTTATTCACCTCTCTGGAAAGTGCGACGGCGTTTTGCAAGCTGCGCGGTAACCCCTACGTCGAACTGGCGCACTGGCTGCATCAGCTGATGCAATCGCCGGACGGCGATCTGCAGCAAATCGTTCGCCACTTCGCGCTGGACGAGGCGCAATTGGCGCGCGACATCGTCGAGGCGCTCGATCGCCTGCCGCGCGGCGCCAGCGCCATTTCCGATCTGTCCGAGCACATCGACAGCGCGGTAGAACGCGCCTGGGTCTATGGCTCATTGAAATTCGGCGCGGCGCGCATCCGCGGCGGCCACCTGCTGCTCGGCATCCTGAAAACCTACAGCCTGCGCCATCTGCTGAAGGCCATTTCCCCGCAGTTCGAGCGCATCAACGCCGATCTGTTGATGGAGCAGTTCGCCGCCATCACCGCTCACTCGGCGGAAAACGCCCAGGATGCGCCGGCGGAAAGCGGCGCCGAGAACGTATCCGGCGCGCCGCGCAGCGGTGAAAGCGTGCTGGCGCAGTATGCCCAGGATCTGACCGCCAGAGCGCGCAACGGCGAGATCGACCCGGTGGCCGGCCGCGATGAGGAAATCCGGCAAATCATCGATATCCTGATGCGCCGCCGCCAGAACAACCCGCTACTGACCGGCGAGGCGGGCGTCGGCAAAACCGCGGTGGTAGAAGGCCTGGCGCTGCGCATCGTGGCCGGCGACGTACCGCCGCAGCTGCGCGACGTGAAACTGTGCCTGTTGGATATCGGCATGCTGCAGGCCGGCGCCGGCGTCAAAGGCGAGTTTGAAAAACGGCTGCAGGCGGTGATCGACGAAGTGCAGTCCAGCCCGACGCCGATCATCCTGTTTATCGACGAAATTCACACCCTGATCGGCGCCGGCGGCACCCAGGGCACCGGCGACGCCGCCAACCTGCTGAAACCGGCGCTGGCGCGTGGCCAACTGCGCACTGTCGGCGCCACCACCTGGTCGGAATACAAGAAATACATCGAGAAAGACCCGGCGCTCACCCGCCGTTTCCAGGTGGTGCAGGTGCACGAGCCAAGCGAAGACAAGGCGCTGCTGATGCTGCGCAGCACCGTCAGTCCGCTGGAACAACACCACCGCGTGCTGCTGCTGGATGAAGCGGTGGACGCCGCGGTGCGGCTGTCGCATCGCTATATTCCTGCCCGCCAGCTGCCGGACAAAGCGGTGGCGCTGTTGGATACCGCCTGCGCGCGCGTGGCGGTCAGCCAACACGCCGAGCCTGCCCAGGTCGAAGACTGCCGCCACCGCATCGATGCGCTGCAGATAGAGTTGGATATCGCCCGCCGCGAGGCCAAAGTCGGCATTGGCGATCCCCTGCGCCCGCAGGAAATTGAAACCCAGCTGACCGCGCTGCGCCAGGCGCTGGAACAGCTGACCGACCGCTGGCAGCAGGAGCTGGCGCTGATCCAAGAGATCATCACGCTACGCGCCCAGTTGCACCAGCAGGAAGCGGAGCCTACCGGCGAAGAAACAGAGGCGGCCCCTGACGCCGACGCGCTGCGCGCCCAGCTGGGCGAACTTCAGCAGCAGCTGAGCGCGCTGCAGGGCGAAGCGCCGCTGATCTTCGCCGCCGTCGACGCCAACATCGTGGCGGCGGTAGTGGCCGACTGGACCGGCATCCCGCTGGGCCGCATGGTGAAAAACGAGATTGAGGCGGTGCTGCAGCTCTCCGACACCCTGAACCAGCGCGTGATCGGCCAACGCCATGCGCTGGATCTGATCGCCCGCCGGGTGCGCACTTCGCGGGCGCGGCTGGACGATCCGAACAAGCCGGTCGGGGTGTTCCTGCTGGCCGGGCCGTCCGGCGTCGGCAAGACCGAAACCGCGCTGGCGCTGGCGGAAACCCTGTACGGCGGCGAGCAGAACGTCATCACCATCAACATGAGCGAATTCCAGGAGTCGCACACCGTTTCGACGCTCAAAGGCGCGCCCCCCGGCTATGTCGGCTACGGCGAAGGCGGCGTGCTGACCGAGGCGGTGCGCCGCCGCCCTTACAGCGTGGTGCTGTTGGACGAAATCGAGAAGGCGCACCCGGACGTGCATGAGATCTTCTTCCAGGTGTTCGACAAGGGCTGGATGGAGGACGGCGAAGGCCGCCATATCGATTTCCGCAACACCATTATCATCCTGACCTCCAACGTCGGCACCGATCTGATCGCCGGGCTGTGCAGCGATCCGGAGCTGCTGCCGGAGCCGGAAGCGCTGAGCGGCGCGCTGCGCCAACCGCTGCTGTCGGTGTTCCCGGCCGCCTTGCTCGGCCGCCTGCTGGTGGTGCCGTATTACCCGCTGACCGACGCCACGCTGGGCAACATCGTGCGCCTGCAGCTGGGCCGCATCCAGCGTCGCCTGGCGGAGAATCACGACATCGTCTGCACCTTCGACGACGCGGTCATCGAGCAGATCGTCAGCCGCTGCACCGAGGTGGAGTCCGGCGGCCGCATGGTCGACGCCATCCTGACCAACACCCTGCTGCCGCAGATCAGCCACACCCTGCTGACCGGCAGCGCCAACGACCAGCGCTATCGCCAGCTGCATATCGCGCTGCAGAACCACGAATTCATTTGTCAATTTCAGGCATAACGCCGCGGCCGCCGAGACGGCGGCCCTTTGAACACAGAGAGTCATCACTATGTCGGGAACCGGGATAACCAAACCGAATTCGAACAGCCTGCCGAGCGGCTATCGATTCAATGAATTCGAGATCCAGGAAGCGATCGGCGAAGGCGGCTTCGGCATCGTCTACCGCGCCTACGATCACCAACTGGAACGCACCATCGCCATCAAGGAGTACATGCCAACCTCGCTGGCGAAACGCAACGACGATCTCAGCATCGGGCTGCGCGGTGAACGCTTCAGCAAAACCTTCCAGGCCGGGCTGAACAGCTTTATTCAGGAGGCGCGTCTGCTGGCGCGCTTCTCGCACCCCGGCCTGCTGCACGTGTTGCGCTTCTGGGAAGAGAACGGCACCGCCTACATGGGCACCCAGTTTTACAGCGGCACCACGCTGAAGAACCTGCAGGCGCAGCAACCGGAGAAAATCGACGAGGCGTGGATCCGGCGGCTGCTGCCGCCGCTTTTCAGCGCCATCAACACCATCCACCAGGAAGGCTATCTGCACCGCGACATTTCGCTGGATAACATCCAGATCCAGGAAAGCCAGCTGCCGGTGCTGCTGGACTTCGGATCGGCGCGTAAAGAGATCGGCAACCTGTCAGACGAAACGGAGATCATGCTCAAACCGGGCTTCGCGCCGATCGAGCAGTACACCGAGAACAGCGACGGCGAACAGGGGCCCTGGACCGATATCTACGCGCTGGGCGCCGTGCTGCACACGCTGATCGTCGGTTCGCCGCCGCCGGTCAGCGTGGTGCGCAGCATCGAAGACAGTTACCAGCCGCTGGCCGAGCGCCGCCCCGCCGGCTACTCGCCGGAGCTGCTGCGCACCGTCGATCGCGCGCTGGCGCTGAAGCCGGAAGACCGCCCGCAGACCATCGATGAAATGGCCGAGCTGCTGCATCTGCCAATCGCCGATGAAAACGAAATCATCAGCACCCCTGCGGCTGCGCCGGAGAACCTGCTGGTCGCCGCCAACCCGGCTGCCGCTGCAGCCGCCGCCGGCGCCGTTACCGCGCGCAGCACCCAATTCTCGCGGCCGATGATGGCCGGCGCCGGCGTCGCGGCGCTGCTGGTGATCGGTGCCGTCGCCTGGCTGAGCGGCGGCGAGGACGATACCCAGGCCGTGGCCCAAAACACTGAGGCGTCGCCGGCGCAGAAAACCCTGACGGAGCAGCCGAGCGCGCCACAAACCGCGCAGCCTACAGCCGCGGAACCTGAAAAGGTGGCACCGCCACCGCAGCCGGTGGCGTTGGTGTACTTCAAACTGCAACCGGGCGAACAGGTCAGCCTCGACGGCAAGCCGCAGCAGGTGACGCCGGGCGCAAACGGCTTCGCCAGCCTGAACCTGGCGCCAGGCCGCTATCAGCTGGAAATCCGCCACGACGATCGACTCCGCCGGCAGCAACTCAGCATCGACACCGCCGGCACCTGGCTGGTCAATCCGGCCACCGCCGGTTAATCCCGTTCTGAAACTCCGCCTCGGCGGGGTTTCCCTATTTCATGAGACTGACGCACCACTGCCCATCCTCATTGGCCGCGCGGCAAGGCCGCTGCAACGCCGGAGTATGCAGGGCATGACGTCAATCACAGAGGACGTTCTCATGTTGGACCGCATTATTGCGCACACGCCGCTGGGCCAGGAGCAACTGTTGTTCCGCTCACTGGACGGTATCGAAGCGCTTTCCACCCCTTTTGACTTCTCTATTGAATTGCTGAGCACCGACGCGCGGCTCGATCGCAAAGCGCTGCTCGGCCAACCGCTGACGCTGGAGATCCCAACCCAGGGCTTCCTCAGCGCCCCGCGCTACCTGAACGGCAAGATCACCGCCATCGCCGTCAGCAGCGAAGAGATCGGCGGCACGCGCTACGCGGTGTATAACCTGCACGTGCAGCCGGATCTCTGGCCGATGACCAAGGACCGCAACTTCCGCATCTTCCAGGAACAGACGGTGCCGCAGATCGTCAAGACCCTGCTGGCGGAGCACAACGTGCAGCTGGAAGATCAGCTGACCGGCGACTATCGCCTGTGGGGCTACTGCGTGCAGTACAACGAAAGCAGTTTCAACTTCATCAGCCGCCTGATGGAGCTGGAGGGCATCTATTACTATTTCAAACACGAGATGGGCAAACACACGCTGGTGCTCGGGGACGCCCCCCACCACCACCAGCCCTATCCCGGCTATGAGATGATCCCCTACCACCTGACGCCGTCCGGCGGCAGCACCAGCGAGGAAGGCATCAGCCAGTGGACGTTGTCCGATCGCGTCACGCCGGGTATCTACAGCCTGGACGACTACGATTTCCGCAAGCCGAACGCCTGGCTGTTCCAGGCACGGCAAAACCCGGTCTCGCCGACGCCGGGGCAGATCGACGTTTACGACTGGCCGGGCCGCTACACCGAGCATCAGCAGGGGGAGTTCTACGCCCGCGTGCGCCAGGAGGCCTGGCAGGCCGAACATCAGCAGATCCGCGGTACCGCCACCGCGCTGGGCATTGCTCCCGGCAGCACCTTTACGCTGTATAACGCCCCGCACGCCGACGACAACCGCGAGTACCTGACGCTGCAGGCCAACTACCATCTGAAAGAGAACCGCTATGCCAGCGGCGACGATCAGAGCAGCGAACACCGTATCGACTTCATCGTGCTACCGGCGGACGTGCCCTGGCACCCGCCGCAGCAGGCCACCTGGCCGAAAACCCACGGGCCGCAGACCGCCCGGGTGGTCGGCCCGGCCGGCGAATCGATTTGGACCGACAAATACGGCCGTATCAAGGTGAAGTTCCACTGGGATCGCTTCGGGCCGAAAGACGACGGCAGCTCCTGCTGGGTGCGCGTCTCCAGCGCCTGGGCCGGCCAAGGCTACGGCGGCGTGCAGATCCCGCGCGTGAACGACGAAGTGGTGGTGGACTTTATCAACGGCGATCCGGATCGGCCGATCGTCACCGGACGTGTCTATAACGAAGCCAGCATGCCGCCTTGGGCGCTGCCGGCCGCCGCCACCCAGATGGGCTTTATGAGCCGCACCAAGGACGGCACCGCCGACAACGCCAACGCCCTGCGTTTCGAAGACAAGGCCGGCGCCGAACAGGTGTGGATCCAGGCGGAGCGCAACATGGACACCCAGGTGAAAAACGATGAAAGCCACACCATCGCTAACGACCACACGCATCTGGTGGGCGGCAACCAGATCAAACGGGTGGTGCTCAATCAGGCAACCGGCGTCAAAGGCGAATCCTCCGCGCTGACCGGCAAAACGCGCAGCGACGCCGTGGTTAACGCCTTTACCCTCGGCTCCGGCGAATCGCTGCGGCTCGAGTGCGGCGAAAGCGTGATCGAGCTGCTGGCGAACGGCCAAATAAACATCACCGGCACCAGCTTCAATATCACGGTGAAAGAGGACGGAGAGATCAATACCGGCGGCCAGCTGGATCTCAACCAGCCTGGCGGCGCCGCGCGCACCGCCGCACCGGGCGGTGGCCATCAGGCGGCAATCCAGAGCGCCGTCGATCAGCTGTTCCCGAAATCCTGATGCCGACGCGGCCCTGCGCCGCGTCCTTTCCCCTGATTACTTGCAAGGACATCCATGGATTACCTTTTCCAGGAAGGCCATTTCACCCTCCCCGCCATCACCTGGCAGGACTGCACGGTCAATATTCTCAAAAACCCGCAAACCGGCGCCTCGCTGGTCATCACCCGCGGCATCATTCCGCAAGGTGCCACGCTGGAGGACGAATTCGAGAAGCAGTGGCAAGCACTGCTGCCACAGATCAGCGATTTGCAACAGTCGCCGCGCCGGCGCATCAGCGCCGGGCCGCAGGGCCATCTCAAGGCGATTGAAGTCACCAGTCGCTTTATCCGCGCCGGACACCACCATCATCAGCATCAGTTGGCGGTGCAGCCGGACGAGAGCCAGACGTTACTGATCGTCACCTATGCCGCCATGCGCCCCTTCACCCCCGAGGATGACGCTCACTGGCAGCAGGTGAAAGCGTCGCTGGTCTTGACCGAACACAGTGAACAATAGCCATGGCTGAGATCTGGGCAGCAAGAAAGGATGATGAACTGATCCACACCAGCGCGTTGGCGGACATCGCCAGCGCCGTCGCCGAAGTCGCGGTGTATGCGGTGGCGACCGCCGCCGTGTCCGCAGCAGCCGCCGCCGCAGCGCCGGCATTGGCAGGGGTGGCGGTGCTCGGCGCAGCGGCGACGGCGGCCTCCGGCTGCGTCGGCGCCGGGCTGATCGTCGGTTTTGCCACCAGCCTGACCGGCGTCGGAGAACATATCAGCAACGGCTGCGACGCCGTGGCCAACTGGCTCTTCCCGCCTTCCGTCTCCGGCGTCATTCTCACGGGCTCCCCCAACGTCTTCACCAACGCCAAACCGGCGGCACGCGCCGCAGGTCGTTTACTCACGCCCGCAGAGATCAAAGCGTTACCGGCGCCACAGCCGCCGCAAAGCTTCTGGGATTATGGCGCCGAGCTGCTGGCCGCCGGCGGTAATATCCTCTCGCAGCTATGGCAGCCCGGCGTCGCCGGCCCCAGCCAGCCCAGCCAACCGCTGGAAGAAGATAAAATCAGCTGCGACAAACACCCGCTTCCGCAATACCTGGCGGAAGGCTCCAGTAAAGTATTTATCAACGGCCAACCGGCCGTACGCAGCAATGACCGTTCAACCTGCGAGGCGAAAGTCTCGACCGACGTCTCCAAAAATGTGCAGATCGGCGGCGGCACGGTGGTGGTACGCGACATCAAGAGCGGCAAGCTGCCGGGTATCGGTTTGGCGCTGACCGTGCTGCCGCTGCTGCTCGGTAATCCGGCCAAGCTGGTTAAGAACCTGCCTTGCATGATCGGCGGCGGTCTGGCGGCGGCGGGCGTTAACGCCCTCGGCGAAGCGATCCACGCCGCCTTTAACCCGGTGCATGCCGCCACCGGCGCCAAGGTATTGAACGACGAAGAAGATCTGGATCTGTTGCTGCCGGCGCGCTTTCCGCTGATCTGGCAGCGCAATTACAACAGCCGCAATGGCTATCAGGGACTGTTTGGCCACGGCTGGCGCACGCCTTTTGAAATTTGGGTCGATCTTAACGACCGGGACGGCGTCATTGAGTGTTGCCTGCATGATGAAACCGGTCGTGAGCTACGCTTCCCGCTGCCTGAGGTGAACCAGCCGAGCTTCAGCGCCGGTGAAGGGCTGATGTTCCGCCGCGGTGAAGAGGGACAGCTGCTGATCGCCGACACCGACGGCAGCGTCTGGCGGCTGTTCGTGCCGCTGCCGCAGACCCCTTCCCGCCTGAGGCTGGTGTCGTTGAGCGATGAGTACGATAATGCGCTGCTGCTGAACTACGACGAACGACAGCGCCTGAGCCACATCGTCGACAGCGCCGGCACCATGACATTGCGGCTGGAATACGGCGATCCGCGCTTCGACGATCGCGTCACCGCCTTGCGGCATAACGACGAACCACGCGTGCGCTACCGTTATGACGACGGCGGCGATCTGCATCAGGTGATCGACGCCGGCGGCCTGGTCACACGCGAATTTCACTATAACGCCCAACACCTGCTGACCCGCCACCAACAGGCCGGTGGGCCCAGCTTCGAGTATCACTGGGCGATGTTCGACGACTGGCGCGTGGTGGAACACCGCGACAGCGCCGGCGGCGGCTGTACAATCGACTACGATTTGGCCGCCGGGTTAACGACGGTCACCGAGAATGACGGCTTGCGGCACCAGCACCGCTGGAACGCCCAACGGCTGATCGTCGAATATACCGACGAGCGTGGTGAGGTCTGGCATTACCAATGGAATGACGAAGACATGCTGATCGCCACGCGCGATCCGCTCGGCCACGGCTGGCATTTCCGCTACGATGAAGCCGGTAATCTGGTCGAGGAAGAGGATCCGCTCGGCCATATCCGCCTCACCGGTTGGCTACCGCAGCGCGCACTGCCGATCAGCGTCAAGGAGCCCAACGGCGCCACACAGCATTTCTACTACGACGAGCGCCATGCCTTGATTGCCGAGATCGATGCGCTCGGCCATACCCAGCGCTACCTGCGCGATGGCTATGGCCAGGTGGTGCAAGCCGTCGACGCCAACGGCGGCATCAGCCATTTCGCTTATGATGAGCACGGGCAATTATTGCGCGCCCGCGATTGCTCCGGCAAACAAACCCTCTACAAATATACGGCTCAAGGCTGGCTCAGCGAGGTGACCGACGCCGCCGGCGAACGCGTCCATTACCGCTACGATGCCGCCGGCCGCCTGACACAGCTGCAGCGCGCCGAGGGCTGGCAAGAGACGCTGAGCTGGAACGCGCAGGGCCAGCTGGATCGCTATCAGGGGGCCGATGGGCGCCTGACGCATTATCGCTATGACGCAGCCGGCCGCCTGCTGGCCACGCGCAATCCGCTCGATGGCGAGGTGGTGCGCCACTACGACGCCCGCGGCAGATTAACGGCGCTGCGCAACGAGAATGCCGAAAGTTACCTGTTCCATTGGACGGCCTGCAATCTGTTGCAGGAAGAAATCGGGTTGGACGGCGTCAGCACCCGCTATCGTTACGACGAATGCCGCCGGGTCGTCGAGCGCCGCTTCGCCGCCAATACCTCCGCCGCCTTCTCGCACTATTTCAACCATGACGGCGCCGGCCAACTGGTGAGCAAACAGACGCCCGATGGAGAAACCCGCTACCGCTACAGTCCGCTCGGCCAACTGCTGCATGCCGCCAGTGACCGCGGCAACGCATGGCATGACGAGCCGACAACGGCTCAGAGCGAGGTCAGTTTTGACTATGACTTGCTGGGGCGGGTAACCCGTGAACAAGGTGCCAACGGTACGCTGCGCTATGATTACGATCCGATGGGTAACCGCACGCAAACCACCTTGCCCGACGGACGCGCGCTGCGCGCGCTGTACTACGGCAGCGGCCACCTGCTGCAGCTGGCGCTGGACGATATCACCCTCAGCGAGTTCGAGCGTGACAATCTGCACCGCGAGCTGAGCCGTACGCAGGGTCGCCTGACCAGCCGAGTGCATTATGATCGGCTGGGGCGCAAAGACCGGCGGGAGATCTTCAATGACAACCGCCAGCGCCCGGCGCCGGCCAGCAGCTCGCGCCAGTGGTCCTACGACTATCAAAACAACCTGACGCGCGAAGAACACAACGCCAACCCGTTCTCCTACCAGCGTTATCAGTACGATGCCACCGGTCGATTACTGAACCGGGACGGCACGCTGCCGGATACCGAGCGCTACCGGTACGATCCGGCATCCAACCTGCTGGATGAGGGGCAATTCCGCCAGCGGCACAACCGCGTACTGCATTATCAGGGAATTGATTACCGGTACGATGTCTTTGGCCGCACGGTGGAAAAACGCAAAGGCCACTACCGTTGGCAATATCTCTACAACGCCGATCATCGCCTCTGCGAGGTGGTGCGCTACAGCCAGCATCGCAGCGAAGCCCAGCAGCATGTGCAGTTCCACTATGATCCGCTCGGGCGGCGCACGCAAAAGCGGGTGTGGCAGCAAAGTCAGGATCTGCGCCAACCGGCCGGCAAATGCCAAACCACCACGTTTTTGTGGGAAGGTTTCCGGCTGCTGCAGGAAACTCGCGACGGCATGCCCCTCACCTATGTCTATGCCGATCAGGGCAGCTATGAACCTTTGGCGCACATCGACGGCCACGCGCCGGCCCAAGTATTTTACTTCCACACGGCGTCGAACGGCGAACCGGAAAGCCTGACCGACAGCGACGGAACGCTGCGCTGGCAGAGCCACAGCAGCGCCTGGGGCCGCATAAAGTATGAGGAAAATCAGCAAGATCTGGATTACTCCCAAAACCTGCGCCTACAGGGGCAATACCTGGATCGGGAAACGGGATTGCACTACAATTTGTTCCGCTATTACGATCCGGATATCGGCAGATTTACCCAGCACGATCCGATAGGTTTGGCCGGCGGGATCAACCTGTACCAATACGCGCCGAATCCGCTGGGTTGGGTGGATCCTTGGGGATGGAAGCCACGATGCGCAGCAACCAAAGCCAACGATCATAATCAGGCAGCTTTTGGTCGACAATGGCAAGGTCGAGGTATCTACAAAGGACGAGACTCTTGGTCAAATATCATGTTGAAAGAAGGTGACATTGTTTATGGCGGCGCTCCAGGGCAATCTGGTTTTTACTTCAACAAGGCGACGCTAGATGCTGCAGGTGGCAGTAGAGCCAAGCTATGGGAAAGTTTGCAGGTGCTTCCACATGAAAAATTTGGTTATAGATCTAAAATACAAGCATATAGAGTAAAAAGAGAAACGATTGCAGGAACAGGTAAAGCGATATCTCAAGACCCAACGAGATTCGGCGAAGGCGGAGGAACTCAATTTTTCCTTTCTAACTATAAAACTGTTCTTGAGCCAATTGATAAGCCTTTTGAAATTGGATTGTAAAATGCAACTAGATACTTATGACGGAACACTAGAACTCGCGGGAATAACGCTAGGTACAGCGACAACCCGAGAAATGCTAATAAAAGGCTCCAGATTGTGGGAGGGTTGGCCAGAAAAGTCAGATGGTAGGACTACATCATACAGAACAATAATCAGTACAAAAAAAGAAAAAGCCGGCGATATATATATAATTGCCGACTTCTCCGGGGCCTTCATTACAGATGCAGTGCTTTGCAGTTGGCGTTTTGCGCCTGAAAAACTCATGATGGGAATACAAAAAAAAGTAGAAGGTGCTATTACCAAAAATCTTCGAACATGGTTTTATGAAAAAACTCATATACAACTTCCAGTTAGTGGTTCATGGGGGCATATTGACGCTGCTTATGACCCACATAATTTAACGGGAACAATAGTGTGCAACTATCGCAGTGCATTTCATACTGAGGATGAATGGCGAAAATATTGCAAAAGGAATAACATAATTTATTAAAAAAGAGGAAACTCATCCACATTATTATATAAAAATTCACACACTCATTCCATAATGCAGAGTGTGTGTGATTTTTCACCCCCCCTCGAATATCGCAAATAACTACATCTTCACTTCGCACACTAACAATCAATAAAGGCATGAATCATTTATTCACTAGATCTATTTAAATATTATGAACAAAGAGAAAATTGTCATTACCCCATCAAACAGGCAACTATTTGATGGTAACGAAGAGCAGTTTCGTTTATTTAAAAAAGAAGTATCCATCCCTAACTCTAACGAAAAAGTACTTTATGATAACAGCTCTGCGATACCCATATGGGATATAGATGAAAACATCAGGAAGGCGATCGCAGAAAAAATAATCGGGATAAAAATCATAGAGTACCCATATGACCCAATACCTTCATATAAAAATGAAAATCTGGATATCTACATTCAGAATGTAGAGTCGGAAATGCACAAAAACAGAATAACAATAATCACGGCGACGGGTGAATCACAACCAGCAAGATATAAGATAAAGTTGCTGGGTTTCATTTTTCACTAGCGCTCTCTTAGAGGCGACCCCACTGAAATCTTTATAACACTCTGAGGTAACAGATGATGAATATTTCCTGGGATATCGCCAACTTTAATATATCAATGAAAAGCCAGTACAGTGATATCTATGAGTTAGAAAATGATATCAGTAATTTCTTTGGAAGCAGTAATTTTAGTGAAATGGACTCCCTTGACTGGTTTTTAATCAACAAGAAAACAAACGAGCTTTCTTTTTTGTTGTTGAGCGTTCCTTCTTTTTTTAAAGCATCAAGCGAGCGTCATGCCCTTGATGTTGACTCATTACGAGAAATAAAATTATCAGAATGTATCGATAGCTTCGTATCTCACGTCACTATTCAAGACGAAGCAGTTTTCCAATCCAAAGAGAACATTTTAATTGTCGCATCGGATACATCGGCCATCGTTTATAAGACACCAATCAAAGAGGGTCTTTATTTCTTGTCGGGCTGTGATTTTTCGCATCATGGGTTTTTATTGCTCAGTGCGACCCATCATATCCCAGGGGAAACACCACCATCAGATGAGACAATTTCCGATTCGTTATTCTTAAGAATGCTAGATTTGTGCAACCAAGATTTTTATGATGCCATGGACGAGCAAGATGAAAGATGTTTATCCATAATAAACCAGTTAGAGAAGGATTGTTTGGCATATCAAAAGATAGACGTTCGCTTACTGCAAACAATAGATTTTATAAAAAACCTTAAATATACATTCTATGATATAGACATGGAATAATTATCTTATGACTGTTCCTCTTTTAAATGAATCTTTAAATATCCCATCAAAAGGCTCCCAAAGAGCCTTTTGATATGCTACCGCGCCGTTAGCCCCCTCACCACTTCTTCACCGTCTGGTAAATCTCGAGGTCGAAATAGCCGTCGGCCTCGCAGTCGTTGAGATAGTGTTCATAGCTCACCCCCTCAACCGGCTGGTAGCCGCTGGCCGGCAGCAGCTTCTGATAGAACTCGCCCCACACCCGCTCGAAATCGCCATCGCTGATGCGCACGTGGTAGACCGCATACTGCCCGGCGGGCAGCGTCTGCACGGTCACGCCCTCGCTGCCCGCCGGCAGCGCGAAATCGTCCGCCACGCTTATCACTACGTCGGCACGCAGCTTTTCCGGCGCCACTTCCGCCGGATCGTCCCAATACAGCACCAGCCATTTGCCAAACGGCACGCCGTGGCGTTTCCGCCATGCCAGCAGTTGCTGCGAGCCCTGCGGGATGGTCTGCGGATACGGCCCCACGACTCTCACTCCCACCACCTTCTCCGCCGCTTTATCGATAATCCTCACGCTCATCGCCCTTATCCTCCCACGTTATTTCAGGCGCCGATTTCGGTGCGCACGTCCAGCAGCTCGGGGAAAAAGGTCAGATCCAACGCCTTTTTCAGGAAGCTGACGCCGCTGGAACCGCCGGTACCTGACTTAAAGCCAATGATCCGCTCCACCGTTTTCATATGGCGGAAACGCCACAGATGGAAACTCTCCTCGATATCCACCAGCTTCTCCGCCATTTCATAGGCTTCCCAGTAGGTCTGCGGGTTGTCGTAGATCACTTTGAACGCCAGCAGCAGATCCGGGTTGCGCTGGTAGGGCTGCGTCCAGTCACGCTCGAGGCACTCCTGCGGGATCGGCAGGCCGTGGCGTGCCAGGTACAGCAAGTATTCGTCGTACAGGCTCGGCGCTTCGAGGATCGCCTTCAGCGCGGCGTGCTTTTCCGCATCGCTGCTAAACACCGCCAGCATCGCCGCATTCTTGTTGCCGAGCAGGAACTCGATCGACCGGTACTGATGCGACTGGAAGCCCGACGAGCTGCCCAGCACGTCGCGAAACTCGACGTACTCCGACGGCGTTAGCGTTTCCAGCACCGCCCACTGTTCGAACAGCAGCCGCTGGATCTGTTTGACGCGCGCGAGGATTTTGAAACAGTGGCTGAGTTTGTCCTGCTGCACCAGCCGCACCGCCGCCTGCAGCTCGTGCAGCATCAGCTTCATCCACAGCTCGGAGGTTTGGTGCTGTATCACGAACAGCATTTCGTCATGATGCGGCGGGTTGGAGAGTGGGTGCTGGCAGTCCAGCAGCGAGTCCAGGCACAGGTAGTCGCCATAGCTCATGCGTTTGGAAAAATCGGTGACAATCGCGCTTTCTAATTCCCGTTTGTTCATCTGTTCTCTCCGTTGCGCCCAGCGCCCCATCGGCCTGGAACGAGCCGCAAAGAGAAAACAATAGTACAGAACCCGCCGCCCCGAAGGGCGATAAACGAGAGGTGCTTCGCAGATCTCACTCATCTGCGTTAACACATTGCCCCTCTCCCCCTGTGTTGTTTAGTAAACAACACGGCTGCCGCCTGACGATTCTCACAAATGCGCAATCCCATGCGCGCAGCGCCCCGGTTCCGGCTTGCCTGCGGCCGGCTTCCCTTATAGATTGCAGGCTAACGGCAGGCAGCAAGGTATCGGCAAATGGCAAATATTCGTGATGTGGCGCGGTTGGCCGGCGTGTCCATCAGCAGCGTGTCGAACCTGCTGAACAATCGCAGCCACCAGATGAGCGCGCAGACCCGTGAGCGCATCGAACGGGCGATGGAAGCCCTGGGATACCGGCCGGCCCGAGCGGCGGTGCCCGCGCCGCAGGCGAAGATCATCGGCCTGCTGCTGCCGTCGATCGTCAACCCGAGCTTTTCGGCGCTGGCGCATGCGGTCGACGGCGCGGCGCGGGTTCACCGTTACCGCGTTTTGCTCGGCAACGCCTACCGCCAGGAACAGGAAGAAGCCGCGTTTATCGACGATATGTTCCTGCACGGCGTGCGCGGCATCATCGTAGCGGCGAGCGACATTCGCCAGACTCATTTTGTTCGGGCCGCCGAGCGTGGCATGAAGATTGTCAGCTACGACAGCCCGTTCGCCGAGCCGATGGCCACCGATACCCGACTGTTCGACAGCGTGTCGATGGACAATATCGCCGCCGGGCGCCTGGCCGCGCAGCACCTGCTCGAGCGCGGCTGCCGACACATCGTGTTCGCCACCGAAGCGACGCTGACCGTCGGGCGCAGCCACAAGATCGACGGTTTTCTGAGCGCGCTGGGGCACAGCCTGAGCGAACGCCAACGGGTGATCGAAGGCAAAGCCAACAGCGCCTACGGCGACACGGAAATGTTCGACTTGGGGCTGACGCTGGCGCCGCGCGTTCTCGCGTTGGCACCGCGCCCGGACGGCATCGTGGCGATTAACGATGCGCTGGGCATCGGGCTGATGGTGGGCCTGCGCGCCGCCGGCATCCAGGTGCCCGCAGACATCTCGGTGATTGGCATCGATAATATCGCGCTGGCCGGCCTGGCCGAACCGGGGTTGACGTCGATTGGCCCACCGCTGGCGGAGATGGCGCAGCTGATGGTCGAACGCCTGATCGGCCGTATCAACAATGATTTGCAACCCCCCGGCGAGTTTCTCTTCCCGCCGTCGGTCATCAGCCGGCGCTCGGTCAAAGCCGCCGGTTAATACGGTAAAAACGACTTTCCCAGACGATGCGCAGCCGGCATCGTCCGGATCGTCGCAGCTAAAAGCAGAAAAAATAGAATCGTCGCAATAAATAAACGGCGCGACGCTTTTATGCACGCAACGTCGTTATTCAGCACGCCGCTCATGACTTTGGGCTGGGCCGCTATTATTCCGATTAACCACATGGGAAAAACCATGATGAAAAAAACAATGCCAACGGATATTGAACGCAGCGCCATCAGGAAATTGACGCTGCATATTGTCCCCCTCATGATCTTATTGTATTTCCTGGCCTTTCTCGACCGCAACAATATGGCCTACGCCGCCAAAGCGCTGGAAGATAATCTGGGATTGACCGCCTCGGCTTTCGGCTTCGCCTCCGGGATTTTCTTTATCGGTTATTTCCTGTTTGAAATACCCAGCAACGCCGGCACTATTAAATTTGGCCCGCGCATCTGGTTCGCCAGAATATTAATTTCCTGGGGCATCTTCGCGACCCTGCTCGGTTTTGTGCGCACGCCGCTGGAGCTGTATATTTGCCGTTTTATGCTGGGCGTGTGCGAAGCCGGTTTCTTTCCCTCGGTGGTGTATTACTTCACGGTCTTCTTTCCGGAGAAATACCGCACCAAAATTCTCGGCATGTTTATCATCGTCCAGCCGCTGTCCAACGCGGTCGGCTCGCCGATTTCCGGCTTTATTCTCAATATTCAGCATGACTGGTTCGGGTTCGCCCCCTGGCAGCTGCTGTTTATCCTCGAAGGGCTGCCGCCGATCGTCATCGGCCTGCTGATCCCGTTCCTGATCAAGAACTCCCCCAAAGACGTCGGCTATCTGAACGTGGAGGAAAAAGCCTGGCTGATGAGCAACGCCGGCCGCTCCAAATCCGGCTCTAAAATCACGCTGGCTGACTTCCTGAAGGGGATTAAAAACAAGAAATACCTGCTCTACGCGCTGCTCAACTTCGGCATGGTGTGCGGCATTTATGGCTTCGGCACCTGGCTGCCGTCGATCATCAGCGCCCTCTCCGGCGGCGATATCTTCCGCGTCAGCCTACTGGCGCTCATTCCCTACGGCCTGGCCGCGCTGCTGGTCTATCCGTGGAGCCTGTGGGCCAGCAAAACCAAAAAGCTCGGCGTATTTGCCGGCCTCAGCATGATGGTTGCCGCCATCGGCCTGATGGGGGCGGTGACGTTTTTTAAATACGACCCGCTCGTCGCGCTGTCGTTCCTGTGCATCGCCGCCATCGGTATCTACACCGCCGTGCCGCCGTTTTTATCCATGCCCGCCAATATCTCCACCGGCGCGGCTGCGGCCGCCGGGCTGGCGGTGGTCAGCTGCATCGGCAATATCGGCGGTTTTGTCGCCCCCTATGCGGTGGGCGTGCTGAACGATCTGACCGGCAGCAGCGCGCCGGGGCTGTTTTTCCTGGCCTCGTGCCTGCTGGCCACCGGGCTGATCTGCATTTTCTACTGCGCCAAACAGCGTGAAGGCGTCATCAATTCTTAACGAACCAATAAGGAGTCAATCATGGGCGATCTTGCGGGCAAGAAGGTCTTTATCACCGGAGCGGAACAGGGCATTGGCCGCGCCACTGCGGAGCGGCTGATCAAGGCCGGTTGCGACATCTATTTTCACTATCACAGCGACGAAAGCGGCCCCAAGGCGCTGGTGGCGCTGGCCCATTCTCTGGGGCAAAAAGCCGCTTACGGCTACGCCGATCTCATCGATACCGACGAAACGCTGCGCTGCGTCGCGGCCGGCGCCGAGTTTCTCGGCGGCATCGATATTCTGGTCAATAACGTCGGCGGCATCGTCGGGCGCAAATGGCTGGGCGAGATCGACCGCGCCTTCTGGCAAACCGTGATCGACGTGAACATGACCACCATGCTGAACGTGACGCAGAGCGCGCTACCGTTCCTGAAGGCGGCGGCAAACGGCGCCAGCATCGTCAACCTGGCCTCGCAGGCCGGCCGCGCCGGCGGCCACTCCGGCTCGCTGGTCTATTCCGCCACTAAGGGCGCGGTGCTCACCTGGACGCGCTCGCTGGCGGCGGAGCTGGGCGAGCACGGCATCCGGGTAAACGCTGTGGCGCCCGGCCTGATCCTCGGCACCCGCTTCCATAATCGCCACACCACCCAAGAATCGGCGGAGGAAACCGTTCGCGCCATCCCGCTGGGCCGCGCAGGCACGCCGGACGACGTGGCGCGCGCCATCACCTTTCTGGCGGCGGAATACGACGGCTTCATCTCCGGCGCCACCCTCGATATCAACGGCGGCATCTACCGCATGTAATTCAGCTGCGGGCGGCACGGCTGCCGCCCCCTATTCAGGTATCGCCTTATGATTAAATCCGCCATCATCCACCCGCCGCTGCTCGCCGCGCTGGCGCAATGCGGGCATAAAACCCAGGTGCTGATCGCCGACGGCAACTACGCCTGCATGACCCACGCGCCGAAAGACGCCACCGTGGTCTATCTGAACCTGGCGCCCGGCACGCTCGCCGCTCCGCCGATCCTGGAAAAACTGCTGGCCTGCATCAACGTGGAAAGCGCGGCGCTGATGGCCTGCCCGCCGGACTTCACCAACGCTATCGAAGCCGAATACCGGCAGCTGCTGCCTGAACATTGCCCGATCGAATACCTGCCGCGCGAGGCGTTTTACGCCGCGGTCAAATCGGATCGGACGTTGCTGGTGATCGCCTCCGGCGAACAGCGCCGCTTCGCCAACCTGCTGCTGACGGTGGCGCCGGTGGTGTGATGACGCCATTGCGTTAATGGCGGTTGTGCCCCAACCGCCATACCTGCGCTTTACGCCAGCTGCTGATTCACGATATCCGCCACTTCTTTCGGCTGATGATTGATGAAGAAATGATCCGACGAAACGGTGTGCAGACCGATATGCGCGCTTGTATAGCGCGCCCAAGCCGCCATGTCCGTCTTGGAAACAGTGCTGTCGCGGCTGCCGTGAATCAACACCAAAGGATAATTGATTGTCTTCTCCTTCAACGCCCGTTTCATATGAAAATTAATCGACAGCTCGTTGCGTATAATAGGAAAAAATAAGCTTCTGAAATCAACGTCATCCAAAATATCAGGTTGAGTTCCGCCATAACGACGCAATACTTCGGCCATTTCATCATCATCTGAATGCATCGGATCATGCTTAAAATCCGTAATGTGCGGCGGTGCTTCTGCGGCGATAAAAATTCGCGCCGGCGGTTTATCCTGAGCGATAAAACGACTCGCCAATTCAAAGGCGAATAATCCGCCATTGCTGTGACCAAGAAATGAGTACGGTTTTCCCGACATCAGGCTCGTGGCTTCTCGTTCCACCTCATCCAAAATTTTGTAGACATCATTGCACAACGCCTCTGAAAAGCGGCGCCCATTGCCGGGCAGTTGCATGGCGTACACGGACGTATTGCTATTGACGTAGTGAGAGAATGGCACGAATACCTCGGCATTTCCGGCAGCATAAGGGAAACAAAATAAAATATGCTCATCATCCCCACCGGTACCCCTTTTTATTTGCTCAAACCACATACGGCTTCCTCTGCTTTGCAAGAATATGACGCTATCCGCCACCGCGGAGAACGGGAGCGGCGTAATCAAAATCAATACCGTAGCGGGATCAGCGGGATAGTTTATCCCGCTGATTTCCCCTCAGGTATAGCGAACACGCTGCGCCATCAAGCCAGCGTCCAATGCCCTAACCACGAAGTCATTTTTTCCGCCATCATTGCCGCGCCTTCTCCCGCGTTCATCGTCAGGTGGTTCCCCGGAATTACCTGCACCTCGAAGCGGCCCAACACCCAGGGATGCCAGAACTTGCTTTGATTTTCAGGAAAATCTGCAATCACCTCACGGTGAGAGAAAAACAGCACATCACTCATCAACGCATGCGGGTGGTAACGCTGCATCATCACGTTATGCCGTTGCCAGGTGCTCAAGTAACGAGGTAAGAACGCCGAGGAAAAGAGCGTTTCGGCCGCAGTTCCTTTGGTGATCTCAGATAAATAATGGATTTTATCCGCCATTTGGGTCATCGCCTTCCAGGCATCCCAATCAATGTCCAGTGACACCAGGCCAAATGAAAGCAGGTAGTCCAAAATCTGTTCATCCGTCATGGCCGCGGGCAGATTTCCCTGTCCTGGGGAATCAATCATCACTACCGGCAGAGACACATGTTTTCCCTCTTGGTACTGCCGCGCCATTTCAAACGCGATAATACCGCCGAACGAAGAACCGGCCAGGCAACATTCGCCTCGCTCAAGATGCGGCTTCAGCAAAGCCAGATACTCTCCCGCCAATTGTTCGATGCTCTCGAAGGCGCCCGAGCCATTCAGCAGAGGTGAACGTATGGCATAAATCGTTCTGCTGCTTCCCAAGCATTGAGCCAACTCCCGGTAGAAATAGATGTCGCCGCCGATGGGGTGGATCAACACAAGTGGCATCATCCCCTCATCCTCACCGTCGCGCAGCTTCACCAAACCGCTTTCGCCCTGAGGCTTCGCTGTCGCATGAGCCTCTAGCGATTGCGCTATTTGCACGACGCTCGGCTGTTCCATGGCCATAAGCTCAAGACGTATACCGGTCATTTTTTGCAAGCGGCCAATCAGTTGCAATGCGCTCAGCGAGTCGCCGCCCAGTTCGAAGAACCCGCGCTGTGGATCGACCGACTCACACCCCAGAACCTCGTTGAACAACATTGCCACCCGTTGTTGCATATCTCCTTGGTGCACGGCTGCCTCCGCCGGAACCGGGGCCGGCCGCGAATGAGCGGGTGAATTCATCACACCGAACCAATGCCGCTGAGGCGCGAAAGGATATGCCGGTAGACGCAAAGACGCTTGCCCCGTACACCGCCAGAAACGCTCCTGGTTGATTTCCACACCTGACATATGCAGCACGCCAACGGAACGCCACAGCATCTGCGCAGCCTGCCGCTCATCCGTAGCGTTGCGCGGTGAAGAAACGACAACGGCCGCATTCCCCAATGCCGGATGGCGCGACGCCAACGTACTCAGAATTTGACGCGGCCCTACTTCCAGCAATACCCAGTTGTCATCGGCACGGCGTTCAAGCAAGGTACGCAGGCCGGCGTCATATTGCACCGTATGCCGCAGGTGCTGCACCCAATATTCGGGCTGACAAACCTGTTCCGCCGTTGCCCACTGGCCGGTCAAATTGGAGATAAACGGTAACTGCGGCTCGTTGAAGGCAATTTCTTGCAGTGCGGCCTTAAACTCTGCCAACACAGGCTCCAATAAACGCGAATGGAACGCGTGCGAAACCTTAACCGGATGGCAAGATACCCCTTGGGCGATCAAGCTCGCCTGCAAAGAGGCGATTGCCGACGCCGCGCCGGAAATGACACAGCTTCCCGAATCATTAACGACGGCGATATCGACGCCCAACGCGGCAGCCTGTTCGCTTACGCCCTCCGCCGACTGTTTGATAGCCAGCATCGCCCCCGGTGCGGTGTGCGCCAATAGCGCACCGCGTTTGAGCATCAACTTGAGCGCATCCTCCAGTGAAAATACGCCGGCGATACATGCGGCAACATATTCGCCCAGGCTATGACCAATCATCACCGTCGGCTCAACACCGAGGAAGCGATACCACTGCGCCAACGCATATTCATACACAAACAGCGCCACTTGAGTGATTGCGGTGTGGTGTACGCTCTCCCCGTTCGCCAATACGTCTTCCCGCGTTATTTCACCGCCCATCATCGGCTCGAGCAATGCGAGGCAACGATCGACCTCCACTCGGAATTGCGGTTCGGCGTCATATAACGCCTGTGTCATGCCGACGAATTGTGCGCCCTGGCCCGGGAACATAAAGGCCACCTGCGCCTCGAACGCAGGTCGGGCCATCGTTTCGCCCTTCTCGCGCAACCGCGCGACGACCGCTTCCCGTGAATCTCCGGATACCCACCGTTGGCATGCATAGCGGTGTCGCTGCGCCATCAGGGCATAGCCAACCGCCTCCATCGAATGCTCAGGATGCGTTGCCAAATGATCGGCCAAAGCTTCACTCATCCGTTCGAGAGCTGCGTCATCCGCCGCAGAAACGCACAGCATATTGCGCTGAGCGGACTGAGGTGCGGTTGTCGGCGTGTTCGGCGCCTGCTGAAGGATAACGTGCGCGTTGGTGCCGCCAATGCCGAAAGCGCTGACGCCGGCGGTGCGGAGCCCTGTGGCGCTTTCCCAGTTGCGGGTTTCAACATTCACATAAAACGGCCCTTCAGCCAGTTTTAATGCCGGATTCTCACGCTGCATATGTAGCGTGGGAACTAACGTGCGATGCTGCAGGCACAACGCCGTTTTAATCAAGCCGGCGATGCCTGCCGCGACATCCAAATGCCCCAGGTTACTTTTCACCGAGCCGATTGCGCAGGCGTGTTCCGCCTGTTGTCCGGCGAAGGCCGCTTTCAACCCGGCAATTTCAATAGGGTCGCCCAATGGCGTGCCGGTGCCGTGCGCTTCGACATAGGAAATGTCCGCCGGCGTGACATCGGCATCGGCCAATGCCTTGGCAATCACCGCCTGTTGACGGCTCTCGCTTGGCGCAGTGAATCCCATTTTATCCCGCCCGTCATTATTTACGGCCGACCCTTTCACAACGGCATACACAGCATCACCGTCCGCCAGCGCTTGCGCCAAAGGTTTCAGCACGACAATACCTACCCCCTGTCCTTCAATGGTTCCCGCCGCTTGCGCATCAAACGGACGGCAGTGACCATCAGGTGAGAAGATCATCCCTGGCTGGTACAGGTAACCACCGCGCGCTAATTGACCAATGGAGATGCCGCCTGCCAATGCGACCTGACAGTCGCCCGCCTGCAAGGCGCGACAAGCCTGATGAACAGCGACCAGCGAGGATGAACAAGCCGTTTGGATCGTCATCGCCGGCCCGGTCAAATTCAACTTGTACGCCGTTTTTGTCGCCAGGAAGTGGGATTGGTTATGAATCATCAACTGGTAATGATCGATCAAATCAGCCTGAGGCATGTTCGGTAGAACAACGTCTCTTTCGTAGTTGCTGTTGCCGATGGCCGCATAGACGCCGATATCACCGGCAAAGCGCTGCGGATCGCAGTTCGCATCTTCCAAAGCATGCCAGGCGCATTCCAGGAAAATTCGCTGCTGCGGATCCATCAGACGCGCTTCCTGAGCCGTACAGCCGAAGAAATCGGCGTCAAAGCGATCGATATCGTCGAGCATCCCCTGGGCGCGAACATAATGCGGATGATCCAGCAGTGCGGAGTCAACTGATGCCGCCAGCGCCTCGCGCGAGTAATGCGTAATAAACGCCTCGCCATCGCATAACCGTTGCCAGAATGCCGCCAGCGTTTGCGCGCCTGGGAAACGGCCCGCCATCCCCACAATGGCGATATCGTCCCGGGCATTGATCGGTCCAGTCGTCGGTGCCGGCGCCGCTTCATGTTGGCGACCTTCGATATGCGCGGCAATGCGGGCTATGGTCGGCAGACGGAAGAGATCTATCAGACCGATTTTTTGCTGAACCTGGTCGGGTAACATGCCATAGAGCCGGGTCAACATGATGGAGTTCCCACCCAGTTCAAAGAACGAGGTATTGACGCCCACCGCCTCGCAACCGAGCAATTCTTGCCAGATAACCTGCAACTGCTTCACCAGCGGCGTAGCGATTTCGCTCTGCGCCGCTGGAGATGCCTCACCGGCGTCAACCGACGGCAACGCACGCACATCCAGTTTGCCGTTAGCGTTCAGCGGCAAGGCAGACAACGCAATCCAATAGGCAGGCACCATATAATCCGGCAGTTGTCGACCGACGTGTTCATTCAACTGCCCGGCGTTAATTTCGCCCTGCGCCACATAATAGGCAACCAACGCCTGACCGACGTTCCCATCCCCCGCCACTTGGCATATTTGCACGGTAACCTGCAAGATCGACTCGTGCTGCAATATAACCTGCTCAATCTCGCCCTTCTCAATACGATGGCCGTGCAACTTGACTTGCTGATCCTGCCGCCCAAGGAATGCTATTTCACGATTTGGCAAAATGCGTGCGCGATCGCCGCTGCGATACCATATCCCCTCAGCAAACGACAGTGAGACAAAGCGTGAGGCGGTCAGCTCAGGCTGGTTGTGATAACCCTCGGCCACGCCGCTGCCCCCGATATAGAGCTCGCCGATGGCCCCGACAGGCAAAGGTCTGCCGGCCGGGTCCAACACCAGACAACGTTCTCCCGGCAAAGGGCGGCCTATCGTTAAAACGCGATCCGTCGCGGCACGCCGATAATGTTTACCGGTTGACCAAATGCAGGTTTCCGTCGGACCGTAGACATTGACGAGCCCCGTGAAAACAGCCAGGGCCTTCTGCGCCAAATGCGGCTCAAGCTTTTCACCGCCGACCAGAAGTAAACATTCCTCGTCCCCCTGCAATACCGGTAGGACAATTTCCAGCATGCTGGGCGTTGACTGGATGAAATCGAACTTACGGCAATCCAGCCCAGTGACATGGTGAGTTCCCAAGGTAACGCAGCCGCCGCTCAATAACGGCAAACCGTATTCAAGACCGAAAATGTCGAAAACGGGGTTGGTCATGCTGTACGTTTTCAGCGCTTCCCTGCCCTGGAAGTACTGCTGCCAGAAACCTCGCAATGTGGCGAGCAGCGCCCCATGACCCACGCTAACCCCTTTGGGTTTACCCGTCGTGCCGGACGTGTAAAGTATGTAGGCGGTCTTCTCCGCCGCAGGTGTGAACGTCGGCATCGTGGCCTGTTTGCGCCACAGCGCTTCTCCCGCGGTGCCGAACAAGGGAATAGACGGAATACCGTACTCGGCCCCTTCATCCCCAGACATCGTCAATACGGCGATAGCCTGGCTGTCACGCAGAATGAAATCGATACGCTCCTGCGGATAGTCTTTGTCCAGCGGCACATAAGCTGCGCCCAGTCGTCCTATCGCCAACAAGGCCATGACCGTCAAGACTTTGCTGTGCAGTCGCAAGGCAATAGGGGCGTGCGGCGTCTTCTCAAGGCGGCCGGCGATGAGATTGGCGAGTTGCGTCACTTCTGCGTCAAGCTGGGCGTAGCTCCAGCTGCGCTCGCCGTCACTCAGCGCCGGAGCGTCTGACCGGCTGCATGCGTAGTGCGCCAACACCTGCGATAAGGTGGCGGCATTCCCCGGCGCAGGAAGCAACAAGGGTTGCTCCGGCTCACAATAAACCGGAGCTATCGCCACCGTCTCCGTACTCGCGTCTTTCGCCATGTGGCCGACGATGTCCTTTAACAGTGCCATCGCTTGCCGCATCATCGCCGCATCAAAGTACTCTGCCGCATATTCCAGCTTAATCAGCAGAACGTCCGGCTCCTCCTCCACGCTGACGACCAATGGATAATCCCTCTGCTCATTGCGACCGACGAATTGATGACGCAGTTCGCGGTGGCGGTCTTCATCAGGCTGCGGGTAATTTTCATAAATGAACAACGAGTCAAACAGGCGCTGGCCCGCAGGCTGCAGATGAGCCAGATCGACCAGGCATCGGGTATTGGCTTCATTAATATCTTGCTGCAACCGATGTGCCTGCTGAATCAGAGGCACATCGCTTTGATGCTCCACCTTCAACGGTAGCGTATTGAGGAACATGCCCAGCGTGTTTTCGATACCATTCAACGGCAGCATCCTTCCCGCCACCACGGTGCCCACCACGGTCACGGCAGCACCGGAGTAGAGTGCGAGCACCTTGTGCCAGGCGTATTGCAGCAAGGCGTTCAGGGTCATGCCTTGGCGCTGGGCAGCTTCGAGCGCGCACCGGCGCTCTTCGGCGCTCAGTTCACAGCGGCAAATCCCTGCAGCAGAGACGCTCTTAATGGCTGCTAACGCCGATGACTCCGCATCCGGACGGCGCCATCCGCTCAGATCCGGCGAGGTGTCGACCGAGCTCAGGTAGTCGCGCCAGAAATCCGTGTCCCTATCGCGATGCCGTTGAATGTAGCGCTGCACTGAAGCAAAGAGATCCGGTCTGTCCGCCGGCTCACGTCCGTGAGAAAACGCCAGGTAAGCGTCATGCAGCGCCCCCACCAGCAGCGGACTGCTCCAACCATCGAGGATGGCGTGATGTACACAGAACAGGCAAGCGAAGTGATCATCCGCCAGTTTGACCAGGCAGACACGGTACAGTCCGCTTTGTTGGAGATCGAAGCTGGCCTGCTGCTCACTTTCCTGCAGCCTGTGCAAGGCGTGTTCCCGCTCTTCAGGCGACAGATGGCTGATGTCATGGACGTGCCAAGGGAAGCGCCCTTCATGATCCACGACCTGCACGATTTCACCGCGCCAATCGAACCGCAACCGCAGGCAGGAGAACTGCTGTTGCACCCATTGCCACGCCCGCTTGAACGTCTCGGGCTCAATCGCACAGTGATAATCCCAGCGCGTAGCCACGCGATACACCCGATCGGCGTCGCCAAATGCCAGCGAATGGTGCAACATCCCTTGCTGCAGACTATTGGCCATGAAGACCGCATCAACCGCCTGCGCATGTTGCAGCCGATCCAGATGGGGTTGCGGGAGGGCGAAATCGACATCCGATTCGGTTAACCAACGCCAGGATGGCCAATTCATTGATACCAGGCCATCTTCCAACTCTCGAATAAGCCGCTGCGTCAACCAGGCCGCGTCATGCTCCCGCAGCCGGCTTTCGACCCGCAATTCAAGACGATCGCCAACGTTCAACACGACGATATCGATCAGATGCGTCCCTTCCTGGGAGGCATGGCGATGCAGCCCCACAAAGTGGTGATCCAGCGCCCAGTCTCCCGCCGCCTCCATCTTGCCCAGGTAGTTGATGCTGATGCCGTCCTCTTTCACCACGGGCAAACCACACAGGACACCGAAGTTTTCCGCCCGCTGCGACCAACGTCTCAGATTATTTTTCACCGCGAGCAAATGCTCCCTGGCATCGCGTTGATAGCTAAAGCGCACGGGATAACGACTGGTGAACCAGCCCATCGTCCTGGAGATATCCAGCGTTCGCTCATCCGCTTGCCGACCGTGCCCCTCAAACCATAGGCTAAAGGCGGTTTGTCCGGTCAAATCATGCAAAACGCGGCCAACCGCCCAGGCCACCATGTCCTGCGGCTGCATGCCGAACATGGCGAGGTGCTGCATCAAGCGACAGGATGGCCCTTCCCCCCACGCAAGGGCATGACGCGTCGTCGCGGTTCCGCCCAGCGCTTGCAACGCATGAACTTCGCTGCCCGGCAATTGCCCCAGCCACTCTTCACGTTCATGAGAGGTAATTTGCGCACGTTGCCGCAGATGGTTCACCCATTGGCGATAGCTGCTGGCCTTCTCCGGCAGCGTTTCCTCTTGGCTCAGGCGTCGTAAATCGTCGACGATCACCTGCAGACTGACCGCATCGACAATCAGGTGATGGCAAGCGACGAACACCCTGGCCTTGCCGTCCGCGTATCCTTCAAGAACGGCGAACGCGGCCAAAGGCCCGCTCTGCAGATCGAACGCCTGCTGCCAGTCGGCAAAACGCTGCAACAGCGCGGCGTCAAAATCCGGGTGGTCTTCCGGCAGCGACAATGCGCGAATGTCCAAAGCGTGGCATGGCGGCAGCGCAGCCTGCGGCTGGTAGCATTGACGCCATTCTCCCTGGGTATCTTTTTCGAAGCGCAGATTGAACGCGTCGTGCTGCGCCACGAGGCGCGGCAACAGGCATTGCAGACGGGCCATTGTCATGCCAGGCGCCACCAACAGCCCGTACTGGTTCCACTGCTGCGGATGCGGCAGATCATGTGCCAGGAACCATTGCTGGATGGGCAGCAGCGGAACTGCGCCGCTCAAGGCCCCCGTTTCGCGCTGCACGGTCTGGATGCCGCCAACGGTTTGACGGCCGAGCAGAGTGTCGTAGAACGATGCGATGGTGCGATACGTCAGCAACTCTTTCAGCGTGACATCCAGCTGCAATTCGCGCCTTAACCGCCCCGCCATTTGGATACTGGCGATACTGTCGATGCCCAACTGGAACAAATCCGCCTGGGTACTGAGTTCATCCGCCGGCACGTGCAGGATCTCGCCCCACAGCCGACACAGTTGATGTTCACGGTCGTCACGCGGCGGGCAATAAGTCGCCTGCTCTTCGGCTGCGGGTAGCGGCAAGGCGTTGCGATCCAGTTTGCCATTCGCCGTCAGCGGCAAGGCATCCAAAGCGATAAGATGCGCCGGTACCATATACTCCGGCAATTGTTCAGCCAGTCGCGAACGGAGCATTTTCTCGTCAGCGTTCGCTTCGCCGACGTAATAAGCCACCAGCATCGGTGCCGGCTGCGCCATCACCAGCGCCACGGCCTGGTGGATCCCGCCGCATTGCAGAAGCCGGCTTTCAATCTCCCCGAGCTCAATGCGATGCCCGCGCAGCTTGACCTGGAAGTCGTTGCGCCCCAGGAATTCGACATAACCTGCCGCATGCCAGCGCCCTAAATCGCCCGTCTTGTAGAGGCGTCCGTGACGAGGGTGCGAAATGAAACGCTCCGCCGTGAGCTGTGGATTTCGCCAATAATTTAATGCCACCCCCATCCCGCCAAGATAGAGCTCACCGGTCACGCCAACCGGACACATCTGTCCCTGCGGATCCAAAACATAAAGCGCCTGATGAGGCATCGCGGTGCCATAAGGGATGGAGCGCCAGGCCGGATCGATCGCCTCTATCGGGTACCAAACGGACCAAATGCTGCCCTCAGTCGCCCCGCCCAGGCTGATGCAGTCAGCGTGCGGCCAAAGTGTGCGCAACGTCTCCGGCAGATTCAGCGGGATCCAATCACCGCTCATTAAAAATGCGCGCAGCCTTGGCAGTGAGCATCCCTGCCGTGCCACGGTATCGGCCAGCAGCCCGGCAAGCTGTGGAACGCTGTTCCAGACGGTGACTTCACGCTCAGCAAGCAGCGGCAACCACCGCTCCGGATCTTTTACGCTCTCTTGAGCCGGTAAGACGATCTCCGCACCGACGCTAAGCGCGCCGAAGATGTCATAGACGGAGAGATCGAAGCTCAATTCAGACAGCGCGAACAGGGCATCTTCAGCGGTCAGCGAGAGGCGTCGATTTACCGCTTGCAGCGTATTCACTGCGCCACGGTGATCGATGGTGACCCCTTTTGGCCGCCCGGTGGAACCGGAAGTGAAAATGACATAGGCCACATCGGCGGCGCTGACGTGCGGCAAGCCGAAACACGGTGGCAAAGCGGTCGCCTCATCCAGCATATCCTCGATGACCAGCAGTTGATAACCCGCTTCGCTCAGTGTCCGGATATCCACACGCGCCGACTGTGCCCGGGTCAGCCAAAGCTGTTCTACACCGGCCTGTTGTAAAATATCGGCGATGCGCCCCGCCGGCCACTCGACATGCAACGGTAGATAGCCCTTGCCGGCCTTCATGATCGCCAGACAGGCACAGACCTGGGCGTAGCTTTTTTCCGCCAATACGGCAATCAGCGGCGCAGATGAGCCCATCCCCTGCTGCGCCAACGCATCGCTGTCTTGTTTCAATTGGCCATAGGTCATGCCGATCGCCGCTTCCCCGTCATACACCGCGATCGTTTCTCGATGCCGTGCTTGCGTCGCCAACAGATCGAACGCGCTGAACAGGGTTTCTTCACTGAGAGGCTGAGTGACGGTATTTGCCCGCTGCATCATTTCTCTTTGCGCTTCAGGCAAATAGTTTTCGCATCCCACCGGCGTTTCCCAAGGCTGCTGCGCTAATAGCGAGATCAGACGGCAATAGGCGCGATTCAAATGCGCAATGGTTTCTTCATCAAACAGCTGTTCGACATAAAGCCACTTGCTCATAAAGCGGCCATCGACTTCAATAGCCTGCAGGTCGATCCAAGCCTGAGAGGTTTGCGCACACCAATATCGCTGCTCGCGCGCCTCGCTGTCTTCCAGATACGCCTGTTTATCCCAATCGCCGGTTTGTTGCCCTACGACGCCAGTGAAGACCAACGGCGACACCGCCGAATGGCGATCCAGGCCGTGCAGTTTCACCAGATCGCGCTGCACATCCAACCCACTGTACAACGCATGCTGAATGTCGTCCCACATGCGCTTATGCGTCGTCTCGATGGTGGTGAACAGATCCTCGCCGGCATCGCGAAAGTGGAACAGGTTGGTCGAGGTAAAATCACCTAAAATGTCGTTTACGTCCTCGCAAACCGCGTAGCGATTGAACAGCGTCATGGTAATGAGAAACTCGCTGTTGCCGGAATATCGCGCGATGAGGTAGCCATAGAGGCTCAGCAATACCGACGAGTATGAGACCTGATAATGCTGCGCTTGCCGTTTGAAATCCTGCCAAATTTGTTTGTCTATATATAGCGTATGCTCTGCAAAGCGCGGGTGTTCAACCGTGGCCGACGGTACCTTGAGCGGTAAGTTTGGCCGCAGCGGCATATCGGCCAGCTTGTCCTGCCAATAAGCGCAATCTCGTTGATACCAACGGGAGGCCTTCAGATGGGCCAGATGCTCCTGGTAGTCTTTGAAGTTCACGGTTGCCAGCGGCGGCAAGACATTTCCCCGATACAGCGCATTAAGCAGTTGATACAGCGCCAGACGGCTTTGCACATCCAGCAAAATCAGATCGAGACTGATATGCAGCACGTCGCGATCGCGCAGCCGGCTGATTTCAAAAGTGAACAACGGGAAACGGTCGACCTGATAGACCTGATGGGACAGACGCTTGCGCACGCGCGCCAGCGCGGTAGCCTCATCGTCGAGGCGCAGGTCATTCACCGCCAAGGCATAATGGCCGGCCTGCGACACCGAAATGAAGCGCTGAGTCATGCTTTCCGCGTCATACACGGTGCGCAGCACCGGACAGAGGGCGATCAATCGGTTAATCGCCAGCTCCAGACGTTCGTCATCAAGGCGCGGATACACGAACTCGTTGTAGATGTGGTTGGCGACGTTGCCGATCTCATAGTTTTCAAAGCGCCCAACCAGATAGGCTTTCTGAATCTCGGTCATGGCAAAGCAGTCGCCGTTTTCGGCACCGCCCTGCAGAGGTAAATGCTGTAAGTCGCGTTCATCCGCAACATTGATGAAATCGCCAAGGCCGTATTGGGTTCTTCCCTGCCGTTCACAGCACGCTATCAGCGTGTCTATAGCCGCCTCCCAGGCCTCCAGCAACTGTTGATTTTGCTCACCGGACAGACCGCTGACGACTTCGAGCTGCAACCGACCTTGCTCTATGTAGCTAAAGAGCGTAATACCGAAAGGCAAGCCGTTGTCAGGATGGCGCGTCTCACCGACCGGCGACATGACCAGCGCCCAATCCTTTTCATCCGGCGAAGTCAGCTGTCCCAGGTAGTTGAAACAAACATTGGGCAGCGGCAACCCTAGCTCACGGGCAAACGCGCCAAATCCTACGCCTTGATGAGGCACGCCGCGCAGTTGCGCTTTGGCCGCCTGCAAACGCATTGCCGGATCGGGAGAGGATGAGAGCGCACAGGGATAAAGTGATGTGAACCACCCGACGCAACGATGAACGTCCAGAGTAGCATCAATCTCTTCGCGTCCGTGCCCTTCAACGGTGACATGGGTCAGCTTTCCGTTAAACCAGTGAGCGAGCATGCCGTCTGCACACGCCAGCAAACATTCGTCGACTTTCGCATTGAAGGCACGTAAACCCTCGGTTTGCAGCGCCTGCGTCACTTTTATTGATAACGCGAGGCGGCTGCATGCCATCGTAGCGCCGCGCGCAGCCGGCAACGCAACGGGGCGGTAGTCCGCCATCCTGGCCCGCCAGTAAGACGCCTCTTCCGCGTGATTGGCACAATATTGCTCGAAGTGCTCAGTCCACTGACGATAACTCGTTCCCTTATCTCCAAGGCTTTCACCGTGGTAGGCGTTCGCCAGATCGCGGGCCAGAATGCCCCAGCTGACGCTATCGAGCACCAAATGGTGGCAAGCGCAGAAAATACGGGCTCGCCCCTCGTCGAACCCCGTGACATAACCAAAACGATAAAGCGGCCCGTCGGCCAGATCGATATCGCTTTGCCATTCGGTCAGCACGGCGGACAGGGCCTCTTGCCATTGCGGTGCCGAGCGTTCGACATGATGACACCGCAGTTCGATGGCGTCCGTCATCGGTTGATAGCCTTGGCGCCAATGCGACGAATCCTCAGACGTAAACGTCAGGCGTAGCGCATCGTGATGTTGAATCAATGCGTGCAGCGCTTCGCGCAGGCGTTCGACGTCCAGCGCCGGCACATCCAGCAGAAACGCCTGGTTCCAATAACTCGGATAAGGGAATGCGCAGTCAAAGAACCAGCGTTGGACAGGCAGCAGCGGCAACTCGCCAACCAATACGCCCTGCTCCCGTTTGCCTTCAATCATCACCTGCTGCTGATGCTGAGCGAGACGTAAATGGAGTGCATGCACGGTTTTGCTGGCGAACACGTCTTTCACCCGGATCGATACGCCCATCGCCTGGCGCAATTTGCTCACCAGCTTGATCGCCATGATGCTGTCCAGCCCCAACTGATACAGGTTAGCCTCACAGCTGAAATGCGCTTCATCGATCCCCATCATTTCCGCAACAATGGCGGCGATCTGCGCTTCCCTCTCCGACTGCGGTGCGACACGTTCCTGTACGACCGGCAGAGACGGTTCAGGAAGCGCACGCCGATCCAGTTTGCCATTCACCGTGACGGGCCATTCTTTCAACCAGATAAAGGTCTCCGGCACCATGTACTCGGGCAAGGCGGCGGCAAGAAAGTGTTGTAGCGTCGCCTCCGGCAACGGTGCCTGCGCCGTGTAATAGGCCACGAGGCGGGGATGGGGCTGTTGATAAACCAGCGCTACCGCCTGGCGCACCAAGTCAAACGCTTCGAGACGCTGGGCGATTTCACCCAACTCAATGCGATATCCGCGTATTTTCACCTGAAAATCATTGCGGCCAACATAAACGATTTGCCCATCATTCCGCTGATACACCAAATCACCGGTTTTATACAAACAGGCATAGTCATCCGCCCGCTCATCCCATTCGGTGCAATACGGATTGACGATGAATTTCTCCGCCGTCAGCGCCGCTTTATTCAGATAGCCGCGCGCCAGTCCGACGCCGGAAAGGTAGAGTTCACCCACCGCACCGGGCGGCAAAAGCCGCTGCCCTTTGTCCAGGACCAACACTTTCATGTTATCAATCGGCCGCCCGATCAGGACATTATCTATATCCGGATCGTTACAGTCGAAATACAGCACATCGATGGAGGCTTCGGTTGGCCCATAAAGATTGTGCAGGGCGATATGAGGCAAACACTGCTTAATCCCTTTGACCTGGGTCAGTTTGAGCTCTTCACCGCTGCAGAACACGTAGCGCAAGCTCGGCAAGCTGACGTTTCGATCGCGTTGAATGCCCTGTAATGTCTCGGTAAAAGCCGCCAGCATGGATGGCACAAAATGCAGTACGGTGATGGTTTCGCGCTCGATCAGCTCAATCAGATAATCCGCGTCCTTGTGGCCATCCGGATCGGCAAAAACGATGTTGGCGCCGTAAAGAGAGGCCCAAATCAGTTCCCATACGGAGACGTCAAAAATGTACGGCGTTTTTTGTAACACCCGATCGGCTGCCGTCAGCGGATAGGATTTATTCATCCATTGGATACGGTTGATCAAACCGCGGTGCGTGCACATCACGCCCTTGGGCTGCCCTGTGGTCCCGGAGGTATAGATGACATAGGCCAGATCGTTCGGTGATATCTGACGCGCCATGTTTTCATCGCTCAACAACTCAAGCTCGTGGCGCAGCGATTCATCATCCAACACCACCAGCCGCCGCCCTGGCGCCGCCACCCGGTGTCGGTAGGCCTGATGGCAGATAATTACGTCGGCCCGGCTATCCTGTAGAATGTAATCGAGACGATCGTCGGGGAATGCCGGGTCGACAGGCAAATAGGCGGCCCCCAATTTCAGGATCGCCCAAATACCGACCAACAGCTCGACGCTGCGATCCAGACACAGCGCAACGCAGGCGCCATGCCCCACCCCACGTGACGATAAGGCGGCCGCCAACTGATTGGCTTGTAGATTCAACTGGCGATACGTCAATTGCCGATGCCGATCCGCACAGGCGATATTGTCCGGCGTCAGCGCTACCTGCGCTTCCAATAAAGACGCGATATGCTCATCTTCTGAATAATCGCAGCGCGTGTCATTCCATTCAGACAGCACCTGCCGACGCTGGGCTGGCGTGATTAAATCGATTTGTTCAAGCGGCGTCTCCCAGGATTGCCGATCAAACTGGCCCAGCGCATAAACTAACGCCTCGAGAATATTGCGAACGTAGTCCTCTTCGTAACGATTCTCCGCCGCGGTTAACGTGAAATCGATTTGACCGTCTCGTTGAGCGGCAAATAAGGACATGCCAAACTTTTCCGCCAGATCGGGATAAGACTCCAGACGATATTCCACGCCGGGGACGGCGATATCGCCGTTTTCAAAGTTATGGAAGGTAAATAGCAGCTGAACCAGTTCATTGATGCGCACCGCGCCACCGTCGATCTCCGGCGCCAAGTGCCCAATGTTCACCCACGGATGTTCCTGCAACTGCAAAATATCGTGCTGAATGCTTTTGACATTGCTCAACACGCTTTGGTCTGCGCGCAATGCGGCGATAACCGGCAGGGTGCTGATAAACGGCCCAATGGCTCGGCTGAACGCCTCGGGGCGATTCATCACTGTCAGTCCAATAGGGAAATCGCTGTCCTGGCCGCTAAAGGTCCGTAATACATGGGCGAACGTCGTAAACAACAGAGAATAGAGCGTCAGTCCCCGTTCGCCGCATGCCTGCGTCAAACGCTCGACAACCTCCGACGTCAATCCTGCCTGCACGGCAAAGGCACGATTCTCCACGCCAGAGAGATGGCGCTGTCGCAATGCCGGCGGTTCCGCCTGATTCAAACGGGCGGCCAACGATGTTCTGAACGCCTGAACATCATCTTGCCGCACCCGCCACTGTTGATATGCGGAGTAATCCAGGTACCCCGCTTCAGGCTGCGCCGATACAGACGGTGTGGCGTACGCACTCAACAGTTGATGAGCAAAATGCTGGACGGAAGGGGCATCAGACAGCATATGATGGTGAACGCACGCCAAAACGGCCTCTTGCGTCTCAGCCCGCACCAGCAGCACAAAGCGCGCAAACTGCCCTTCCGGCATAGGGAAGATTTGTTGTGCCAACGCCCGTTTCTTACTTTCCAGCTCGGACCAGGAAATCCTTTCTACTTCCAGTGCAAACTGCTCAGGCGCCAGAAAAACGCGCTTCATATCGCTATCAATCGACTGACGCAACAGGGGCTGATGCCGTAAAAAGGTTTGCAGCGCGTTTCGCAACCGCGCGATATCCACCTGCGGCAATCCAATGAACAACGGTACCGTATAGGTATACGGCAAGCCGTCGATGTCGCTTTGCAGATACATGCCTTGCTGAATTGAGTCCAGCGCAAGTGGCCAGCTACTTGGCGGTAGCCTCAGAAAAGACGTTTCCTTCGCGGATTGTTCGCTGGTCACGCCATTGTCCTGTAACAGCGCCAACAATTCGTCTTTGCGTGCCGCCACTTCAGCCTTCAGATCGGCATCAAAGCCGATATCCTTGTCGACAGAAAAACCCAACCGATCGTCCGCTTTAGCCCACAATAAAATGTTATTTTTTTTCAGGTTGTTCAATAAATCCGTCAACATCATTACAGCGCCCCTTCTTCTCTGCCGTTGCCACAAGGTTGCCCGGCGACCCACGCCGCCATTTCCTGAATCGTATTGTTGTTGTAGAGGTCTTCCAGACGCATCTCGGTTCCCGTCGCGAGGTTGATCTTGCGTACCAGTCGCATAGCCAGAAGCGAATTCCCCCCTTGAGTGAAGAAGCTTTGGTCACAACCGATTCGCTCTTCACGCTTGTCCAGAAGCTCCGCCCAAAGTCGGCGCATCCGTATCTCATCATCGCTGCGCGGAGCCAGACATTCGCTGTGCTTGACGACTTTCGGCAAGCGTGATGTATCGACCTTACCGTTGTTAGACAAGGGGATTTCCGGGATCAAAGTAACGTGCTGCGGCAACATATAGTCCGGCAAACGACGCGCCAAATGCCGTCTGATCGCCTGGGTCATCGAGACAGTGAGCGCAGGAACGTCAAAGACCGGTTCATCCTCGGCCCGCGCATACCCTATCGCCATGCTGCACAACGTGTCCTCGGCCGGCGTGACGCCAAGAATGCAGCCGCCAATTCGCCGCTGGGCGGCGAGCGCGCCAAATCGCTGCATCATCCAGCCACTGGCCTGATAATGGCACGCGTTCTTAGCGCCATGGACCTGCAACAACACCTGAGACGACTGCAACACCCCGTACACGTCTGATGATTCGGCCAGCACGGAGGTCTCACCGAGGCAATAGTGTCGCCCTGACGCGCGAGCGACATAGGTTCCCCCCTCGTTTTCCATCACGCTGAAATCGACGCTGACTTGCGGTGGTGAAGTGACGGCGCAAACGCCGAGGTGGATCCGACACGCTAATGCCCCCTCGTCAGGTGAAACGGCGTCAGCGGGCTTGACGTAATAAGCGACGCCCAAAGACTGGAGATGCTCAGTCAGCAAGGCCAACATGTGGCCGACTTCTATCTGCGCCAAAGCGAATGCGCGCTCGGCATATAACGCGGTGATGGTTTCCCACCGAACCACCAAGTCCAGATAAGGCCCGGTGTGTTCTCCCGACGCTTCTGCCTGGTACAAATGCTGTTCCAGCGGATGGTAGTAGTAATAACCCGCGGCATATTCTCCCATCGCCGCCGGGAGCCCGAGATACACTTGCACCGCATAGAGGCTGCTGGCCGAAGGATAGCGATATTTTGGCAACGCGCGCTGCGGCGAACGGAAAGCGGCGCATACGGCCAACAGCCCGGCCAAAGACGCAGGCGGCAGCGCGCTTCCCTCTTGCGCCATCTGTTGCGTCAACCACCCCGGCAGCGCTTCGTACAGACTGCTGATGGTTTCGGCGGATAACGCCTCCGCGGTAAACTGGCGAGTGCTCTTGCGGGCACGGTAAACCGCTTCATCCAACGGATAGGGTATCGCTCGCGAAGGTTGCAGATCTTGACGTAACGCCGGCAGCGAAAGCACGAATGCGTCGCGGTTAGCAAAATAGAGCGGCACCGGCTGTTGCGCCTCGGGAACAACGTAAGCCATGAGGTCACCCTCGCTGAGCCGCACGATCGTCTGCCGGATCCCAGGTAATTGGCTCAAGTTATTCTCGATATCCTCCAGCTCCACGCGATAACCGTTAAGCTTGACCTGGGCATCTCTTCGGCCGAGGAACTCGATATAGCCTTCCGCCGACCAGCGACCCAGATCGCCGGTTTTGTACAGGCGTCCATAGGTTGGATGATAAATGAAGCGTTCTCGAGTCAGCGTTTCAGCCTGCCAATATCCCTGAGCAACGCCGAGCCCACCGATATGTATTTCTCCGGTTACGCCGAAAGGACAAGCACTCCCCCACTCATCCAGCACCCACATCTGTTGATTCGGCATGGCGACGCCATAAGGAATGCTTTTCCACCTCGCGTCTACCCGATCGATTTCATGCCAAATGGACCAGATGCTGCCCTCCGTCGCGCCCCCCAGGCTCACCATCTTGCTGTCTGGCGATTGGGTTTTCAGGCGATGAGGCAAATTGAGCGGCAACCAATCGCCGCTCAACAGGAACAGCCGTAACCGGGTTAGCGCCTGCGTCGCAGGTTCGACTTCGTCAACCAGCAGGCCCGCTAATTGCGGCACCGAGTTCCAGAGGGTCACGTCATGTCGGCGCAGCGCGGCCACCCAAGCTTGCGGCACTTTGGTCTCACGCTGGGAAGGGATCACCACACCGCCCCCCACGGCCAACAAGCCAAACAGATCGTAAACGGACAGATCAAAGCTCAGCTCGGACAGCGCCAGTATCCGGTCTTCCCGACCGACCGACCAACGTTGGTTAACAGCCAGGATGGTATTGACCGCCCCCTGGTGATCGATCGCTACCCCTTTCGGTTTACCGGTAGAGCCAGAGGTAAAAATAATGTAGGCCAGATCGTCAGCCCTGACGATCGGCCAGGCAACCTCCGTCGACGCACGTTCCTGCGCCGGCGCCACTATCTCGTCGAACACCAAAATCGTGATATCCGAAGGCAACGCCGACAGCTCATGTGCCAGGTCATGACGCTGCTGAGCAGAGAGCAGCAAGATATCGCACCGGGCTTGCTGCAGAATGTCGCGTATGCGCTCCCATGGCCATTCGATGTGCAACGGCAGATAAGCGCCGCCGCTTCTCATGATCCCAAGGGTTGAGACGGCCTGCGCATACCCTTTCTCCAGCAGAATAGCGGTAATACGTCCCTTTTCGCCCTTGGTATGCCGCAATAGCGCACGCCCCAGCGTGTTGCTGTCCTGTTCCAGCCTGGCGTAGGTAAAGTGGCGTTCGCCTTCGGTTTCGATCACCGCAATGCGCTCGGCCGTTTGCGGCGTTTCCAGACTGGAAAGGAACAACCCGTGCAGCGTTTGCTCCGACACCGTACTTTGCGTGGCATTCCAGCGCATGACCGCTTCCGCATGTTCCGCCGGCAGTTCAGGCTGCGGGAATGACATGGTTTCCCAATCGTGTTCTGCCACCCATCGAATCAGAGAACAATAGCCTTCGTGCATGGCCTTGATGGTTTTCTCATCAAACAATTGTTCGACATAATCCCACTCGGCAACGAACCCTTCATCGTTTTCGTAGGCTTTATGGTCGAGCCACACCTGAGACGTTTGGGAGATTGCGTATTGAACGCCGCGATATCCTTCATTAAGCGGCAATTCAAACATGCTCGCTTTATTGTTCATGCCAAGCACGCTGGTCAGCACCACCGGCGCGATAACCGTATTGGCGGGCAGATTCCGCCGCTGTTTCAACAAACGCTGTACGTCAATGCCGTCAAATAAATTATTATCGACGTCATTAAGCAAGGTGCGGTGGATAGCCGATAGCTGTTCGCTCATCGCAACGCCATTTTGACGTTGGTAATTGAACAGGCTTAAAACGGTAAAATCGCCAATAATTTGCTCGACCTGAGAATGTAACGGCAAACGGTTGAACAGCGTTAAATTAAGGCAAAGGCTCTCTTGACCAGACCAATAACATAACGTTCTGCTGTAGAGCTCAAGGATCAGAGCGGTCGGACTAATATTGAAGCGCTGGCATTTGTCGACGATCTTTTGCCAACTCGACATGGGTATCGTCGCAGACAAACGCCGGAAGCTCGGCTTATCGATCCTGGCGGGATGCGCGGCCAGCGGCAATCCGACCTCCAGCGTATAATCATCGATTTTCTGCAGCCAATATTGCTGCGCCCGCTCAAATAATGCGCTGCCGCGCAGGCGCTCGTACTGCAGCTGATAATCGCGGTAGCTGATATCCAGCGGCGGCAGCGCCAGATTTTCGTCGTGATATAACGCAATCCACTCGCCGAATAATATTTCAAAACTGGTCATGTCAATGATAATGGCATCAAAGCTGACATGCAGAAGGTATTTCCCTTGATACTCGCTCAGGAAAATATCGAACAGCGGATAACAATCCGGTTTGTAAACCTTGTGCGAGTACTCGGCGCGCAAAGCCAATAGCTCGTCTTCATTTCTCAGGGGGTGGTAGCCTATTTTGTAATGCGCTGCCGCACTTAAAAATCGCTGTTCTCCCTCTTCAAATACGGTGCGCAACGCAGGATGGCGTGCAATAAGTTGATTATAGGCACGCTCCAATTTTTCGTGATCAATATGGTCGAAAACAAATTCATTATAAATATGGGTAGAGACCTCGCTGAGATCGAAACTTTTCATTCGTCCCAGATAATAAGATTGCTGAACATTATTCAGCGGGAAAGGATGGTACAGATGGGTCTCATCACATTGTGCAATCTGGTAGTCTTGGTAAAGAAAACTGCCGCGCCCGGCGGCCACCAATGGCGTTAACCTGGCCACATTTTTTCTTTCGAAAATATCTTTAACTTTCAGATCGCACTGAAGCGTACCGTTTATGCGATTTACCAAGCGAATGGCCGACAGGCTGTTGCCTCCCAAAGCAAAAAAGTCGTCGGTAATGCCGATTCGTCCGCTTTCGCTCCCCAATACATCCTGGAATAGCTGGCACAGGCATCGCTGGAACTCGTTTCCCGGCGCTACGTAATGCGCTTTATCTTGCGCTTGTACCTGCGGCAAGGCTTTACGATCCACTTTGCCATTCATATTCAAGGGGATCTCAGGCAGGTACATATAAGCGCTGGGGAGCATGTAGTCCGGAAGCAGCGTCACCAGATAATCCTGCAGTTGCTGGCGTGCCACCGGCGATTTGGCCTGATAATAGGCAACCAGGAACGCCTGTTGTTCTTCCTTGGCCGGCTGTAAATTTACAACAACCTGCTGCATCCCGGGGTAGGTTCGCAAAACCGACTCTATTTCACCCAGTTCGATCCGATGTCCCCGCAATTTTATCTGGTTATCCCATCGGCTGAGGTATTCAAATCTGCCGTCGGGCAAACAACGCACGCGATCGCCCGTCTTGTACATGATGCGACCGAACCAGGCTGACGGCGTGCTGGAACATATGTTCGGCAAAAAGCTTGCTTGCGTCTGACGCGCATTGCCGTAGTAACCGCGCGCAACGCCCAACCCCGAAATATACATTTCCCCGATCACGCCGGGAGGAAGTAAACGCCGCCGTTCGTCCAAGATAAAGCACTGGGTATTCGCCAGCGGGCGCCCAATGGTGACGCTATCAACCCCAGGCAACAGTTCATCCGCGGTAGACCAAACCGTCGTTTCGGTTGGCCCATACACATTCCACGCACGCTCGGTGTTTTCTGACAACCAACGCGCCACCGCATGCGGCACCGCTTCCCCACCGCACAATGCCCGAACGGGTAGCGTTGTCTCGGCATATTGCTGCGCGACCTGATGCCAAAAAGAAGGCGTCCCCTGCATCAGGCTCACGGAATGACTCGCGATAAAGTGCGGCAAGTCATTATTCGCCAACAACGTCTTCTGGTCGGTTAATACCACCGTGGCGCCAAACATGAGCGGCATAAATATTTCCAGAGTTGAAATATCAAATGCCAACGTCGTGATCGCCAGAAAACGATCCTGATGCGTCACAGACATGCGTCGAGAAATATCGCTGGCGATATTCACAAAGCTGCGATGTTCTACGGCAACCCCTTTAGGCTTACCTGTCGTTCCCGAGGTGTAAATAATATAGGCCAATGCTGAAGCCTCAGCCTGGGAGGGGAATTCGTTGCAACCGTCGGCCCCAGCGAAAGGAGAAGCGGCATATTCACGCCAATCCAAATAACTCAGCCCTTGCGGCAGGCTGCCAGCTGACTGAGCATGCGCACCGATGATTAACGCCGGCTGGGCATCGGCCAAAATAGAATAGGTCCTCACTACGGGCGCATTTTTGTCGATCGGAACATAGGCGCATCCCAGCTTAAGCACGGCCATCAGGCATACTGCCAACTCCGCCTCACGCGGCATCATCAAGGCAATTTTGTCGCCTGCCGCTACCCCATATTGCCGTTGCAGATAGTCGGCCAGGCGACTGGCCTGTTGCTGCAGCATTCGATAACTGAGCGTTTCATTTTTCGTTATCACTGCAGGGTGATCGTTAAGCGCCCTTGCCTGTTGTTCAAACATCCCGACGATAGTCTGTCTCGGATATTCACATTGCGTGGCATTAATTTTCGCATAATAACGTTGGTAGCTATTTTCAGACACGCCGGTCAACGCATCTATATCCCCTTCATTACGCATGAATGTGGCGAGCGCCGCCATAAACTCATCGATATTTGCGGCTACAACGTCGAAAAAGGGGTTTTCGCCGTAAAATTGCAAACTGAGCGTACAGCGCGTGCTGTTCCATACGATCCTGATCGGGGCCGCTGCCGCGTCGACATCCCCCTCATCCATGATGACATCTACACCAACCACAGATAAAAAACGGCCGTCATGATGGGATTCGTAGAATGGGTTCGCCGGGTCCCCCTGCAGTACCCGCACTAACCAAGGAGAGAGCTCGGCGTATGTTTCCGTTCCGTTGAGTAACCGTAATACTTTGCTGCTGCGTTGCCTATCTTGCAATTGCAGAGCATAAAGCCCAGGCCGCCGTGCGTTGAGCAGAAACTGCAACTGGAAAGCCAACAGCAAAGCCTGTTGCGGCTGCGCAACGCCATCGATGGTCCGTTGAACCACTGCAGCATCGTTAACGGCAGACACTTCATCCCTCAGGTTGAAGCAGCCATAACGCGGTTCATCGTTTTCCAGCGCTCGCTGCTCTTGCTGTACCCTCTGCTGGGCAACCAGCCAATCCGTAACTCGGTTTGGCCCTTCAGGCAGAGCAATATCCAGATCTTTCGCCTCACGGCTGAGCATGACCACGCCATCGATGAACAACTCGCCCAACACCGTCTGCGACAACGCTCGGCGGGCTTCCCGCCACGGCAGCTCACGCTCAGCTAACGCCCTGATATTCCCGTCTTCTTCAGCATGAATCTGGAACAACACATTTTGTCGATCGGCGAAAACGGCTAACCGGATGATGGGGCCTCTCACCGAGGCGCTTTCTTCGAGACAGAGCTCATAGTCGATACGCTGATCGCCAACGTCGGAATAGCAAAAGAGGTTGTGCTGCGAACCTGTCCAGCGCGTTCGCTCAGCGTCGCTCAGACCGATTAAGTAGACAAAGTGGCCGGCATCCAGCAAGTAACGGACAATATGGCTGCGCAACGGTTCTACGGTGTGGTTGACAAGAATGTTCAGAATCTTCATGGATATTACTCTTTTGGGTTATCAGGGTTTTACCGCCACGAGGATCGGCAACACGCCGCGTGAGCTGTAGTTGATATCTTTAACCGTGAACCCTGCCTGGGTTATCTGTTGCCTGATCTCTGCTTCTGAAGTGAAATTAAGGTAGGTAGCCTGAATAATGTCGCCAAAGATCGCGAACTCCTGCAAAAGGTCCGCCATTGGCGTTTCATATTTATCCCACTCACCGGTGGGCGCGTTCTTTTCCGGCGGTGGCGTGAGGAAACTGAGCAACAAGGTTCCCCCTGGTTTTAATGCCTCGAAGAACCGACGATACAAAGCCACCAGCCTGTCCGGGTCAGACTCATACATATTCAGGCCGTTACTGGTAATCACATCGAAAGCGTTTTTTTCTTTTAACTCCCAGGCATTCTGCTGCGAGAATCGGCAACGGTTCGCCATGCCAACGCGCTTGGCCTTTTCGTTGGCGTGATAAAGTGACTCCGGGTCAAGATCAATGCCGGTCAATTGCACCGCGCCATGGCCGCTGTAATCCAAATCCAATAAATCATCCATCACACCGCACGGGATTGAAGCTAGCGTCTCCGCCTGCGTAATCAACTCAGCCAGCAAGGTCTGATAACGGTAGTAACGCTCGCGCGCCCGGCACAGCAACGAGCGATTCAGAAGCCAGTCTTCCAAAACATGTTCGGCGGGTTTTCCGGCGGGATGCTGGAAAATGTAAGACGTCCAGTAGCCATTGAGGCCGCGGTTATGCAGGAGGAAACGACCAAGCTCAAACTCCGTTAATTGATCGACCAGTTCAAGATTTCTCTCTAATGGAAGAATAAGCGAATTGCTATTCCGTAAACGCGCTTTTATTTCATCGGCCAACATCTTTGTTTCAGTCAAATAGGCCAGTTTAGAATGTGTTTTATGCGAGGCGAAACTATCCATACCCATCTCCATGATTAAATTATCCAACCAATATTTTCGAATCCCTGGCGTACTATCGGCGAATTCAGAATGCCGGTTCGTTTCAAAGCCATTAGCACGTTTTTAACAATGGGGACATCAGGCGTCACTTCAAAACCGCGATAAACCTTATTGATTGACTCCCGGCTGGCTTCGCAATCATGAGTTATCTTCGATAACAGCTCAATGTTAAACTGTTTCTCTGATTCAACATTCAAATACATTTTTACGAAATCAGCGATCTGCCCGCCGATCATCGCCTGATCGTTTTCATCCAACCTCGTCCAGATATAGCCAAGTAATTCGAGAAAGAAAATATAGTGTCTGGACTCATCGTTCATATGGTCATTAACATAGTATTTAATCGATGGATGAACGCCGTCACTATTAAAGAACTCCACCAGCTCTCTCACCAGGGTCGTTTCGAAAATGCACACCGCAATGATCTCGAAAATGTCATGGCAGCGCTCAGGTAACCGTTTCATCACCTCTGTAACGGCCACATAGGCGTCAGAATCCGGGTAACTCAGCGCACCGAGATCGGCATCATGCTCTCTAAGTTGATTGATCATATGTCTGGCGATATAAACATGGTAATACTCATCGATGATGACGGTATAGGCATTCAATTTAATCTGTTCGTCAAATTTGACAGCGAGATCGCCGTAGATAATTTTATTGCATGCTGAGTTAATGAGTTTGATCTCAAGATTAACGATATCATTGAGGTATTTAAACAATGACTGAGTAAGTATTTTTGACTTCCTCTCATTGTCCATGCCGCTCATCATGTCAGCTAAAAATATCGGCTGATTCTCCTCGGGGAAAAATGCGCCAGGAATAGTAAAGTCGATAAATTTACCGGGGCGGGTTCTTATTGATGCGCGCTGTTCCCATTTATCAGTATAGGCGGCAGACAAACCGCCCTTCGAAACCATGGTTTCGTTTTCCATAGATATTCTCCAGATGAAGGAATACATGTATTTAAAAAGTCATGCCGATCCCGGCCAAATATAAATATTTAGCCGGGGGTCACGCGAAAACGATTATTTATTCTTCAGCTTTGCTTGGGGATGCCACGATACTCAACATAGACAACAACACGACAACGCCTATCACACTCGCCATCACATAGCTCATTTCCTCCGGCCGCCCGATAAAGACGTAGCTGGCCATCCCCGTGATAGCCACAACCAGCAGCGAGCGCATGCTCATGATATAGGAGGCCGCCACACCATAAATTTCCGGGTAGACACTCATGGAACGTGCGAACAGCGTCGGATAGCAGATAGAAAAACCGAAGCAGAACAGGCTCATCAGCAGGGTAATAGCCCAAGGCGTTGTCGCCGTCAGTAGAGCGAGAATGCTGACGATGGCTAACGCCATACCGATTTTCTCAGCGCGCCGATCGCCACCAAACGCGGCGATAATACGGGCGGAAAAGAGGCTAGGGATTGAAAATGACGCCACGATAATAAAAAAGTGAACGACAAATGCCGACAGCGAGAACGCAAAGGTTTCACGGTAAAGAAAAGCGCTGGAGGCGATGAATACCATATAAGCAGCAAAGAAAAGTGAAGGAATCAACGATAATCGCATGAATTGGAAACTCGCCGTCAGCCGGGCATAGCTTCCCACAATGGCTTTGAGATCGAATGGCGTTTTTTCTTTCTTCGTCTCCGGCAGGAACAACAATTCCAGCAGTACCGCCGCTGCGGTGATCACCGCGACAACCGCATAGTTTCCTCTCCACCCCCAATGCTCATTAATCCAACCACCGGCGATTGGCGCTAGCGACATGAAAATCGAGATACAGGCATTAACCAGACCGATCATGCTGTACATGGCCGCCCCTTGATAACGGTCTGCGATGATCGCGTAAGCCACTACCACCGGCGTGCAAGCCCCCAACCCCTGAATAAAGCGGGACAACATCAAAAGATCGATTGAAGTGGCGTAGGTACATCCCAGAGCACCTAACAGCATGATAGCCCCACCGATCAACATGGTTTTGCGTCGACCAATCGACTCTGACAGTGGGCCATAAATCAACGCGCCAAACACAAATCCCAAGAAGTTATAGGTGATCGTACGCTGAATATGCCCTTCAGAAACACCGAAACTGGCAGCCATATCCGGAAAGCTGGGAACGGACATATCCACTTCAATACACCCAGCCAATAAGGAAACCACAAGGATAAAGGGCAGAGGCACCCACTTTCCTGTCAACATATCCATACTCCAACAGAACATTAATCCGAATGTTAATAACCATGAACAAACTAGGAGAACAATTGTTATATGTAAATATCACTAATGAATAAAGGATGATAAATAGTGTTTTACGTGAAGAAAATCACATAACAGGAAGAAAAATAATGAAATTATCCGATGACGGGGAGATGGCTACATAAGACGAATTACACATATAAAAATCATCAACTTAAGAACTATATGAGACATGCTAATGCATTGTTCAGGGCGCGTTCATACCCCATAAAAGAGGGGGCATGCCCCCTCTTCTGTCATGAGCTTGTTACATCTCGAGGATGAATTTTTCCAGTTCTCCTGCAAGGGCCGCATCGATATAGCTGGTGGCCCAGCCAAACAGGTAAGCGAAGGCGAAAATGCCCACCGTCGACGACACCAGCGTCGGCGCGAAAAACGCGGCGATAACGGAGAGCGTATACCCTGCGCCGATCGACAACCCGAGCGCTTCGAGCTGGTTGCGGAACGCTTTCCAGTTGCCGGTAGAGAAACCTTCAATCGCGGCGTTTACCAGATCCGCGCCCTTGATCGCCCAGTCCACCCCGGTGAAGACCTTGCCCAATACCCGCGCATTGCGGGCATACTGTTCCGCATCGATCATTTTCAGCCAGGCGACAATCGCCGCTTTGTCCTGCGCCTTGAGCTTTTTGTTCAGGCCCTTCGTCAATTGCTCGTAGGTTTTCTCCGCATCTTGCACGTTGCGGATATATTTTCCTTGAATTCCCGCCTCCAAATCCTTGGCGAGTTTGGCGTATTTCGCGCCGATCTTTTCCGCGATATCTTTATTGATACCTGCGGCCAGGCTGACGCCATCCTTGATGGCTTTTAATTCCGCATTTTGATATTCGACGAAGTCCTTAACGATCGTTTTTACCGAGCCGGGCGATTTTACCGGCTTGCCGTTGGCATATTTCACCTCCATGGCATTCAGGTTATCCCCTCTCACCACGGCGATAAACGCGGGCCGGTTCTTATTGGCCTTATAGTAGAGGCTGTAGGTCGCCACTCCGTCTTGCTTTTCCACCTTCAAATGATGAAAACCGTAGTAACTCCCGGTCGTGCGAGTCGTCGAGAATTCGCCGGTTTTGCCGTTGCCATGCCAGCCGCTGACGGGCCGATCGCGATGCGAGTCTGTCACGAAACTGCCTAACGAAGAGGCGCCGATCTGCCCGGCATTCAGGCCATTGTTGCCGCCTTTGCCAGGGGTTGAGGGCTTGCGCGCATGGCCGGTTTCGATATCCCCGATCGCCACTGTCACCCCCTTGGCGTTGACCCCCATCACCAGTCCCCCCAGGCCAATGTGCTTCGCCTGATCGGCCGTCAAACCGGTGGCGGAAAGGCTCAGCGTGCCGGATGGGCTGACGCTTTCAATATGCAATTTCGCATCCGGGTTAATTCTGCGCGCCGCCTTAATCACCGCCGCCAGCTTCATGCGCAGCGCCGGATCGTTTTGGATCGCCGCTATCTGTTGCTGTTCCGGGCTGCTGCCAACGCCGGCGCCGCCGCGATCGCGATCGCCGGAATGGCCTTTATCGCCGCCCCCCGGCTCTGGGCCCGTACCGCGTTCAGAACTCCAATTAGTTCCATCCCCTTTACCACCATAATTAAATCCAGGCATATGCTTTCATCCTTATTTCGTTTTATTTTTAAGATGCCGATATCCTCGTTTAGCGTTCACTAACGCGTGCCTGAGTAATATCGGCAAACCGTTTTTAGCTGCCCGCCATTTATAAAAAACCGCAGAAATAAGGACAACGGATGACGGCTGTCTGGTCGGTGAAACAAATAGGCTCCCTTCCGCAGAACCTGAATATACCGCCGCAGGTCACGCCTGGACGGCGGCGGCCTGTTCAGAAGTCATTGGCATACGTCATGAATTGCAATTACAATCATCTCACTTGCAACTAAAAAAGGGTACTCCGCATGTCGCCTCAACGTATAACACTGCCCGCCGCTTCGGCCAGAACCCAAACCCTGGCCGAAGCCTGTATCCGCAAGATGACCTCCGTCAGTCAAAAAGCCGGCGCCGCGTGTCCCTCTTCCAGCGCCTGGGCGGCGCAAACGCTGGACGAACTTAACGCCAGCGGCGACATCTGGCTTATCGACGGCAGAAGGCGCACCGAGCCACCGAGTTCCCACTACGCCACCGCCTGGCCGCTCTGGTTTGGCCATCAATCAGAGCGTTATGAGAAGCCGCTGTTTTACTTCGTCAACACGCCCTCGGTGGACATGCTTCGCGGGCTTGAGCCGGAAACCAATCGTAAAGGGATTTTCATCAGCGATGCGGATACTGGCAGTGCCGATTTGCCCAAAGGCGTTCAGGCCTGGTTCCCGCTTCAGCTCACGGCCATGCCGGGCTGGTTGCCTTTCGATCCGGCCAATGCCCGAGAAACCGGCGCGATACTCCATCACGCCCTCCACGCGCTCTATCTGGAGGGAACGAGGAAGATGGTGTATCTCGCGACCAACGCAGACAATGGCCCCCTCTCTTCAGGGGAACCGTTTGTCGCAGAACAGGCGTTCAAGGGAATGTATCGTGTCGCCGCCGCGGCAGACTCGCCGTTGCAGGTTCGTCTGTGCGGCGCTGGCCGAGCGCTCGCCCGCGTTCAGCAGGCGGCCAAAGTGTTGAAAAACTGGGGGATTGCGTCTGAAATCTGGAGTTGCCCCAGCTACACGCGGTTGGCGCAGGACGCCGAACTCGCCGACATGCAGCGCCAGGACAGCGGCGGCGAATGCCATCTGAAAACGTGCCTGGGTACCGGGAATGCCCCCGTCGTCGCCGTTACCGACTACTCGCACCTGATTGCCAATCAGCTCAGGCGATTCATTCCCGCGCGCTTTGCCGCGGTGGGCTCAGATTCACGGGTGCGTGGCGAAATCCACTACCCGCAGGCGGAATGGATTGCGCTCTGCGCCCTTAAACTGCTGGCCGACGAGCAGAAAATCCCTTCGGCGCTGATCGCCGATGCGCTGCGCGTTCTGCACATCACGCCCGATGCCTGATCACTCTCTGGCCAGCTGCATCGCATTGTTCAACGCGTCGGAGAAGCGTGCGACCTCTTCTTCGCTGAACTGGTTGAGAAAGTGGGTGTTGACCACCGAACGGTAGATCTCCCACATCTTTTTCCGCAGGGCCTTGCCTTCCTCGGTGATAGTCGCGAAGGAGGCCCGGCGATCGTCATCCGATCGAAAACGCGTGACCAGCCGCTCTTTTTCCAAGCGATCCATCAGGCGGGTCAGGTTGTAACGCTCAATCACCAACACGTCCGCCAGCTCATGCATGCGGCGTGTGCCGTTTTCCCCGCTTTCCAATCCCCATAACACGTCATACCAGGCGTAAACCGGCAGCCCCGCTTCCGACAACTTCGCCTCTATCTTTCTGATCATCGCCCGATGCGCGCGCACAAAGGAGAACCACAGGTCGGGTTGTTTATCTGTCATGTCATTTTTCTCGTCAAAACCGGTGAGTTGCAATTGCAATTGTAAAGGGATAGAGTGGCTTTCGCCATTGTTGCATTTGCAACTCTTGCACTTGCAATTCACTGAATCCCTGTATCGCTCAGCGCCTTATCAGGTAAGTACATTTGGAGCTTTTATGAACCAACCTGCGGTAAAAGCAGATCTCGACCCACAAGAGACGGCTGAATGGCTTGAGGCATTTGAAGGTGTCACTGACATCGACGGCCGTGAACGCGCGCATTTTTTGTTGGAAAGAATGGCCGAAGCCGATCAGCGAAAACACGGTGATTTCTTCAGCATGGTCACCACGCCCTACGTGAATACGATCCCGGCCTATAAGCAACCGACGTATCCCGGCGATCTGGCCGCTGAAGCGCGCATCAATGCGTTTATTCGCTGGAACGCCATGGCGATGGTGCTGCGTGCCGGCAAACATTCCAACGTCGGCGGGCATATCGCCACCTACCAATCGGCCGCAGTGCTTTACGATGTGGGGTTCACGCACTTCTTCCGTGGGCGCACCGATGATTTCGCCGGCGACATGGTGTATATCCAGGGCCATTCCTCCCCCGGCATTTATGGCCGCGCCTATCTCGAAGGCCGCATCGACGAGGAGCTGCTCGACAACTTTCGCCGCGAATCCGCGCGCCGCGGCCTCTCCTCCTACCCGCACCCGCGGCTGATGCCGGATTTCTGGCAATATCCCACCGTTTCGATGGGGCTGGGGCCGCTGACCGCCGCCTACCAGGCGCGCTACATGCGCTATCTGGAATACCGCGAGTTGAAACCGCACCAGGGGAGAAAGGTGTGGGCGTTTCTCGGCGACGGCGAGATGGATCAGCCGGAATCGCTGGCGGCGATTGCGCTGGGCGGGCGAGAAAAACTCGATAACCTGATCTTCGTCGTGAACTGCAACCTGCAACGGCTGGATGGCCCCGTGCGCGGCAACGGCAAGATTATTCAGGAGCTGGAAGGCACCTTCAAAGCCGCCGGCTGGCAGGTGATCAAGGTGATCTGGGGCAGCGGCTGGGACAAACTGCTGCAAAAAGACCGCTCCGGGCTGCTGATGCAGCGCATGATGGAGTGCGTCGACGGCGATTACCAAACCTTCAAGTCGCAAAGCGGCGCCTATGTGCGGGAGCACTTCTTCGGCAAGTATCCGGAATTGCTCGAGCTGGTCGCCGACCTGAGCGACGATGAGATCTGGGCGCTGCACCGCGGCGGCCACGATCCGCAAAAGGTGTACGCCGCCTACCATCAGGCGGTGCATACCCCGGGCAGGCCGACGGTGGTGCTGGCCAAAACCGTCAAAGGGTTTGGCATGGGGGAAGCCGGTGAAGGGCAGAACATCAACCACCAGCTGAAAAAAATGAGCCAGGATGCGGTGAAAGCCTTCCGCGACCGTTTAGGGCTGACCATCTCCGACGCCCAACTGGCAGAGATCCCTTACCTGAAGCCCGAACCCGACAGCGCGGCGGCGAAGTACATCACCGCGACGCGCACCGCGCTGGGCGGCTACATCCCTGCCCGCTTCGGCCAATCCGCTCCGCTGGCGATACCGGAACTATCGCGCTTCGACGGCCTCCTGAAGGGCAGCGGCGAACGCAACATGTCGACCACCATGGCTTTCGTTAATATCCTCGGCACGCTGCTCAAAGACGTCAACATCGGCAAACTGATCGTGCCCATCGTGCCGGACGAGTCGCGCACGTTCGGCATGGAAGGCCTGTTCCGCCAGATTGGCATCCATTCCTGGCTCGGCCAGCTGTATACCCCGCAAGACGCCGGGCAGCTCAGCTACTATAAAGAGGCCAAAGACGGCCAGATTTTGCAGGAAGGCATCAACGAATCCGGTGCGATATCGACCTGGATCGCCGCCGGCACCGCCTACAGCAACCACGATGTCGCGACGATCCCGTTCTATATCTTCTACTCCATGTTCGGGCTGCAACGGGTGGGCGATCTCGCCTGGGCGGCGGCCGACGCACGCACCAAGGGTTTCCTGCTCGGCGCCACCTCCGGCAGAACCACCCTGATGGGCGAAGGCTTGCAGCATGACGACGGCCACAGCCACGTGCTGTCTTCGGTGATCCCCAGCTGCGTCTCCTACGATCCGACCTATGCCTATGAACTCGCGGTGATCGTCCAGAGCGGCATGCGCAGGATGTTCGTTGAACAAGAGGATATTTACTACTACATCACCTTGCTCAACGAGGGCTATCCGCAGCCGCCGATGCCGGCGGGCGTGGAGGACGGGATTATCCAGGGCGCCTATTTGCTCAAACAGAGCGAAACGACAAACCAAGAGAGCCCGCGCGCTCAGCTGGTCGCCAGCGGTGCCATCATGCGCGAGGCGCTGGCGGCGGCGGAGCTGTTGGCGGCGGACTTTGGCGTCGCCAGCGATATCTGGAGCGCCACCAGCCTGAGCGAGCTGCGCCGCAACGGCATGGCGGCCGAACGCTGGAACCTGCTGCATCCGGAAGATCCGCCGAAAGTTCCTTATATTCAGAGCCTGCTGGCGGCGCATCCCGGCCCGGTGGTGGTGGTGACGGACTATATGAAGATCGTCGGCGATCAGATCAAACCGTTCTTGCCCGACCGCACCTTTATCGCCTTGGGCACCGACGGCTTTGGTCGCTCGGACACCCGCGAGGCGCTGCGTGAGTTCTTCGAGGTCAACCGCCATTTCATCGCGCTCGCCGCGTTGAAACTGCTGGCTGACGAAGGCCGTATCGCCCGCAGCGAGGTCAACCGCGCCATGGCGCTGTATGGCATCGCCCCCGATAAGCCGGATCCGGCGGCGGTGAAGTAACACTCAGCCTACCCACGCCGCCGGTTGTCACCCGCGGCGTTTTTCTTCCTTCGATTCGGCGGAGCACGGCGCCCGCTCCCCCAGCCGCACCACCGGAATGTCCGCCAGCCGGGTGGTGTAGGCCGGCGACAGCATGTCGCGCTTCATTTGCCACGGCTTGACGATCCCCTGCCCGGCGAACCACACGCGCCCGCGCCCTTCCTGATTCAGGCGATCGAGGGTCGCCATCAGCCGCTCGCTGTTGCGGCGCGGCGGGCAGTCGTCGAACAGATCGATCTGCGCCATGGCGGCGGCGCTGAAATCTCCCAGCACCACGCCGCCCTTCAGGTAACGTCGCCCCTCCTGCCAGATGCTTTCCAGCGCACGTACCGCCATGGCGATGATGTCGCGGCTGTCATTGCTCGAGGTTTGCAGCCGGGCGGTGCCCATATTGCTGTAATACCCTTCGCCCGCCGAATGCGGGCTGGTTTTGATAAATACCGACACGTTGCGGCAATAGCGCTTTTCCTGCCGCAGCTTTTCGGCGGCGCGTTCGGCGTAGCTGCAGATCGCCTCGCGCATGTGTGGGTAGTGCGTCAGCCGCTGGCCGAACGAGCGGGAACAGATGATCTGCTCTTTGGCGGCCGCCTCATCTTCCCACTGCAGGCACGATTCGCCGCGCAGCTCGCGTATCGTGCGCTCCAGCACCACGCTGAAGGTTTTACGCGCCAGCCGGGTATCGCAGTCCGCCAGCTGCAGCGCGGTGTGAATACCCATCGCCTGCAGTTGGCGAGTCAGGCGGCGCCCCACGCCCCACACCTCTTCCACCGGAAGCAACGCCAGCAGTTTGCGCTGGCGCGCCGGATCGGATAAATCCACCACGCCGCCGGTGCCGCGCCATTTCTTGGCGGCGAAGTTGGCCAGCTTGGCCAGCGTTTTGCTCGGCGCAATGCCGACCCCGACCGTCAAATGCAGCTCGCGCCGGATGCGATCGCGCACCCGCTGGCCGAATGGCTCCAGCGCCTCGCAGTGCGCCACACCGTCCAGCCGCAGAAAGGCTTCGTCCAGCGAATAAATCTCCACCGCCGGCGCCATCTCTTCCAGCGTGTCCATCACCCGGCGGGACATGTCGGCGTACAGCGCGTAGTTGGAGGAGAACACCGCAACGTTGCGGCGGCGCATTTCCTCTTTGATTTTGAAATAAGGCGCCCCCATCGGCACGCCCAATGCCTTCGCCTCGGCGCTACGGGCGATCACGCAACCATCGTTGTTGGACAGCACGATCACCGGCCGCCCGCGCAGATCGGGCCGAAAGATGGTCTCGCAGGAAGCATAGAAACTGTTGACGTCTACCAGGGCGAACATGGCTACTGCCCCTTCATCGCCAGAGGCCAGACCGGCGTTATCATCAGTGGGTTATTATTCATAGCGGCACCAAATAACTGTTCATGCATACAGTATTTGTATTTTTCTGGCGACGATCAAGTAGAAACCACCTCATCGCTGCTATCCGTTTGATGCACTTTGGCTTTTAACTCAGCCCTCCGTTTACCTGGAGCCGAGTTTTTCATTAACGGCGAACTTCACGCAGATCGAAACGAATCGGAATGGTCACGCTGAATTCCGCCTGCCCCGCTGCGATCTCGTTGCCGGGTGCGGGCAGTGGAGAAGCGCGCTGCGGTAACTGAAGCGCCTCCCGATCGAGCGAAGCAACGCCGCTCGATCGCAATAGCTTCACGCCCAGCACGTTTCCCTGTCGATCCAACGTCACGGCAACCTGAACAATACCCTGGCGCTGCTGGCGTACCGCCAGGGCGGGATAGCGTTTGAAACGGCTCAAATGCGCCAACAGCAGGCCGCTCCAGACCGAGGCATCCTGACTCGGCTGCGACGCCACGCTGGTTTGCGGCGCGGCAACACGCTTTCCATCCAGAGACGGCGGCGCGCTGGTACTTGATGCTCTTGAGTTTGCAGACGCCATTTTTTCCTGTTCTTCTTGCCTTGGGCGCGGCGGTTCCGTCTTCGGTTTGATGGGGTCGTTCCGTTGCCCTTTGGCCTTGCTCTGCCGCTCCGTTGCACGCGGTGCATGAATCAGCGGAGGCATCGCCGCCTCCGGTTCCCGATTGGCCTGCCGTTGCGCCACCGCCTGCACCTGGCGCACGCCGGTTGGCATCGGCTCCGTGTTGGGTGTCGATTCAGCCGGCTCGGCAACCATCATCAACACCATCGGTTGTGCCGCAGGCAGCAACGGTGGCATCAGGTGATAACCGAGCCCAAACCACAACGCACCATGCAGACCCAACGCCAACACATTGGCGGTAGCCCAGCGCCATCGCCCGCCTGTAGGGGGTAAAGAGAAATCGCCAGATAATACGTTGTGATTGAACATAGGGAACGGTACTCAGGTTAAGCGTAAAACAGACCAACGTACGCAGCGGTCAACGGCAGTCGGGGTATGTCAGAAAGGTCGTTTAGGCACGCGGCACCGGGCAGGTAAAGAAAAAGAACAGGTCAATAGAAAAGGAAATGCCCTAATGGCAGAGTAAAAAACTTTAGGATACGGTGATGAAGTATTTTGACAGCATATTTACCCTAACCGGCAACGCGCCGGGCAGTGCCGCGATGACGCGCTCGGGGTCAGCCAGCGGGAACGCACCGGAGAGCCTCAGGCCGGCGACCTCCGGCCGGCAGCGAATAACGCCCTGACGATAACGCCCCAGTTCCATCAGGAAGTCGTCCAGCCGCATGTTGTCGGCCAGCAGCATGCCTTGCCGCCAACCGGGCTCTTGCGTCACGCGATACGGTTCGCCAATGCCTTGCCGGCTTAATCTGCCGCCCTGACCGGCGTTGAGCACCGCGTTCCGATGCGCCGGTGAAAGGATCGTGACCCGGCCAAGATAAACGGCGATATCACTGTAAGTTTCCCACAGGCGAATGCTGAAGCGAGCAGCCTGCACCATGAGCTCGCCCTGCGGCAATCTCACCGTCAACGCACCGCTTTCCGGCGGCAGATTCACCATCATTTCGCCTTCCAGCAATGTGGCCTGCTGACGGCTGACGTTGACCGCCGTTTGCGTGTTCAGCATCAACTGCGCGCCATCCGCCAACGCGACGGTTTGCTGTTCCCCCACCGCCGTACGGTAATCCGCCAGCCAGGGGCGCCATGGCAGCGCGCCCGAACCGACACCAACCGTCCCCACCACGCCGATGGCCGCCAGGCTTCTCAATAACCGGCGACGTTGCGGGTTCGGCAACTGCGACAGACTACGCTGCGCCGCCGCCCCGTTAAGCAGAGAAAAACGGGATGAAAACGCGGCGATATGCCGCCAGGCGCGTTCATTTTCCGGTTTCGCCTGATACCAACGTCGCCAGTTTTCCCTATCCGCGTCGCTTGCCTCTTCCGACATCAGCTGCGTTAACCACGCGGCGGCCTCTCGCGCGCTCTGCCGATCGATATCCGATTCCATCATGGGTTCCGCACCTGCCGTTACGCCGCCAATGCAAAGAAACAGTGCAAATTAGCGCGCTGCAGATATTGTTTCACCGAGCTGGTCGACACCCGTAAACGTTCAGCGATGTCGCAATAACGCATGCCCTGCAGGTGCGCCAACAGGAAAGCCTCGCGGACGTGCGCCGGCAAGCCGTCCAACGCCTGATCCAACTGTTCGAGCATTTCGAGGGTTTGTTGACGAACTTCCGGCGAGGGCGCCTCGATCGCAGGCAACTCGCTCAAGGCCTGCAGATAGCTCTCTTCGATTGTTTTACGCCGGTAATAATTCGCCACCAGCCGGCGCGCTACGGTCGCCAGAAAGGGGCGTGGTTGCCGAATGGCGAGCAACTGCGGGCTCAGTAAAATACTGATGAAAGTATCCTGCGCCAGGTCTTCGGCGTGATGCGCACACCCAACCTTCTGTCGCAGCCAATGGCATAGCCAACTGTGATGCTCAAGGTAAAGCTGTTGAGCAAACCCGTTGGCTGCCGCGGCCTCTTTCCTTGCCATTCGGTGACACCAATTGATAATGAGATTGAAAATGATAATTATTATTATTTTAAAATTGTAACTTCTGTGTCAAGCGATTGCTGATGATTTATAAACGGCGAAAAAGTAGGGAAATACGGGGGAGGAAACGTGAAAAGGGGCCTAAATGGCCCCCTGCAGACAGGATCGTCAAAAACGCTGACTGACGCTGAACTTGATGTTGCGCCCTACGCCGGACACCGATTCGCCCAGGTAAGGGTAATAATCGCGGTTGAACAGGTTGTCCACCGCCACGCGGGCTTCGAAGCCGTGCAAACCGCTGGGCTGCCACGAGGCGAACAGGCCGTGCAATGCATAACCCGAGGTTTTCGGCAGGGCCCAGACAACGGCCATCGGATCGCCGTCGGCCGGTGAACGATCCTGTTTACGTACGAAATCGCCGGTCCAGCCGAAGGCCATGTCCCACTGCGGCACTTTCATGCCCAGCATCGCGTGTGCCGTAACGGGTGGAATTTCGGCAATCCAGGTTTCGTTGCCCCACGGATCGCGCGGTGAAGCGTCGCGTTTGCCGCGGATCGAGGAGAACGACAGGCTGCCGAACAGGCTTTCGCTGTCATAAAACGATTCGAGCTCCACGCCCTCAATGGTATAGCCCGGCAAGTTGCGATAGTTCGACAACGGTTGCCCACATTGGCCCCCGTGCCGTGCGGCGTCACACACTACGCCGCGACGATAGAAAATCTCGTCCTTGCCGCGATTGCGGAACAGCGTAGTGCGGATCTGCAGGCTGTCCCGCGCCATCAACACATCGTTGAAGTCCAGCACCGCGCCGAGACGAACGCCCGTCATGCGTTCCACCTGCAGGCCGCGGCTGGTACCGGGCACGCTGGAAGCGGCGTATTGTACTTCGTACTGTTCGTCGATCACCGGGGCGCGCCAGGTGCGGCTGACGTCGGCAAACAGGGACAGATTCGACGTCGCTTTCCACATCACGCCCAAGTGCGGCGACCAGCCGGTATAGGTCACGCTACTGTAATCATGGCCCACGAGCGGATCGCTGTCGTTATAGCGCGGCGCCCGGTTCGGTTGCCCGGTATTGGTCACATGATCGTAACGCACGCCTGGCGTCACGGTCAGGCTGCCGAAGCTAACCGCATCCTGCAGATAAACGCTGCGGGTTTCCTGTTCGCCCGCCGGCATGTAGTACGGCTGGAAATAGCCGTAGTTGTAACTGGCATTTTTCACCTGCGAAGGGTAATACATCAGGGTATCGCGCTGATGTTTATGCCAACGCGCACCGAGCAACAGCTTGTGCTCCAGCGGACCGCTGGCGAAACGGCTTTCATTGCTGACGTCAAACTGCCGATCGGTATAGTTCACCCAACTTTCATTGCCCAGCGTACCGAGATAGCTGAACTTTGAAGCGGAATCCGGCCGCTTGTCATGCTGCTCGGTCTTCGAATAGGCGTAAGACAGCGTCAGATTCAGCAACGGCTGCGCTTCCGGCGCCAGATTCCATTTCACCGAGTAATTGGTGTCTGTCTGGTCGCGATACACCAGAATGCGGCGCCACGCTTCTTCCCGGCCATATTTATCGATATCCGCCTGGCTGGGCGCGGCGATATCGTCCCGCTTGGCGGCAAAAGGCTGCCAGCCATCGGAATCGGATCGCATCGCCGACAGCGTCAGCGTTTGCGCCTCGCTCAGATAAATATTGGTTTTTAACAGGTAGGAAGCCTGATCGTTGGCAGAATAGGCAAAACGCGTGCCGTCCGGCCGCTTCAGGTTGCCGCCGTCACGCTTGCTCATGTAGAGCAAACCGTCGGCGGATCCTTCCGGCGTACGACCGTACAAGGCACCGCTGTAAATGCCCTGACGATCGTTGGTGTGGTAGCTGTACTTCAGCAAGCCGCCAAAATCTTCGCCCGGCAGCAGCATGTCCCCAGCATCTTTGGTCTCCAGCGTAATGGTCCCGCCAAAGCCGCCATTGCCGTTCAACAGGTTATGCGGCCCCTTATCGACCTCAACCTTTTTCAACAGTTCGGGTTCGATGAATACCGAGCCCTGCCGATATTTCTCAAATCCCTTCGGCGCCCCATCCAGCACGACCTTCACATCTTCCATGTCCCCCATGCCCCAGATATTCAGGCTTTGGCCGCCCGGGCGCGGCGAGCCCGCCATCCCTACGCCAGGCAAGCGATCAAGCAAACTGGCGATATTGTCTGCCTGCACGCGTTCGATGTCTTCTTTATCCAACACCGAACGGCCGGCGGCGACGCTGTCGGACAAACCGCCGACCACCGACAGTTCCGGTATCGTCAACGGCTGAACCGGCCCGGCGTCGACCAACCGATATCCCTGTGCGGTTTGCTGAGCGCGCAATCCGCTGCCCACCAACAGCGTATCGAACGCGTCGGTGAGGCGATAATGCCCCTGCAGGCCCGCGGTGTTTTTTCCACGCGTCTGTTCGGGCGTGAAAATCACTATCACGCCGGCCTTAGCGGCCGCCGTCTGCAAGGCGGGCGCCAGGTCACCGGCGGGAATGGCGAAAGGCAGGATAGCGGACTGCTCGACCGCCGCCGGTGGCACCGACGCACCGGGCGCCGCCATCGCGGAGGTGAGCATGCCCGATAATGCGCACCCTACCCCGATAGCGACCCGCTTCCCGGCGGTACGTTTGGCTGATGTGAACGTACGCCCTGCGCCGTTCTTGTTTTTTATGGCCATGAAGGATTCCCCTGAGTGTAATGAACTGGAAACTCAGTAGAGAGGTCACGCCAATAAAAAGATCGGGCAGAAAAAAGTGAAAAAAAATGCCGAAGTCACCGGGCCGCGTAGACGATAAAGGTCACCACGCCGAAGATCTCCAGTTGCGCTTCGTCGTCGAACACGATCGGCGCGTAGGCGGGGTTCATCGGCAACAGCCGCACATCGGGGTGACGCTGCAGTTTTTTGACGGTGAATTCGCCGTCCACCGCGGCGATCACGATATTGCCGTGCTCCGGCGTCAGGGCGCTGTCGACAATCAGCAGATCGCCATCCCGGATATTGCCGTCGATCATCGATTCGCCGCTGGCGCGCACGAAATAGGTGGCGTTGGGGTGCCGCACCAGCAGCTTGCCGATGTCCAGCCGACCTTCGACATAGTCTTGCGCCGGGGAAGGAAAACCGCAGGCCACGCGATCGGCAAACAGCGGTAACGTTAGGGGTTCACCTGGTGAAAAAGCATACAACCTTGAATTACTCAGCATAATCATAACCAAACTGTATATTTATACAGTTAAGCATAAACAAAACGCGAACGCGTGCAACCCCCTATCCCCCTGCGGATCGCGCTTTGCCGCGTAATATAATAATTTTCTGAGCGATTTTTTTTTACGCCTGCTAAGTGTTTTACTGCCCCTTGCACACACGTTATCCACCAAAACTGTGGATAACCTGCAGGGCGTGATTCCCTACGCGAGCGGGATCAGAATCCTGTATAATCCCCACACCTGCTAATAAGAATTCATCCCCGTCGGCGCCTCGTCACCGACAGTCACGAGAACGTTATGAACAAGCACCTACTCCTCGCAGAAACCGACGATATCAAACAGGAATGCCTGTCGCGCCACGCGGTCTGGCAGCGCAACGATCTGGCTCAGGCGCAACAGGATTGGCTGGCGGAAGAAGTACCGGTCGCCCTGGTGTACAACGGCATTTCCCACGTGGTGATGATGGCGACGCCGAAAGATCTGGCGGCCTTCGCCATCGGTTTTTCGCTGTCCGAAGGCATTATCGCCTCCTCCGACGACATCTACGACATCCGCCAGCAACCGGCCTGCAACGGCATTGAAGTGCATGTGGAACTCTCGAGCCGCCGCTTTATGCAGCTGAAAGAGAAGCGCCGCAGCCTGGCCGGCCGCACCGGCTGCGGTGTCTGCGGGGTGGAACAGCTGCAGGAGGTTGCTCAGCCCATCGCGCCGCTGCCTTTCACGCAACGTTTCGATTTGGCGCTGCTCGACCGGGCGTTAGCGCAGCTGCAGGAGGTGCAAACGGTAGGAAAACTGACCGGCTGCACCCATGCGGCGGCCTGGATCCAGCCGGACGGCGCGCTCAGCGGCGGATGTGAAGACGTCGGCCGCCACGTGGCGCTCGACAAGCTGCTGGGCTACCGCAGCCAACAGGCGTGGCTGCAGGGTGCGGCGCTGGTGTCGAGCCGCGCCAGCTATGAAATGGTGCAAAAATCCGCCATGTGCGGCGTCGAGATCCTGTTCGCCGTTTCCGCCGCCACCCGCCTGGCGGTGGAAGTGGCCGAACGCAGCAACCTGACGCTGGTGGGCTTCAGCAAACCGGGGCGCGCCACCGTCTATACGCATCCGCAGCGGCTCTGGCAATCGACAACGGCGGCCTAACGCCGCCGGATAAGAATCGACTATTCTCAATAGCAGGACACCAGGAAGCACCCACGTCATGATCATTCGCCCGAATCAGAACTGGTTTTTTCGCCTGTTCGCCTGGCACGGTTCCGTGCTATCAAAGATCACCTTTCGCCTATCGCTGAACGTGCTGATGTCGATAGTGGCGGTGATCAGCTACCAATGGTACGAACAGCTCGGCGTGCATTTAACCATCGCACCGTTCAGCCTGCTGGGCATCGCCATCGCCATTTTTCTCGGCTTTCGCAATAACGCCGGCTACAGCCGCTTTGTCGAAGCGCGCAACCTGTGGGGCTCGCTGCTGATTACCGAGCGCTCCCTGCTGCGCCAGATCAAAAGCCTGCTGCCGGACGAATCGGCGGTGCAGCAAAAGGTTGCCAAGCTGCTGATCGCCTTCAGCTGGAGCCTGAAGCATCAGCTGCGCGGCACCGACCCGACCGCCGATCTGTACCACAATCTCAGCAGCCAAGAGCTGGCCGAGGTGGTCGCCAGCCCGATGCCGACCAACCGCATCCTGCTGATGCTGGGCCAGGAGATCGGCAAGCTGCGCCGACAGGGGCTGCTGAGCGACATCACTTTCGAGCTGCTCGACAACAAGCTGAGCGAACTGTCCCACGCCCTCGGCGGCTGCGAACGGCTCGCCAGCACGCCGGTGCCGTTCGCCTATACCCTGATCCTGCAGCGCACCGTTTACCTGTTCTGCAGCCTGTTGCCTTTTGCCCTGGTGACCGACCTGCATTACATGACACCGTTTGTTTCAGTGTTCATTTCCTATACCTTCTTATCCTGGGACTCACTGGCCGAAGAGCTGGAGGATCCGTTTGGCGTGTCGGCTAACCATCTGCCGTTAAACGCCATCTGCAACACCATCGAGCGCAACCTGCTGGAAATGAACGACCAAAGCCCGCTGCCACCGCCGATGAAACCCGACGAGCACTTTAATTTGATCTGATCTATTTCACCCGAACACACTGGAGCCGAATGCAATGAATGCAAATAACCCTCTGCCGCAAGCCGTATTCACACCGGTGACGCGCCATGCCATCTTCATCGTCGCTACCCTGTCGCCCGTTCCCGCCCATCTGGCGGCGGTGCGCGCCTGGTGCGGCGACATTGCCGCCGTGGTGCGTTCGGTCGGCAAACGCGCGCCGGCAGGCAATCTCACCTGCGTCTGCGGCTTCGGCTCCGAAGCCTGGGATACGCTGTTCGGCGCGCCGCGCCCTCGCCAGCTGCATCCGTTCAGCCCGATCGGCAGCGGGGAGCGCGTCGCCGTCGCCACGCCCGGCGACATCCTGCTGCACATCCGCGCCGATGAAATGGATCTGTGTTTTGAACTGGCCTCTCAGTTGACCGCCAAGCTCGGCGACGCCGTGACGGTGATAGAAGAGGTGCACGGCTTCCGTTATTTCGATCAGCGCGCCATGATCGGCTTCGTCGACGGCACGGAGAACCCGGAGGGGCACGAAGCCTTCGACTACACGGTGATCGGCGACGAAGACGCGGCGTTCAGCGGCGGCAGCTATGTGCTGGTGCAAAAATACCTGCACGACATGCAGGGCTGGAACTCGCTCAGCGTGGAAACGCAGGAGAAGATCATCGGCCGCCACAAGCAGTCCAACATCGAGCTGGATGAAGCGGTCAAACCGTCGTCGTCGCACAGTTCGCTGACCACCATCACCGACGAGCAAGGCAACGAGGTGAAAATTCTGCGTGACAACATGCCGTTCGGCCGCCCCGGCCTGCGCGAATTCGGCACCTACTTTATCGGCTATGCACGCTCCCCGCAGCCGATCGAGCAGATGCTGGAAAACATGTTCATCGGCCGCCCGGCCGGCAACTACGATCGGCTGCTCGATTTCAGCCACGCGGTGACCGGCACCCTGTTCTTCGTGCCTTCCGCCCCGCTGCTGGAAGCGCTGGCCGACCGCAGCGGCGCCGAACTGCACTAACGTCCCTTCGGCGGCAAAGCCTCCCCCCGCGACGTATACTGAATTAACGTTGCGTATTGAGGGGGAGGCACCATGTCGCTCACATTCAAACGTTCGGAAAGGCTCTCCATCGGCACCGAAATAGAGTTACAGCTGGTCGATGCCGAGCACTACGATCTGGCGGATCGGGCCGACCGGGTGGTCAGCGCGGTCGGCGACCGCCGGCGCGTCAAGCATGAGCTCACCCAATCGATGGTGGAGCTGAACAGCTCGGTGCACCGCGATCTCGATGAGCTGCACGCCGAGCTGCGCGCCCTGACCCATACCGTCCGGCGCAGCGCGCAGCGCCTGGGCTGTGACGTCTGCGGCGGTGGTCGGCACCTGAGCAACGACTGGCGCAAGCAGGTCATCAGCGACAGCGCGCGCTACAGGCAGCTGGCCAGCCGTTTTGGCTATCTCTCCAAGCTGGCCTGCGTATTCGGCCAACACATTCACCTCGGCGTCAACGACGGGGACGAGGCGATGTACCTGTGCCATGCGCTGACGCCCTATTTTCCGCAGCTGATCGCGCTCAGCGCCTCGTCGCCGCTGTATCAGGGGGTCGACACGCGCTTTGCCAGTTCCCGCTTCAGCGCCCAGAATTCTTTCCCCAACTACGGGTGCCTGGAACACATCTACAGCTGGCGCGAATTCAACGCTTACTACGAACGGTTGAACGCCGCCGGCGTGATTGAAAGCGTCAAGGATATTTACTGGGATGCACGGCCGAAACCGGAGCTGGGCACGGTGGAGATCCGCATCTGCGATACGCCGCTGCGCCTCGCGCACGCCGTGCTGCTGGTCGGTTACTGCCGTCTGCTGGCCGATTTTCTGTTGCAACGCCGGACGCCGATCGCGCCGGAATACGATGCCTTCACCCACTATAACAAGATCAACGCCTATCGCAGCGGTTTCGCCGCCGAATACGTCGATCCCACGACGCTGCGCCGCAGCAGCCTGACCGCCCACATCCTGCACACCCTCGAGGCGCTGAGCGATTTCGCCGAGCGGCGGGAGGATCGGGCCGTGTTACAGGCCGTCGAGCGTCATGTCCGCCAGGGCATCAGCGATTCGGAGCATATCCGTCAGATGTTGCACAACGGCCTGCCGCAGGCTCAGGTGATCAAACGCCTGTGCGATGAGCTGTTGCAACCGGCAAGTTAAGTTTCGGCTATCGATTCCATACGCCAAAGCCACTGTTCATTATGTGCTCTTTCGCTACAATCGTGAGCACTGACATTCATCGTATCGAGGACACCATGTACAACTTCTCCCGCTATCAGGCAAAAGAACTGGCGCTGGCTTACATGAGCGGCAAAAAACACGATCTGTCGCCGCAGGAGTTTTTGCAACAGCTGAAAAGCAGCGAACGATCGTTTGAGCACCTGCTGAAGCACGGCAGCGAAATGCCGCGTGAAGTGCTGGTTAAAAGTTTCTGAACGGCCGGTTGCCGGCCATTTTCCCTCTACGCCGCCGGTGGCGAGCCTGACAGGCCCGCGCATTCCCGGCCGTTCGTCCCCTTTCCTCACGCCACCGCATTTCGTTCTCACAGGCGAATTCCCTACAAATTCGCATCCAAAGACGAATTATTGACATATTCGTATCCAGGTGCGAATTTATAGTCATCCCTCGGTAAGCAACGGAACACGCTATGTCGACACCAATCAGCGTAATCAGCGGCGATCTGGTCGATTCTCGCCGATCAGATACCGTCAACTACCTCAACGAGCTGCACAGCCTGCTCGATCGGCTGCAGCGCGACGGGCAGCTTCATCAGGTGGAAATCTTTCGCGGCGACGCCTTCCAGGCGCAGGCCGCCCCGGAGGACGGGCTGCTGCTGGCGGTATATATTCGCCTCGCGCTGCGGGCGATGGGCGCCGCGCACTGGGATGCGCGCGTCGCCGTCGGGCTGGGCAGCCAACGGCCCGACGCCGCGGGTTACGGCAGTGCCTTTATCAACTCCGGCAGCGCGCTGGACGCCATGGCGAAAAATTGCCGCCTGGCTCTGAAAACCGACAACGATCGGACAAACGCCATTGTCAGCGATCTGCTGCCAATGTTAGATCATGTGATTGGCCGCCTGTCGCAGACCGAAGCGCGCATCGTCCAGATGAGAATGTTCGCCGACAGCGGCGCCGCCGTGGCGGACCAGCTGCAAAAAGCCGCCTCCACGGTCTCCGCCGCACTGAAACGCGCGGCCTACGAGGAAATCATGCGGTTTATTCACGCCATTAACAGGATCGTCTGACTATGGATCTGACCTATGCGCCTTTGCTGGCCTGGCTGTTGCTCGTCCATCTGCTGGCGGATTTTCCGCTGCAGCCGCTGAGTTGGGTGGAAGACAAAATCCAACATCGCGCGCGTTCGCGTTTTCTGGTATTGCACGCGTTGCTGCACGGGGTGCTGGCCGCCTGGGTGGTGGCCGGGTTCGGCCTGCTGCACGGCGGGCTTTCTTCACTTCAGGTGCTGGTCAGCCTGCTGGTCATCGCCGTCAGCCACTACCTGATCGATTTGCTGAAAGTCACCGTCATGACCCGCCTGAGCCCGGCCCGCAGTTTCCTGCTCGATCAGGGGTTGCATCTGGCGGTGATCACCTTGCTGTGGCTGGGGCTGACGCCGAATGCCGGTGAACTGCTCGCCGCGCTGGGGCAGCAGTTGGGGCGTTGGCAAATTGGCCTGGTGCTGGTGGCCTACAGCCTGATTTATCTGCCGATGAGCCTGCTGATCGGGCAACTACTGGCGCACTGGACGCCGCAAATGCCGCCTTCGGCCAAGGCCGACAACGATTCGCTGCTGCGCGCGGGCAAACAGATTGGCTATCTGGAGAGAACGCTGATCCTGACCTTCGTGCTGCTGGGGCAAATTCCGGCGATCGGTTTTTTGCTGGCGGCCAAATCTATCTTCCGTTTCGGCGATCTGCGCCAGAGCGACGATAAGATGCGCACCGAGTATGTGCTGCTCGGCACGCTGTTTTCCTTCACGCTGACCATCATGCTCGGCCTGCTGGTCAACAAACTGCTGTAGTAGTGCAGGGGCGAAGAATTTCGCCCCCGAAGTGAACGCCGAGGCGGCTTACAGCCACTCGCCGAAGCGGCGGATGTAGAAACGCTTCATCAACTGCGCGACCACGCAGTAGCTGACCAGCGTAGCGGCCAACCACGGGAAGTATTCCCACGGCAGCGGCTGCAGGCCAACCAGGGCGCCGAGCGGCGAGAACGGAATGTAGATGCCGAGCGCCATCACCAACCCGGTGGTCAGCAACACCGGCAGCGCCGCGGTGCTCTGAATGAACGGGATCTTCTGGGTGCGCAGCATATGCACCACCAGCGTTTGCGACAGCAGCCCCTCAATGAACCAGCCGGACTGGAACAGCGCCTGGTGTTCCACGCTGTTGGCGGCAAACACGTACCACATCAGCGCATACGTCGTGATATCGAAGATTGACGAGGTCGGCCCAATCCACAGCATAAAGCGCCCGATGTTTTTGGAGTCCCACTTGCGCGGTTTGCGCAGGAACTCTTTGTCCATCTTGTCCCACGGCAGCGACAGCTGGGAAATGTCGTACATCAGGTTTTGAATCAGCAGGTGGATCGCCAGCATCGGCAGGAACGGGATGAAGGCGCTGGCCACCAGCACCGAGAACACGTTGCCGAAGTTGGAACTGGCGGTCATGTTCAGGTACTTGATGATATTGCCGAAGGTCTCGCGCCCTTTGATCACCCCCTCTTCCAGCACCATCAGGTTCTTTTCCAACAGGATGATGTCCGCCGATTCCTTGGCGATATCGGTACCGGTGTCGACCGAGATGCCGACGTCGGCGTCGCGCAGCGCCGGCGCATCGTTGATGCCGTCGCCGAGGAAACCGACGGTATGGCCGTTGGCCTGCAGCATTTTCAGCACCCGCGATTTTTGCAGCGGTGTCAGCTTGGTGAAGACCGTGCGCTGTTCCACTTCGCGCGCCAGTTCTTCGTCATCCATCTGTTCAATCCGCAGCCCGGAGAGCGGCTCGCCCGGCTCCAGCCCGACGTCGCGGCAAATCTTGCAGGTGATCACCGGGTTGTCGCCGGTCAGCACCTTCACCGTCACACCGTTTTCCTGCAGCGCGGCGATCGCCTGCTGCGCGCTCTCCTTCGGCGGGTCGAGGAAGGTCAGCAGCCCTTGCACCACCATATCGCGCTCGTCGGCCACGCTTAGCGGTTCGGCCGGGCGCTGCGCATCCAACTCACGCGTCGCCAGCACCAGCACGCGGAAACCGTCTTCGTTGTACTCGCGGGCCAGCGCCTGCAACGCCGCACGGCGCGCGTCGTCCAGCTCCAGCATCTTGTCGCCTTCACGCACGTGGGTGGCGATCTCCAGCATCTCCTCCACCGCGCCCTTACAGATCAGCTGCTGCTTGCCATTCTCATCCGCCACCACGATCGACAGACGGCGGCGCACGAAATCGAACGGCAGCTCATCCACCTTGCTGAAACGCCCCAGGGCTTCAATCCCCGGTTTGCCGCGCCCGAAACGGATCACCGCCTGATCCATCAGGTTCTTCATGCCGCTCTGATGGAAGCTGTTCAGCCAGGCCAGGTGCAACACTTCGTTATCCCTGGCGCCAGTGACGTCGATGTGGTGCTCGAGAATGATGCGGTCCTGGGTCAGCGTGCCGGTCTTGTCGGTGCAGAGCACGTCCATAGCACCGAAGTTCTGAATGGCGTTCAGACGCTTCACCACCACCTTGCGACGCGACATGGCGATCGCCCCTTTAGCCAGATTGGAGCTGACGATCATCGGCAGCATTTCCGGCGTCAGGCCGACCGCCACCGCCAGCGCGAACAGCGCCGCCTCGCTCCAGTCACCTTTGGTGAAACCGTTGATCAGCAACACCACCGGCACCATCACCAGCATGAAGCGAATCAACAGCCAGCTGACGCTGTTCACCCCGCGATCGAACGCGGTTTGCGCCCGCGAACCAACGATTGACTTGGCCAACGAGCCGAAGTAGGTGCGCCCGCCGGTCGCCACCACCACCGCCGTAGCGGTGCCGCTGGCGACGTTGGTGCCCATCAGGCAGATGTTGGAGAGCTCAAGCAGCGCGTTCTCGCTGGACACTTCCCCTTCGCTCGACTTCTGCGCCACGTTGCCCATGGCATCGTATTTCTCGATAGGGATCGCTTCGCCGGTCAAAATCGCCTGGCTGATGAACAGATCGCGCGAGACGATAAGACGCACGTCGGCCGGCACCATGTCACCGGCGGAGAGCTGGATGATATCCCCCGGCACCAGTTCGCGGATCGGCACTTCCAGCGTCAGCGGATGCGCGCTGTAGCTGCTGCGGCGCAGCACCGTGGCGGTGGTGCGCACCATCGACTTCAGCGCTTCCGCCGCTTTGTTGGTGCGATATTCTTGCCAAAAACGCAGCAGCCCGCTCAGCGTGACCATGGTCAGGATGATAATAACGCCGGTGAGTTCAGTTTCTTCACCGCTCTGGCGCGGCAGCCAATAATCGGTAAAGAAACTGATCGCAGCCAGCACCATCAGCACAAAGATAAACGGGTTGTTGAAAGCCTTGATCAGCTGAATCAAGGCATGCGGCGCCTTGTCGTGGGCGACCTGGTTGGCGCCGAACTGTTCCAGCCGCTCATCGGCGTCGTCCTGGGTCAACCCGTTGCGGTTGCACTTCAGGTTCGCCAGCGTTTGGGCGATGCTGTTGGTCGCCTCTTGCGCAATGGCGTAGGTCACCGCGTCTTTATCACGGCGACGCGTTCTTTCATTAATCTGAGTCATAACGCTATTCTCTTATTTTCGTTCTGCGCACAGGGATATCCCGCCCGATAAACAGGTGACTCTGCGCAGCTTGGAATTTTTTATTAGCGTGACTAAATGGCGGAATTATCCTGTCAGCCACGCTGGAATCATTTTCCTTCCGGGGTCATCGTCCATAACGCCTCCTTAATGCTCCGCGTTATTCAGGCGAGCCCGAATAACCTGAGCATATAATCAAGTTAATAAATATTTATATAATTAATCAGACCGGTAATTCGGACGCGACTCGCCAGCGAACGGCACTCACGCTTTTCTCCAGGCTGACGCGGCAGACAATACCCTCAATTTCTTTTTGCGCGGCCGGCGTGGCGGTAATTTCCGCGCACACTTCCAATTGCCCCGGGCTGGAGATATCGGCGCTGCGCAAGGATTGCAGCCGCAAGGCCACGCCGTTCAGCGCCTGCAGAATCAGGGTGCGCACCAGAATTTCGTCCTGCTCGCCGCAGGTCACCTGAATGCGATAGCACAGTTCCAGATCGGTTGCCTGCTGGTGCGGCTGCAGATTGATACGCTGCGCGGCTTCGCGCAGCAGGATATTGGCGCACAGGATCACCAGCGTAGCAACCACCGCATCCCAATGCTGGCCCAGGCCGCACAGGACGCCGATCCCCGCCGAACACCACAGCGTAGCGGCGGTGTTAAGGCCGCGAATGTTCAGCCCTTCACGCATGATAACGCCGGCGCCGAGGAAACCGATACCGGATACGATCTGCGCAGCCACCCGGCCGGCGCTGGCCGGATCGGTGGACATGGAGCTGAGAATAAAGACCGCCGCACCGGTCGCCACCAGCGCATTGGTGCGCAGGCCGGCCATGCGTTGGCGCCACTGGCGCTCGGCGCCAATGACCGCACCCAGGCACATCGCCAGCAATAAATTTAAAACGAAAGGAGTCATAGCCATGACTGTCCCCTTAATTAACCGCAGGAGATAAAATCATGTGCTGTTTAGCACACGCGAAAGCGCGCTGAAAATAAATCAGCGAATCAGCGTGTCGTGCCTGGAGGGAAAAGGCTGTGGCTGCAAAATACCATAATAACGTCCAACTCGATTCACCTGAAACCGTCAGGCATCAGGAAACGTTTATTACTCGGGTATGCACAGCTCAGAAATAACTGGAGAGGGGTGCTGCCCGCCGATAACGGCAAGCAACAAATCAGAAGAGAATTGGTCAGCTTGCCTTATTTGTTTTATTACAACTACAACTGTCCAATTGGGTTTCTCCACCGAAATTTTGGCTGAGTATAGTGACGTCGGATAATGAAGTAAAGGCTAATTTATTAAACGAAAAATAAACTGGAATACGGCGATTATATTTCGATGTCACAAATAGAAGGTGCCAACATTGGGCACCAACGCCGCCTTCCGGCCGCTGCATCAGGCTCTGTGGGACAAAGCGTTGTTGGACTTCCGCTGGCTCGATCGGGACGGCTGGGTGCAGCAGACGACCTTCAGCGACGGTTCGACGCTGGCCGCCAACTTTACGCGCAGCCTTTCACTGTCATCGCGGCCCACAGCCTGCGCGCCAAACTGGCCGACGGCCGCACATTCGACGTTACGCCTTAGCAAGGTCGCCGGCGGTGGGCTACGCTAGGCTATATTTCCGACAACCCGTAAGGAGTGGCCGATGACGCCTCTGATCCACACTCTGCTCGACGAGATTTGGCAAAGCCTGGGACAGCGTCCCGCCCCTACCGACCGGTTAACCGTTAGCGGCGTCGGCGCATTGCCTTCGGCTTTTCCCGTCACAGAATTGGCGACCGCCGCCTGGAGCGCCGCCGGTTTGGCCTGCGCCGAGTTGCTTCGCTGCGAGGCCGCCGACGCGCCGCAGGTCTGGATAGATCAACGCCTGGCCTCGCTCTGGTTTGGCTGGACGCTGCGGCCGCTGGGATGGACGCTGCCTGCGGCCTGGGACGCACTGGCCGGCGACTACGCGACGGCGGATGGCTGGATACGTCTGCATACCAATGCGCCGCACCATCGGCGAGCGGTGGAACAGGTGCTGGGTTCGGCATCGGATAAAGGCACGCTGGCGGAACGTGTGCTGGACTGGAAAAAAAGCGAGCTGGAGGAAGCCGTGATCGAGGCCGGCGGCTGCGCGGCCCAAATGCGCTCGGCGGCCGCGTGGCGACAACATATTCAAGGCAAAAGCGTAGCGCTCGAACCGCTTATCCACGCCTCGCTGCAGCCGGAAGCGCCACCGCCGGGCTGGGCGCTTCCCGTCGCCCGGCCGCTGCACGGCGTGCGGGTGCTGGATCTGACGCGCATTCTCGCCGGGCCGATCGCCACCCGTTTTCTTGCCGGTTTGGGCGCCGACGTGCTGCGCATCGATCCCTACGGCTGGGATGAACCCGGCGTCGAGCACGAGGTGATGCTGGGCAAGCGCAGCGCACGCCTCAACCTGACCAATGCGCGCGATCGCCATACGTTTGAACATCTGCTGAAAAACACCGACGTGCTCGTGCACGGCTACCGTGCCGGTGCGTTGGAGAAATTGGGCTATGGCGCGGAGGAAAGACGCGCGCTGGCGCCGGGCCTGATCGACGTCTGCCTGAATGCCTACGGCTGGAGCGGGCCGTGGCGGACCCGGCGCGGTTTCGACAGCCTGGTACAGATGAGCTGCGGGTTGGCGGAGGCGGGTATGGTTTGGCGCAGCGCCAGTTTGCCGGTGCCGCTGCCGGTACAGGCTCTGGATCACGCCACCGGCTATTTGATGGCGGCAGCGGTGCTGACCGGTATGACACAGCGCCTGAGCCGCGGTACCGGCTACCACGCGCGGCTGTCGCTGGCGCGCACGGCGCAACTGCTGCTAGCGCACCCCTGTTCGGCAGATTATCGACCGGAACCGCTGGCACCGGCCGGCCCCGCCGACGAGAACCCGGAAACAGAACTGACTTACTGGGGGGCCGCGCAACGCCTGCGCGCCCCGTTAAGCCTGCAGGGTACGGCGCTGCAATGGGCGCTGCCGGCGACTACGCTCGGCACCTCGCAACCGGAATGGCTACGCCGCTAAATCGCCGCCAACTGTCGCTGAAGCCACTGCAGCAAGCGGGTAACCGCCGGCGTCAACCCGGCGGTCTGCGGCCACACCAGGTAAACGTCGTCATCGCTCAGACGACGGGGCGCGGCCAACGCCACCAGTCTCCCCGCGTCAATCGCATCCTGCACCAGCAGCTTTTTCGCCAACGCGATGCCAAACCCTTGCTCCGCCGCGCGAATCAACAATCCGGCATCGTTGAATAACGCCTGTTGTCGCCCGCATAACGGCCGCCCCTGCGCGTTGAACCAGTCGCGCCAAGGACTGACGTCGTGCTCGAGCAACGGAATATCGCCACCGTTCTCGAACGCCGCCCTCCATTCTCGCGCCATATCCGGCGAAGCGACCGGCAGCACGTCACCCGACGCGATGCGCTGCGCCTGCAGCCCCGTCCATTGACCGCTGCCGATACGGATCGCCGCATCGAACCCTCGCTGCGACAGATCCTGCAGCGCCAGCGACGCATCAATATCCAGCGCAATATCGGCGCAGGCCTCATGAAAAGCAGGCAGACGCGGCAACAGCCAATAATGGGCAAAAGACGGCAACACGCTGATACGCAGCGTCTGGCTTGTCGCCGCACGCCGGGCGCGGGCGACGCCCTGCAGCAGTGCCTGCAGCGCCGGCTCTACCGCCGCCAACAACTCTCGCCCGGCGGCATTCAGGCGTACACCGCGCCCGCGCCGTTCAAACAGCGGATAGCCGACCGCCTGCTCCAGCAACTGAATTTGCTGGCTGACCGCGCCGTGCGTCAAATGCACCTGTTGCGCCGCAGCGCGCAAATTTTCCAACCTGGCGGCGATCGCAAAGGTCGGCAAGACATGCAAGGGAATGCGTTCATTCATCATTGGTTAACCAGGCTATCCAAAAAGGTTATTTTTCATCGATTTTGAGCGGCAGGCAAATGTTCTATGTTTACCCCATCATCCCTGACGCTTCCGGAGCCACCATGCACCCACGTTTACAACAGGACCTCGCGCAGTTTCCGCAGATCCTCGACCACACCCGCCAGTTGGCGGAGGATTTCCTGGCCGGGCTGCAGCAACGCTCGGTCTGCCCACCGCTCGAGCATCAGCAGCTGCAACCGGGCGACGATCGGTTGGAGGAAAACGGCGAAGGCGCCCTGGCAGCGCTGGAGCGCTTTTGGCAACGTTATCAGGCCGGCATTTCCGCCAGCGCCGGCCCGCGTTATTTCGGCTTCGTCACCGGCGGCGGCACCCCGGCGGCGGTCGCAGCCGACTGGCTGGTTAGCGTGACAGACCAAAATAGCCTGCTCAGCCATGATACCATTGCAGCCACGATCGAGCTGGCGGCCGTGACGCAGTTGAAATCCCTGCTGGGCCTGCCGGAAACGTTCAGCGGCAGCCTGGTCAGCGGCGCGACCATGGCCAATTTCACCGGGTTGGCCATTGGCCGGCAGTGGCTGGGACAACAGCAAGGCGTGGATATCGCCCAACAAGGCCTGGCGGCGCTGGGCCCCATCCGGGTATTGGCGGCCAATCCGCATTCCAGCAGCGTGAAGGCGCTCAGCATGCTCGGCATCGGCCGCGAGGCGTTGACGATCGTCGCCAGCCTGCCGGAGTCTGAAGCCATGGATATGGAAGCGCTGGCGCGGCAGCTCGCCGCCGGCGCTGGCCAGCCAACGTTGGTACTGGCCAGCGCCGGTACGGTCAACACTGTCGCTTTCGACGATCTGCCGCAGCTGCTGGCGCTGCGGGAGCGTTATCCATTTTGGCTGCATGTCGATGCGGCATTCGGCGGCGTGGCGGCCTGCTCACCGCTATACGCCTCAAAGCTCGAGGGCTGGCAGCATGCCGATTCCATCACCGTCGATGCGCATAAATGGCTGAATGTGCCTTATGACAGCGCGATCCAATTTACCCGCCATTTGGATCTGCAAATGCAGGTATTTCAGAACCATTCGGCTTACCTGGAAGCACCGACGCTGCGGCCAGACAACTATCTGCATCTGACGCCAGAAAATTCGCGCCGCTTCCGCGCCTTGCCGCTTTGGCTGACGCTGAAAGCCTATGGCCGCAGCGGTATACGAGATATCGTCGAGCGCAACGTCGAACTGGCGCAGGCGCTAGGGGCGGCGTTAGCGGCCGATGACGGTTTCCATCTGCTGGCGCCGGTGAATTTGAACGTGGTGTGCTTCGCCCTCAGTCATCCACAGGGTGAGAGCGAAGCGGCGCGCGATCGCTTTCTCGAACGCCTTAGCCGGCATGGCGTGGTGCGTTGCACCCCTACGCGTTACAACGGCCAGCCGGGGATCCGCGCCGCGCTGGTCAACTGGATGACAGAGGAACAGGACATCCGCTTGACGTTGGACTCGCTGCGCCATTGCCTGGCGGAAACGGCCTAACACGCGCGGCGATTACCCGCGTTGGAAGGCCTGCAAACGACGTTCTTGCCGCCCGTCTTCGCTGATGTTATCCGGCGACAGCCAGGCGGCAAACGCCGCGTATCGTGCCGGCCATTCTCCATCAACGATCGACAGCCAGTCGGTGTCGCGCGAGCGTCCTTTAACAACGACGGCCTGGCGGAACGTGCCTTCATAGCGGAAACCCAAGCGCTCGGCGGCCTGGCGTGAAGGCAGATTGAGGCTATCGCATTTCCATTCGCAGCGCCGGTAGCCAAGATCGTCGAAAAGATGCCGCAGCATCAAGAAAATCGCCTCGCTGCCCAGCGCACTGCGCTTCATCAGCGGCGACCAGTTGATGGTGCCCAGTTCGGCCACGCCGTTGCCAGGATCGATGCGTAAAAAAGCGCAGGTTCCCACGGCGTGCCCGTTCGTCTGATCGATCACCACCATCGTGTTTCTGTCTGCGCTGGACACCTGTGCCTGAAGATAGCGCTGGAAATCTGCGTGCGACTGCGGCCGTTCCCAAAACAGATAGGTCCAGTCACGATCGTCCTCAGCGGTTTGGTAAGCCTGATAAAGCGCATCCCCCCAGCGCGCGAGGTTAAGCGGTTCGAGGCGGCAAAACCGCCCTTGCAGCGGCGTGTGCCCGGGTATGCCTGCCGGCTGCCAATGAGGAAGGGCCTCACCTATCGGCTGCCCATACTGATTCTTTCTCACCGCGACATCCTGTTTTTGAAAGGTGGAGAGGCAAGTTAAAACCAACGCGGGCCAGAGACAACTCCGACCTGCCATTCCTCCCCGTGGATCGGACTGCAGGATGATAGTTTAGAGAAATCACTCAATCACCGTTAAACATTCACGAAAACTATTTCATGCGAAATAAATATCTATATAACTCATTGTAAAACGGTGATTTATAGCAACAATTAAGCTACACATTCTGGTCATAATGTTAACTTTTGTTTGTTGTTATGATAAAAAAAGAAGTGCTTATCATTAGCATGGAGAGCAAAAATATCTATAAGATAATGATTTTTATATATAAAAAGTCAAAAACACCAGAGAGAGCGCTTTTTGACCACTCAAAAAACGCGCTGAAAGACATCAAAAAAACGACACATGAATTTTTTTTAAGACTTTTCCTAGCAAACTAAAATTTTGTTTCGTGACATGATGAACAGATTAGCGGCAAGCAATGCAGACAGGCACGGGCGCCAAGCGCAAATCAGGCTCAACATGCCTAAGCTGGACGAGCAGCAGATCGCCCTGACTTAAGCCAAACTTATAGATTCATGCAATTAATAAGTTTAGTATGAAAATATCATTGAGTGCCGTCGTGTTTATTGATAGAACACTCGCTACACTGAATTATTGTTCCATTTTGCCTTTCGGCTTTTTAGGCTTTTTCTCATATTACCGCAGTAAAACGGATTTAAGTGGGGGTGCGATATGCCAACGATTATCATGGATTCATGTAGCTATACCAGATTGGGGTTAACCGACTATCTGACTTCGCATGGCGTGAAGAGGCGCCATATTAATGCCATCGAGGACATTGACAGCCTGCATGAAAAATGCAGCAAGTTAAATCCGAGCCTGGTGTTTATTAACGAGGACTGCTTCATCCACGAAGCAAACGCCACCGAGCGAATAAAACGGGTGATTTCACTGCACCCGGATACGTTATTCTTCATCTTCATGGCCATTACCAACGTACATTTCGACGATTATTTATATGTTCGCAAGAACGTCATCATATCGTCAAAATCCATCAAACCAGAGACTATGAATCAGCTACTTAGTCACTATCTCGAGAGAACGTCCCTCCGTACGGAGAAATCCTCTCTGGATCAAACGCCGGTAACGCTGAGCCAGACTGAATCGAACATGCTACGCATGTGGATGTCCGGTCAAGGTACCATCCAGATATCAGACCAGATGCAAATAAAGGCCAAAACGGTCTCTTCCCACAAGGGAAACATCAAGCGGAAAATAAAAACGCACAACAAGCAGATCATTTATCACGTTGTTCGTTTGACCGATACATTGACCAGTGGAATATTCGTCAATAGCCGCTGAACCACAGAGAACGCCCCCGCTCTGTTTTACCAGCCGTTAAATACCCGGTGATAATGTCATCTGGATAGCAGCCGCTGGAACCACAAAAAAATACCTGCTGCGTTATCCCCCGCTAGCGCAACGGGTATTTTTTTGCCGCCGATAAAAAAAATCTTACCGCAATGAAATAATCTCAAAATGGACAATTTCATTAGAAAATTAATGAGATTAACCTAAGTTACTGCCCGTGCTCGCGGCAGGGCTCCACAAACGTGCCGTCACGGCTGTCGATTTCATTAAAAAACCATACGCCCGCCGGGTAGTCGTCAAGAGAAACCAGATACATGGTGCCTTCGTTGAACACCTCTACGGCCAAAATCACGCCTTCACGCCGCGGGCCTCCGTCTGTTTTTACCGTCACTCGATCGTTAACCTGCATACCCTTCCCCATTATTTGCGATTGCCGTCAGTGTATTACAAAAGCGAGGGCGATGGACACCACTCCAGCCCTGCCGGCCTCTGCTATCAGCGTAGCAGCCGCCTGGATTTTCACTTTCTTAACGGTTTGGCCGCAGAATCTTAAGCCGGTCTCGCGTAGCCTGTCTTCAGGCGTTTCCCCCCAGAGAAGCGCTCGCAAATGAAGTAACAAGGAACTTTTGCCCGCAGACTTGCGGGCTTTTTTTACGCGCTGCCAAATTGCAGGCATAAAAAAACCCGCCGCAGCGGGTTCTTTTCAATCAGCGGTAGACGCCAATTAGATAGCGGTAACGTTAGCCGCAGATGGACCTTTCGCACCGTTCTCGATAGAGAACTGTACGTTCTGGCCTTCAGCCAGGGTCTTGAAGCCTTGATCCTGGATAGCAGAGAAGTGTACGAATACGTCTTTGCTGCCGTCTGCTGGGGTGATGAAACCAAAACCTTTAGCTTCGTTGAACCACTTCACTTGACCTTTGATCATGTTGGACATGTCTAATTTCCTTCAATAATAATGTTAGCCGCCATGGGCGAGATAGCCGGTCATCAGTTACTTATGGAGGCACTGGAAAGGAAATTCGTCAGAGAAGGGCTATCCGGGATAACGCTTTAAATTTGAACTACTTTACTCAAAATGTCGTGCATAAATAGGTCTGTACCACAGGCCGACATCATTAACTCATGAGCGAGCGGCAATAGCAACCTTTTTCGCCGTGATGGGGCGTGAATCTCGGCTAAACGCACAGGATTTGACCCTGTCGGTCGATAGAATCACCGCCTGGCCCCCCGTAACAGCCAAGGTAAATGATAGTAATTCTCGTTCTGCTGTTTTATAGTTGCCTACAGAAATCATTCAGGGAGATTCATCATGCCGAGATGGCTTACCTTACCAACTGCCAGTGCCGCCGCCCTGCTGGCCTTTGCCGCTTACAGCGCTCCGCAGAGTGCACTGGAGCTGAATTATCAAGCTCCAGAACCCAGTGTGACTCCCGCTCCCAAGCCGACAGCACCGTCAGGGCCAGCCCCTAAGGCGGCGAAACCGCCGATTACTTGGGCAGAGGCACGCGACAAGAACGGCTTTCGCGTCGATATCGAATGCGATCATCCGGGCTGCAGCAAACCGCGCACCAAACCTTATCCCGCGTATGAAGGCCCGGTGAAGAAAACCGATCGCCGCCGCCAATCCGATCCTTACTCCACCAACCAGGATCCCGATTACAACATCCAGTTGGGCTATGAGTGGTAGCGCCGCTTTCGGAGTAATACCTATATCAGCCGCCCTCGCTGCTGCATAGAATAGCGCCAGTTCACCACTCCTCCTGGTGTTGAACACAACAAGCTGTGTTGCAAATCTTTATGCGCCTCCCTATAGGCGCTTTTTTTTTGCTCCTCCCTCATGCCAGTTTCCCGATTACAGATTGCTCTCATTGCCCCGTAAAGTGATGAATGTCACAAATACGCCTCCTTGCCATTCTTATTCGGAGGTGATGTTCATGGCCACAGGATCCCTTGCCCTCTTGGCTGTCTTAGCCAGCATTGCGGGCTATTCGCTCTATAAGCATTTCAAATCTCAGAAAAAAAGCACATTCGTTCGCCCGCACGATCGGTAATCGATAACGCATTTTCACCGCGAAGGCGCGGCACGCCGCACGCCGCACCTTCGTGGACCGTCATGTTTTCATCACAAAATTGTCACACTATGGCCATATGATGATTCGCGATTATCCGCTCTGGCTTAACACCAAGGATTTCGCCCATGACCATAATTAAAGCTGCAAACCATCAGGAAGCAGAAAAGCTCATCCGCGCCGGCACAGCCAAGAAAATCGAACTGGCCTACGATATCGGCAGCGATGACTTCTTCCAGCTTGCCAGCCTGTGGTGCGATAAAGGCGCCAAGATCTCCAAAGGGAAAGAACATTTTATCGTCTCGTTGAAAGGCTTCCGCATCCCCCCTAACGATTGATATCCAGCCGCCCATCGCGGCGGCGTCCTCTCCTCCTCGCAAAACCGCTCTATTCGACCACGCGCACCTCCTTCGATTTCGCTAAGCTAACAGCAGACTTTATTGCGGGCGTTCAGCCTGATAACCACGTCCGCCACGATGAGGAGAGTGACCATGTCAACAAATGCAGCGCAGCCCGGCACGATGAAAGCGATTGAGATTAGCCAACCGGGCGCCCCCGAGGTTCTGGTTGTCACCGAACGCCCGGTACCCGAGCCACAGGCGGGCGAACTGCTGGTGAAAATCGCCGCCGCTGGCGTTAACCGCCCCGACGTGCTGCAGCGCCAGGGGAACTATGCGCCACCGCCCGGCGCCTCGGATATCCCCGGCCTGGAAATTGCCGGCGAAGTGGTGGCCATCGGTGAAGGCGTGACCCACTTCGCGCTCGGCGATCGGGTTTGCGCCCTTATCGCCGGGGGGGGCTATGCGGAATACTGCACCGTGCATGAAAGCAATGCGCTACCGGTACCGGCGGGTCTGAGCCTGACCGAGGCCGCCGCACTGCCGGAAACCTTCTTTACCGTCTGGGTCAACGTGTTCCAGCGCGGTCATCTCAAAGCCGGCGAAACCGTGTTGATCCATGGTGGCACCTCCGGTATCGGCACGGTCGCCACCATGCTGGCGAAAGCCTTCTGCGCCCAGGTGATCACTACCGTCGGATCCGAAGAGAAACGTCAGGCCAGCCTGGCGCTGGGCGCCGACGTGGCGATTAATTACCGCAGCGAAGACTTTGTCGCACGCACCAAAGACGCCACCAACGGCAAAGGCGCCGACGTCATCGTCGACCTGATCGCCGGCGATTATGTCGCCAAAAACTATCAGGCTGCGGCGATGGAAGGCCGCATCGTGCAAATCGGCACGCAAAACGGCGTGGTAAAAGAGCTCAATCTGATGCCGCTGCTGTTGAAACGCCTGACCCATACCGGGTCGACGCTGCGCTCGCGCAGCGTGGCGGACAAAGCACTGATTGCCGCCGAGCTGCGCGAGAAGGTTTGGCCGCTGCTGGAGCGCGGCGTGCTGAAACCGCAAATTTTTAAAACCTTCCCGCTTGAGCAGGCCGCCGCCGCGCATACGCTGATGGAGTCCAGCGAGCACATCGGCAAGATCATGCTGACGTTCTGAGGCCATTCCCCGCAGCCTGTGCTGCGGGGAAACCGATGCCACGCTCAGGGAATGATGCGGCGGCGGCGGAACTCATCGAACAGCGAGAAAAACATGGCTTCGGTTTCGACAAACTGATGGAAACCGAAACACCGCGCCTTGCTGCCATCCGCGAACATGTCATAGTCCCAGGAAAAGACAAAGTCGGCGAAACGCCAGCCGGCCACCGCGCGATAGTCCGGTTCGGTCAATTGGTGCCGTTGCACCAGCTCTCGCCACAGCGGCGCTTTGTCCGCCATCATGCTCTCCAGCGGCATCGGCAGCGGCGCCGCGCATTCCAGCCCGAAGTAAGCGGCGATTTTCGGCCACATCTCGCTCCAGCGAAAGAGATCGCCGTTGTTGATATTAAACGCCTGATTGGCCGCCGCCGGCTCGGTCGCCGCCCAAAGCGTGGCGCGCGCCAACAGCCCGGCGTCGGTCATTTCCAGCAGACTGTGGTAAGCGCCTGGCTTACCGGGAAAGCGCAGCGGCAGCCCGAGCGCTTTACTGATTGAGGCATAAACCGCGATGCTCAACGCCAGGTTCATCGGATTGCCAAGAGAGAAGCCCCCCACCACGCTCGGACGAATGGCGCTCCAACGCCAGCGCTTGCCTGCCTGGCACAGCGCCAGATACTGCTGCTGCGCCACGTTAAACTCCGGCGGCATATGCCCGGCGTCGCTTTCGCGCGCCGGCGTTTTAAACGGCCCCAAATGCGCGCCATACACTTTGTAACCTTGCATTAGGCTGATATGCTCCAACGCCGGCGCGACCGGCTCCAGCCCCTCGACAACGTGTTGCAACATCTGCAGATTGGGCGCCACCAGCCCCGCCCAGTCCGGCGCATCCTGATAGGCGGCATAGAAAACGTGGCTAATCGCGCTCAGCGGCCGCAGCGCGTCCCGCGTCGCCGCCGCATCCAGCAGATCAACCTGAAGGTGGCGCACCCCAGATGCCGGTTCGCCCCCCCGGCGCGAGACGCCCACCACTTGCCAACCTTGATCAATCAGCTCCTCAATCAATCGGCGCCCAATCACGCCATTGGCGCCGATCACCAATGCCTGTCGCTTTGCATTCATCTTGCCACTCCTCAGGTTATCGATACCCTGAGTGTTATTGATTAGTAATACTTGCGGTAGAAGAGGATTTCCACTAACACTTATAAGAAAAATCTATAGGCAAGATCGACATGGATAAGCTGAACGCAATGAAAACCTTTATGCGAGTGGCCGAACTGGGCAGCCTGTCGGCCGCCGCTCGCGATCTGCGTTTGACGCAGCCGGCGGTCAGTCAGCAAATCGCCGGCCTGGAGCAGCAACTGGGGGCCCAGCTGCTGTTTCGCAGCACCCGGGCGGTCACGCTGACCGATGCCGGCAGCGGTTATTATCAGCGCCTCAAACCGATTCTGGCGGCGGTCGACGAAGCGGAAGACGCACTGCACGACCAGCACCACCAGTTGCAGGGTAATCTGCGCATCCACGCCCCGACCGGGTTCGGGCAGTTGCACGTCACACCGCTGGCCATCGCTTTCCAGCAACGTCATCCGAACCTCGCCATCGAGCTGCTGCTGGACGATCGTCGCGCCGACGTGATCGGCGAAGGCATCGACGTGGCGCTGCGCTTCGGTGAACTCCATGCGCCCGGCATGGTGGCGAAACGTTTGGGCGAGCTGCAACGCCTGCTGGTGGCATCGCCGGCCTATCTGGACAAGCATGGCACGCCCCGTTCGCCGGCGGAGTTGGCGAAACATGCGCACATTCGTTATAGCGGTTTGAACGACGGCGATACGCTCACTCTGTTCGGGCCGCACGGCCCCGAGATGGTTGCTCTGCGGCCCACGTTCCGCGCCAACAATACGCTATCGCTGCTGGCCGCCATCGAGGCTGGAGTGGGTATCGGCGGCGCCCAACGGCCTTTAATCGCCGAGCAGCTGGCGACGGGGGCGCTGGTGCCCGTTTTGCCGGAATACCGCTACCCGCCCATGGCGCTGCACGCGGTCTATCCCGCCTTACGATTTATTCCGGAGAAAGTGCGCGCCTGGGTGGCGCATCTGCAGCAAGCGTTGACGGCGATCGAGGGAATTAGCGGAGTGAATGCTCCCGGCCAGATGCCGGGAGCCTAATCATTATTTGAACAGTTTGCCGACCATGTCGCCCAGTTCGTTGCTGTCTTGCTGCACTTCACCATTTGGCGAGGCGGCATCCGCGACCGTTGGCAAGAACTGTGCAATGGTGCTGGAGGCTTGTGCAGGATCGATACCCAGCTTTTCAGCCAGTTGGTTGATCGCATCGCTACCCAACGCCTGCTGCACATGATCGCCGGTAATCTGCTGATTTTCGCCATTGCCGAGCCAGGAACCGACGATATCGCCGAACTGCCCCTGACGGAATTTGTCCAAAATGGCCTGTAGGCCGCCTTGTTGCTCAACCCACTGCATAATGGCGATGTAGTCGATGCCTTTACCGTTGGCGCCGCCACCCAGAATGTTACCCAATACGCTATCGAACAGACCCATGATATTCCCCTTTCAGCCGGTACGGCCCGCGCCGCACCGCCGCATTGATTTCACGAAAAAGGGCCGCCGCGGCGACCCTGTTGAGCAACGGCTGCTTAGCCTTTGATCTTCCTGTAGACAAAAAGCACCACCAGGGCACCGATTACCGCCACCACAAAGCTGCCCAGGTTAAAACCGTCAACGCGGCCCATACCGAAGAAGGTGCTGATATAGCCGCCGACGACGGCGCCCACGATCCCCAATATAACGGTCACAATAAAGCCGCCGCCGTCTTTGCCCGGCATAATCCACTTGGCCAGGATACCGGCGATTAAACCAAAAATGATCCAGGAAATGATGCCCATCTTTACTCTCCCTATTACCTTTTGCCTAACAGAAATCCTATTACCAGGCCCACGACGGCGCCGGCGCCTATCCCCGCCCAAGGGTTATCCTTAAGGCAGGCACATGATTGCTCGAGCGCCGCTTTTACACCGCTGCGCACTTCGCAGGCGGTGGCTTTCACGTAGTCGCTCGGTTGCTCAACACCGTTTAGTTCGTCATTTTCATATGACATGTCAAATCCTTACAGACCAACCCTCTGAGAATCTCGTCACATGTTTCGCGCCAGGCGCCGTCCGCTCCGCGATCTTGCTCTGGGCAACCTGCCCGCTGCCGCTCAATGCAGAGGCGTACGCCGACAAACGCACAACTTCACACTATGACTATAGTAAAAAATCAGCGGTTTACCCATTTCCGTCCGTCTGAATTTCACCGTACAAAAAACGATCTAACTTCATCCTGCCGTCATCTCGAGAGGCTAAACTTTAAACAAATCCTCATGGAGGAAACATCCATGTTCAATGCCCCCTTTGTCCTGATTCTCGCGCTACTGTACGCACTGGCCGCCGTTTGGGACGGTTCCGTCGCGTTACTGTTTCATTAAGGTTACATAGCAGTTGTCACTTTTGCGATGCGCTTAATTGTGTCTTTATTTTTCAATTGCACCAGCCGGTTGAAATAGCGGAAAATATCTTCCCGTCCCTCGGTAAAAATCCTATCTCACTCCATTTTTCGCATGCGCTTAAATAAAGTGAAAAAAAAGCATTAATGGAAAATCCTATTTAGCACGAAATGTTCTACTATTCGCCTTATAAAAATTTGGGTTAAGGTCCCATAGGGAAAGAAAAGGAATCATAGAAAAAATGCTTTCTAACCAACGCTTTGAGCGCAAATTCTTGCGCCCTCGTTATTGGTTGCTGTGGATAGGGCTGGGAATACTCTATCTCTTGGTGTTACTGCCCTACCCGCTCATTTATCGACTCGGACACGGCCTTGGCAGAATAGCCATGCGCCTGATGAAACGCCGGGTAAAAATAGCACGCCGCAATGTAGAACTCTGCTTCCCTGAGATGCTCGCCGCCGAGCGCGAGGCGCTGATTGTCAAAAATTTTGAGTCCGTCGGCATGGGCCTGTTCGAAGTCGGCATGGCCTGGTTCTGGCCTGACTGGCGCATCGCCCGTTGGTTTAAGGTGAGCGGCATGGAAAACATGCAGTTGGCGCGTCAGGACGGGAAAGGCGTGCTGCTGATCGGCCTGCATTTCCTCACTCTGGAGCTGGGTGCGCGCATCTTCGGCATGCAAAACCCCGGCATCGGCGTGCATCGCCCGCACAATAACAAACTGATGGAATGGGTGCAGACCCGCGGCCGGCTACGCTCGAATAAATTCATGATCGATCGTAAAGATATCAAAGGCATGATCCGCAACCTGAAACAGGGTGAAATCCTGTGGTATGCGCCGGACCACGATTATGGCCCGCAAAGCAGCGTATTCGTACCGTTCTTCGCCGTGGAAAACGCCGCCACGACGACCGGCACCTATATCCTGGCGCGCATGGGGCGGCCGTCGATCGTGCCATTCGTGCCGCGCCGCCTGCCGCATGCGCAGGGTTATGAGCTGATCGTACAGCCACCGCTGACCGACTTCCCGCTGGACGATGAAACGCGCGCGGCGGCCATGATGAACCGCGTGGTGGAAGAACAGGTGCTGCTGGCACCCGATCAATACATGTGGTTGCACCGCCGCTTTAAAACCCGCCCACCCGGCGAACCTTCGCTGTATTAACCGCCTTCGCGCCTTCGCCCGCCCTGCCGGCGGCGAAGGCGCTCACCTCGCACGAGCATTCTGCGTCAGGGGAACTACACTAATAAGTCACCGACGGCAATTATTGCCGCCAGCAACCATTTCTTCCTGCCCGAGGGCCGGTCGTTGCCTGTCGGGCCACAACCGAGGTCAATGTCATGCTGGTACAACCCTATTTGTTTTTCAGCGGTAACTGTGAGCAAGCGATTAACTTCTATGTACAGCAGTTGAATGCCAAAATTGAAATGGTCATGCGCTTCAAAGACATGCCCGAAGAAGCCCGCCAAGGCGGGCCGCAGGACGCCAATCCTGAAGCGATCATGCATGCGCGTCTGCTGATCGGCGACGGTGTACTGATGGCCTCCGATGGCTGCCCACAAGATGACAGCGGCGGCGCTTCTCACAAAGGCTTCTCGCTGTCGCTGAACCCCAGCGATGCGGAGCAAGGACGCAAACTGTTCGACAATCTGGCGCAGGGCGGCCAGGTGACGATGCCTTACCAAGCCACCTTCTGGGCCAAAGGCTTTGGTATGCTGACCGACAAATTCGGCGTCAACTGGATGATCAACGTCGAATAACCCGTCATGGCGCCGCTAGCTGTAGCGGTGCCAGTCATACGCCACCTTGGCGAACAGCACAAACAGCAGCGCCAACAGCGCCAATCCCAACCGCCAATAGGGCGACCGGCGCCGCCGCCAGGCGAAGAACATCATCACCGCCAGGCCCCCCAGCGTGAGGGGGTAATACACCGCCAGCGTCAGTAAAGCGATAATGATGTAATCCGACATGGCCCTTTTACTCCTTCGCGTTCACGCCGCCGCAAATGCGGGTTGCGATCGCCCTTCGCCTTATCGCCTCGTTAAGGGCTAGAGGTCTGGCGCGTTTATGCATAAAATATAAGATTGCTCTTAACTCGAACTAAATAGTAATCAAACAACAAGGGTGACATGACTCAGCAGCAACCCATACAGGATGCCGTGCCGCCGCGCAGCGTTAAAAGCTCCCCATTATTATTTCAGGCCGGCGTGTTTGTCATCATCGTTGCCGCCACGCTGATCCTCTTTAACAGCTGGCAAATCTGGAACGCGCACCAGCGCGATCTGCGCAGCGCCGAGCATGAATCCGCCAACCTCGCCCGTTCGCTGGCGCAGCATGCCGACGATACTTTCATGCAGGTGGACGGCAATCTGCTCGATCTGACCGAACGTCTCCAGACCGACGGGCTGGGTCCATCGCAGCTGACGCGGCTGCAGCGGGTAATGCAAACGCAGGTCGGCTATCTGCCGCAGCTGCATGGGCTGTTCATCTACGATGCGCGCGGCCGCTGGCTGGCGACCTCCTCGGGCAAGTTCATCAAGAACGCCAACAACGCCGATCGCGATTACTTCAAATACCATCAAAACCGCGATGGCGGCGGTCTGTACATCGGCAAGGTGATCCGCAGCCGCACCACCGGCGATCTGATCATTCCCGTGTCGCGGCGCTTCAACAACCCGGACGGCAGCTTTGGCGGCGTGGTGCTGGCGACGCTGTACGTCGATTATTTCCGCCAGTTTTACGACAGCTTCGCCCTCAACACTGACGCCTCGCTGAACCTGCTGCTGGCGGACGGCACCATCCTTTACCGCCGCCCCTACTCGGCGGCGTCGATCGGTAAAAACATCGCCAAGGGCGTGCTGTTCAGCGAAATTTTGCCGCATTCGGAATTCGGCAACGCCACCATCACCTCGCTGTACGACAAAGTGGAGCGCATCTACGGCTATTCGCGGGTCAACCGCTTTCCGCTGGTGATCGCCGCCGGGCTATCGAAACGCGACGCGCTAGCGGACTGGCGCACCGACGCCGGGCTGTTCGCCGCCGGTGGCCTCTCGCTCCTGATGATCCTGTTGGCGATGGGCATGGTGCTGCTGCGGCAAATCAAGCACAGCATGCAAACCGAAGCCGAGCTGATGCGCACCCGCGATCAGCTGACCAGCATCAACCAGATGCTCGAAGAACTGGCGCTGCTGGACGGCCTGACCGGGCTGGCCAACCGCCGCCAGTTTGATATCGCGCTGAAGAACGAGCTGGCGCGGGCTTCGCGCAACTACCGCAGCGTGGCGCTGCTGATGCTGGATATCGACTATTTCAAACAGTACAACGACAGCTATGGCCACGTCGCCGGGGACCAGTGCCTGCAGCAGATCGGCCAAACGCTCAAAGGGTTGGCGTGCCGCAGCAACGACGTTTTAGCGCGCTACGGCGGCGAAGAGATGGGGATTATCCTGCCGGATACCGACATTCAGGGCGCACTGATTTTCGCCGAACGCGTCATCCAGGCGGTACGCGATCTGAAGATCCCGCATCAGGGCAACCCGCACGGCATCGTCACCATCAGCATCGGCATCTGCGCCAAAGTGCCACATATGTATAACGATACGCCGATCAGCTTTATCAATGAGGCGGACAGCGCGCTGTATCAGGCCAAGAAAAAAGGCAAAAACTGCATTTACGGTGCTTAATCAATAATCGGGTCTCCAAATTTGGCGGCCCGATTTATTCCCGACAAGATGAAATAATTCCACTCCGCAACATTATTTCCCCGGTTTGCCCTGCTATTTGAATGAAATAACGCCAATAAATAAGCAGCATATTTATTTCCATTACAATTCAATAAGATAAAAAATACACCATTCCGCAGACAATTCGTGCCATTTTTGATTATTCGTGCCTACGCGCAGCCCCGTTTAGCCCTCGTTTACTTTTCATTGGTATTGCCGGTGATATCCTTATCGGGAATATTCTCTCTATCAGGAAGCCATCGCACGCTTCGGCGCACTGCGCCCTGCTGATACATCCATAATAGAACCCACAAATTTCACGTTGCAATTGAGCGGCCTGCTGACGCCGCTCCAGCCAGCCACTGCGCAAGCCAGTGCAGCCAATCACGCGGCAACCTGAAAGACGGGAATAAAGCGATATAGATTTGCGAGGAGATCTCATGCCTACTGGCGATATTATGCGTGAACAGGCCGTCCTGACGCTGCCGTTGCGACAATGGGCGGCAGCGGAAGCATCCAGCGCGGTCAGCGAACTGGAACAGGGCAAGGTACTGTTTCTGCCCGAGCTGGCCTTCACCCTGTCTGAACAGGAAATGCCACTGCTGGATCCGACGTTGGTCGATCCGAAGCGCAAAAACATCAGCTATCAGCCGCTGTCCGGCAAGCTGACCGGCGTCGCCGTCGCGGAACGCCGGCAGCAGGTTCAGCAACTGCTGGAGCGCTATTACCAGTCGTGCCGCCAGCTGATCGCCGGGCTGTTGCCCGAGTATCAGGAGGCGCTGCACCATCCGACCGGCAGCCTGCGTTTGCACCCGGTTTCCGCCTGGCGGGCGACCAGTTCCTGGCGCAAAGACGACAGCCGCCTGCACGTTGACGCTTTCCCGTCGCGCCCGAACTACGGCGAACGCATTCTGCGCATTTTTACCAACATCAACCCGCACGGCGAGCACCGCCAATGGCGTGTCGGTGAACCGTTCCCTGAGCTGGCGGCACGCTTTATGCCGCGCCTCGCACGCTACTCCGCCCTCAGCAGCTGGCTGCAGCATCAGGTGCGCATCACCAAGACCCGCCGCAGCCATTATGACCACCTGATGCTGCAGTTGCACGACGCCATGAAGGCCGACGGCGATTATCAGCAGCAGGGGCCGCAGCTGGCGCTGGCGTTTCCGCCGGGCAGCAGCTGGATTTGTTTCTCGGATCAAACGCCGCACGCCGCGATGGGCGGCCAGTTTATGCTGGAACAGACCTTCCTGTTGCCGGTGAACAAGATGCAGGATCCGCAGCGCTCGCCGCTGAAAGTGCTGGAACAGCTGCGCGGTCAGCCGCTGATCTGAATAGATTGCCGCCGCCGGGCCTGCCGGCGGCGGCAAACGCGTATTACGCCTCGAAGTCCCCCTGCTGGCGCGCCACCAGCGTCAGGATGCTGTACAGCGCCACCGGCTGCTGTTCCTGATTCAACACCTGCACATCCCACACCACCACGCCGTGCGGCCGATCCTCGGCGGTTTTTTGCGGCTTGCGGATTTTCTTCTTGCAGGTCAGCCGCACCTGAATGGTATCGCCGATCTTCACCGGTTCGATAAAGCGCAGATTCTCCATGCCGTAGTTGGCGATCACCGGCCCGACGGCGGCATCGACAAACAGCCCGGCCGCGGCGGACACCACAAAGTAACCGTGCGCCACTCGCTCGCCGAACAGGGAATCGGCGGCGCCGATCTTGTCCATGTGCGCGTAGAAATGATCGCCGCTCAGGCAGGCGAAGTTGACGATATCCGCTTCGGTCACGGTGCGGCGCGCGGTCAACAGGCTGTCGCCCAGCTGCAGCTGCTCGAAGTATTTACGGAACGGATGTACCGGATGCTCGGCGACCGGCGCGCCGCGCACCCATTCACCGCCGATGGCCGCCAGCATCGCCGGGCTGCCCTGGATCGCCGTGCGCTGCATATAGTGCTTCACCGCACGCAGTCCGCCCAGCTCTTCCCCGCCACCGGCGCGCCCCGGGCCGCCGTGTACCAGCATCGGCAGTGGCGAACCGTGGCCGGTGGACTCCGCCGCCGCCTGTTCATCCAAAATCAGCATTCGGCCGTGGGCGCAGGCCGCCGCGCGAATGAAGCGCTTGGCCAACGCCGGATCGGCGGTCACCAGCGATCCCGCCAGGCTGCCCTGCCCCAGCAACGCCAATGCGATCGCCTGCTCGGTATCCGCATACGGCATCAGCGTTGCCACCGGCCCAAAGGCCTCGGTGCCGTGCACCGCCTGATGGGTGAACGGATCGGCGCAATACAGCAGGGTCGGTGGATAAAACGCCCCACCGCGCGCGCCGTCGCCCAGGATCTCCAGCTTATCCAGCGCCGCGCCACAGAGCGGTTCGCAACCATTGCGCAGCAGGAACTCTACCTTGCTTTGCACATCCTCACGCTGCTCGTGGCTGACCAACGCCCCCATGCGCACCGGCTCCAGCTGCGGGTCGCCCACCGTCACCCCCGCCAGGCGCTGCAACAAGGCCTGACGCACCGCCGTCACCTGCGCCGCCGGCACGATGATGCGGCGGATCGCAGTACATTTCTGCCCCGCCTTGGCGGTCATTTCACGGCACACTTCTTTGATGAACAGCGCAAACTCCGGCATCTCCGGCGTCACGTCCTCCGCCAACACGCAGCAGTTGAGCGAATCCGCCTCCATGGTGAAGGCGATCGATTTTTCCAGCAGGCGCGGATGCGCACGCAGCCGCTGCCCGGTCTGCGCCGAGCCGGTGAAAGTCACCGCATCCTGATAATCCAGGTGCGCAAACATGTCGCCGACGCCGCCGCAAACCAACTGCAGCGCCCCTTCCGGCACCAGCCCACTGTCGACGATCAGCCTGACCATCGCCTGCGTCAGCTGCGCAGTAGCGGTGGCCGGCTTGATGATGGCCGGCATGCCCGCCAGCCAGGTCGGCGCCAGTTTTTCCAGCATGCCCCAGCACGGGAAGTTGAAGGCGTTGATGTGCAGCGCCACGCCAGGGCGCGAAGTGAGCACGTGGCGGGCGGCGAACTGCGCCTGTTTCGACAGCGGGATCAACTCGTCTTCCGGCCACAGCGTATCATCCGGCAGATCGCGGCCGGCCATGCCGGCATAGGCGAACAGCGTGGCGATGCCGCCTTCGATATCGACCCAGCCGTCGCTGCGCGTCGCACCGGTTTGATAGGAAATCTGATACAGCGCCTCTTTATGCGCCAGCAGGTGTTTCGCCACCGCTTTCAGCATCTGGGCGCGCTGCTGGAATGTCATGTTCGCCAGCGCCGGGCCGCCGTGGCTGCGGGCATAGTTCAGGCTCGCCGCTAACGGCAGGCCGTCGGAGCAGACCTGGTACAGCGCTTCGCCGGTCACGGCGTGACGGATCTCGCGGCCCTCTCCCTGCCCATACACCCAGGCGCCAGATAGATAACTGTGTAACTGCTGCATGTGCCCTCCAAAATTCATAAATTTTCACCCTACAGCTTAATTACGTATCACATAAATGCCAGTCAGCGCCAAATCAAATTTTAACAAAAACAGAACAAAACCCGTTTTCAAGCCGCTTACCCTGTCATTAATACGGAATTGATGGTTTTATTTATCAAATTAAATCAATAAAATAACAAAAAACCTTGTGAGTGAGCTCGCAAAACCACATGAATCTCGTTTGATCTTTTTGTTATCAGTTTGTAGCCTTATGGTTAGTTAAAGTGATTCACATTTTTATGTTTAATGTGAAAAATACGAATCACCAAGAGGCGAGCATGACAACTGACGCACAATATCAGCAGCATTTCGACGACAAGATCGCGGCGGATATCGCCATTGAGGCCAAAGACTGGATGCCGGACGCCTACCGTCAGAACCTGATTCGGCAGATCGGCCAACACGCCCACTCGGAAGTCATCGGCATGCTGCCGGAAGCCAACTGGCTGACGCGCGCCCCCACGCTGCGCCGCAAGGCGGTGCTGCTGGCCAAAGTGCAAGATGAGGCCGGCCACGGTCTGTACCTCTACAGCGCCGCCGAGACCCTCGGCTGTTCGCGCCAGGACATCTACCAAAAGATGCTCGACGGCAAGATGAAGTATTCCTCCATCTTCAATTACCCCACGCTCAACTGGGCGGATATCGGCGTGATCGGCTGGCTGGTCGACGGCGCCGCCATCGTCAACCAGGTAGCGCTGTGCCGCGCCTCCTACGGCCCCTATGCGCGGGCGATGGTGAAAATCTGCAAAGAAGAAAGCTTCCACCAGCGCCAGGGCTACGAGGCGGTGATGGCGATGGCCCACGGCAGCGATGCGCAGCGCGCGATGTTGCAAGACGCCATCGATCGCTTCTGGTGGCCGGTGCTGATGATGTTCGGCCCGAGCGACGCCGACTCCCCTCACAGCGCCCAGAGCATGGCGTGGAAAATCAAACGCCACAGCAACGATGAGCTGCGGCAGAAATTCGTCGACAACACCGTGCCGCAGCTTGAGGCGCTGGGCATGACGGCGCCAGACCCGAGTCTTACCTGGGACGAGGCCGCCGGCCACTATCGCTTCGGCGAGATCGACTGGAGCGAACTGCATGAAGTGATCAAAGGACGCGGCCAATGCAACCACGAACGTCTGCAGGCCAAACGCCGCGCCTGGGAAGACGGCGCCTGGGTGCGCGACGGCGCCATGGCCCACGCCGCGAAAAACGCCGCTTCCGCCGCATAGCCAACATAAGGAACCGAGATCATGAGCCACGTTGAATGGCCGCTGTATGAAGTGTTTATCCGCAGCAAACAAGGGTTGGCGCATCGCCACGTCGGCAGCCTGCACGCCGCCGACGACCAAATGGCGCTGGAAAACGCCCGCGACGCCTACACGCGCCGCAACGAAGGCTGTTCGATCTGGGTGGTGCAATCGCGCCATCTGATCGCCTCGCAGCCGGAAGATCGCGGCGCGTTCTTCGATCCGTCCGAAGACAAGATCTACCGTCATCCGACGTTTTACACCATCCCCGACGGCATCAAGAACATGTAGAGGCGACCATGACGGTTAACGATCCGCGCATCAGCTATTTGCTCCGCCAGGGCGACACGCCTCTGATCCTCGCCCAGCGTCTGTGCGCCTGGTGCGGCCACGCGCCCGAACTGGAAATCGATCTGGCGTTGGCCAACATCGGTCTCGATCTGCTCGGCCAGGCGCGCCACTTCCTGGGCTACGCCGCCGAACTGGCCGGCCCGCCCTGCAGCGAAGACAGCCTGGCCTTCGGCCGCGACGAACGCCAGTTTCATAACCTGTTGCTGGCGGAACAGCCGAACGGCGGTTTCAACGACACGCTGGTGCGTCAGTTCCTGCTCGATGCCTACCACGTACAGCTGCACCAGGCGCTGAGCCGCAGCCGCGATGCGCAGATCGCCGCCATCGCCGCCAAATCGTTGAAGGAGGCCGATTATCACCTGCGCTTCAGCCACGGCTGGATGATCCGCCTCGGTGACGGCAACGACATCAGCCACCGCAAGATCCAACAGTCGCTGGATAACCTGTGGCGCTTTACCGCCGAGCTGTTCCACGCCGACGCGTTGGAACTGGCGTTGGCGGAACAAGGCATCGCCGTCGATCCGCGCACGCTGCAGGCCCCCTGGCTAGCGCAGGTGGAAGAGACGCTGCGGCAGGCGACGCTGGCGCTGCCCGCCGAGCAGGCGTTCCGTCACGGCGGCAAGCAAGGTCAGCACAGCGAACACCTCGGCCCGTTGCTGGCGGAGATGCAGTTCCTGCAGCGCGCCTACCCAAACAGTCAGTGGTAGGAGGCCGCGATGAACGTCACTCGTTTGCAACCCGCCGAAATCCCGCAGATTTGGCACTGCCTGCAGCAGATCAGCGATCCCGAGCTGCCGGTGCTGTCGATCACCGATTTGGGCATGGTGCGCGACGTGGTACGCGACGGCAGCGGCTGGCGCGTGACCTTCACCCCAACCTATTCCGGCTGCCCGGCCACCGAATTTTTGCTCAACGCTATCGAGCAGCGGCTGGCGGCCGCCGGTTTCAGCCCGGTGCAGGTGGACATTCGCCTCAGCCCGGCCTGGACCACCGACTGGATGAACGCCGACGCCCGCGAGCGGCTGCGGCAATACGGCGTAGCGCCCCCGCAGGGCCACACCTGCGATCGGCCGCATGCCCACGGCCCGGTCGCCTGCCCGCGCTGCGGCAGCACCCACAGCGAGAAGATCAGCGAGTTCGGATCCACCGCCTGTAAAGCGCTGTACCGCTGCTGCGACTGCCGGGAACCGTTCGACTATTTCAAATGCATATAGGAGCGCTGACACCATGACGGTCTTTCATCGCCTGAGCGTCGCCGCCATCGAGCGCGAAACGCCTGACGCCGTAGCCATCACCCTGCGGGTGCCTGAAGAGCTGCAAAACCAATACCGCTATACCCCCGGCCAGCACCTGACGCTCAAGGCGCTAGTCAACGGCGAAGAACTGCGGCGTTGCTACTCCATCTGCAGTTCGCCGCAGGAAGGCCTGCTGCAGATCGGCGTAAAAGCGATTGATCAGGGCCGTTTCTCCGGCTTCGTCAACCGCATGCTGAAAGTCGGCGACGCACTGGAGGTGATGGTGCCGCAGGGGCGCTTCGGCTACCAGCCGCAGGCAGAGCGCCACGGCAACTACCTGGCGATCGCCGCCGGCTCCGGCATCACGCCAATGCTGTCGATCATCAAGGCGACGCTGCTGCTCGAACCGGGCAGCAGCTTCACCCTGATCTACGGCAACCGCAACAGCCGTTCGATGATGTTCAAAGAGGCGCTGTCGGATCTGAAAAACCGCTACCCGCAGCGTTTTCAGCAGCTGTACCTGTTCAGCCAGGAGAGCCTCGACAGCCCGCTGCTCAGCGGCCGCATCGACCGTGAACGCCTGACGGCGATCGGCGGCACGCTGCTGGATTTCCGCGACTATGACCACGCCTTTATCTGCGGGCCGGAATCGATGATGGACGACGCGCAAACCGTGCTGGAACAGGCCGGCGTCCCGGCCAACCACATCCACAGTGAACGCTTCAACACCAGCGGCCTGGTCGCCCGCCCGCGCCACAGCGGCGATCGCAACGCTACCCGGGTGGCGCTCCTGCTCGACGGGCGCCGGTTGGATATCGAGGTCGGCGAACAGGACGACAGCATTCTCGACGCCGCGCTGCGCCAGGGCGCCGACCTGCCCTACGCCTGCAAAGGCGGCGTCTGCGCCACCTGCAAATGCCGTCTGAAGGCCGGCCAGGTGGAGATGGGCGTCAACTACAGCCTGGAGCCGGATCAGCTGGCGGCGGGCTACGTATTGAGCTGCCAGTCGTGGCCGAAAGGCGACGGCGTGGTATTGGACTTCGACGTCTAGGAGCCGCGATGGACACCCCCTTTATTTTGCATCAGCAGCAGCACCGCGTGGTCACGCTGACGCTGCACCGCCCGGAGGCGCGTAATGCCCTGAGCACGCCGTGCCTGGAACAGCTGGTTGCCCGCCTGGAGCAGGCCGACGCCGACAGCGGCGTAGGCGCCGTAGTGATCGCCGGCGCGGCGCGCTTCTTCGCCGCCGGCGCCGATCTGCGTGAACTGCAACAGCAGGATCTGCCGGCCGCGCTGGCGGATCGCCGTCCGCAGCTGTGGCAGCGTCTGGCCCAGTTCAGCAAGCCGCTGCTGGCGGCGGTGAACGGTTATGCCCTGGGCGCCGGCTGCGAGCTGGCGCTGGCCTGCGACATCGTCATCGGCGGCGAAAGCGCCCGCTTCGGCCTGCCGGAGATCACCCTCGGCCTGATGCCGGGCGCCGGGGGCACCCAGCGCCTGATCCGCTGCGTCGGCAAGGCGCGCGCCAGCCAGATGGTGCTGACCGGCGAGCCCATCGACGCCCGCACCGCGCTGCAGGCCGGCCTTATCAGCGAAGTGTGCGTCGATGCCCTGACGCTGGAACGCACGCAGCAGATTGCCGATCGCATCAGCCGTCAGGCGCCGCTGGCGCTGCGCGCCGCCAAACAGGCGCTGAAACAGGCCGAGGAGATCGGCCTTAGCCAGGGGCTGGCGATGGAGCGTCAGCAATTTGTCACCCTGGCCGCCACCGACGATCGCCGCGAAGGCATCGCCGCCTTTTTCGAAAAACGTACGCCAAACTATCAGGGGCGCTGATTTATGGATAACGCATTGGTTCTCAGCCATCTCGACGCCGGCGTGTTGACGCTGACCCTCAACCGGCCGGATCGGCTCAACAGCTTTAACGACGAGATGCATCGCCAACTGAGCGAAGCATTGACGCAAGCCGAGCGCGACGACAGCGTGCGCAGCCTGCTGATCGCCGGCGCCGGGCGCGGTTTCTGCGCCGGGCAGGATCTCAACGATCGCAACGTCAGCGCCGACCAACAGGCGCCGGATCTCGGCCTGTCGGTCGAACGTTTCTACAATCCCCTGATCCGTCGCCTGACCGCCCTGCCGAAGCCGGTGGTGTGCGCGGTCAACGGCGTGGCGGCCGGTGCCGGCGCCGCGCTGGCTCTGGCGTGCGATATCGTCATCGCCGCCGACAACGCCAGCTTTATTCAGTCGTTCTGCCGTCTGGGGTTGGTGCCTGACTCCGGCGGCAGCTGGTTCCTGCCGCGGCTGGCCGGCCACGCCCGCGCGATGGGTATGGCCTTGCTGGGTGACAAAATCAGCGCCCAGCAGGCGCTGGAATGGGGCATGATCTGGCAGGTGGTGCCGGCGGACGAGCTGGTCGACCGCACGCAAACGCTGGCGCGCCATCTGGCCACCCAGCCGACCTACGGCCTGGGACTGATCAAGAAAGCCCTCTACAGCTCGGCCACCAACAGCCTCGATCAGCAGCTCGATCTGGAGCGCGATCTGCAGCGATTGGGCGGCCGCAGCGACGACTACCGCGAAGGCGTCAGCGCGTTCTTTGCCAAACGCACGCCAAACTTCAGCGGGAAATAGCCATGAACGCGCCCCTTCTTAACGGCCAGGTGGCGGTGATCGGCGCCGGCACCATGGGCATCGGCATCGCCCAGGTGGCCGCTGCCGCCGGCCATCCGGTGCGACTGTTCGACATCGCGCCCGCCGCCGCCCAGCGCGCGATCGACGATCTCGCTCGCCGCCTGCGCCAGCGGGTAGACGGCGGCAAGGCCGACGCCGCGACCACCGAAGCGCTGCTGGCGCGCCTCGAACGCGCCGACTCCCTCGAGCAGCTGGCCGACTGCGCGCTGGTGATTGAAGCGGTGGCGGAAAATCTGGCCATCAAACAGGGCCTGTTCCGCGATCTGGAGGCGCTCTGCTCGCCCACGACGCTGTTCGCCAGCAATACCTCTTCGCTGTCGATCACCGCCATCGCCGGGGCACTGCAACACCCGGAACGCATGGCCGGGCTGCACTTCTTCAACCCGGCGCCGCTGATGAAGCTGGTGGAGATCGTCAGCGGTCTGGAGACCGGCGCCGAGACCCTCGCCGCGCTGCAGGCCCTGGCGCAGCGCTGGGGTAAGCAGAGCGTCGTGTGCCGCTCGACGCCGGGATTTATCGTCAACCGCGTGGCGCGGCCGTTCTATGCCGAAACCCTGCGCGCGCTGGAGGAACGGGTAGCCGACGCCGCCACGCTGGACGCGGTATTGCGCGACGCCGGCGGTTTCGCCATGGGCCCGCTGCAGTTGACCGATCTGATCGGCCAGGACGTCAATTACGCCGTGACCGAATCGGTATATCAGGCCTTTTATCAGGATCCGCGTTTCACCCCCTCACTGGTGCAGCAGGAGCTGGTGGCCGCCGGGCGCCTCGGCCGCAAATCCGGCCGCGGCTTCTACCGCTACGACGCGCAACGGCCCGCCGCAGAGATGATCGCCTTTGCGCCGCCGGCGCAGGCCGCGCCGCCGCAACGCGTCACGCTGCACGGCGACTGGTCTTCGCTGGCCGATTTGGCGGAACTGTTGATCGAAAATGCGGGGGCGATCAAACAACCTGGCCAGACCAGCCCGTACCTCACGATCGACGACGTTACAATGATGTTAACCAATGGTAAAACCGCCGGCCAACTGGCCGACGAACGTGGAACGCCCGTGGTGCTGTTCGATCTCTGTGCCGACTATGCGCATGCCTCCGCCATCGCCATCAGCTGCGCTGCGCAAAACGGCGCGCAACACAATGCCAACGCGATTCGCCTGCTGCAGTCCCTCGGCAAGCAGGTCATTCAACTGCCGGATTATCCCGGCCTGCTGACGATGCGCACTCTGGCCATGCTGGCCAACGAAGCGCTCGACGTGGTGAACAAAGGCGTCGCCGGCGCCGAAGATACCGATCTGGCGATGCTGCGCGGCGTCAACTATCCGCGCGGCCCGCTGGCCTGGGGTGCCGCACTCGGCTGGCGCCACATTCTGACGACGCTGGAAAACCTGCAACGCTATTACGGTGAAGCGCGCTATCGCCCGATGTCGCTGCTGCGCCGCTACGCTTCCCCCGCCTCTTTCTCAGGAGCCGAACGATGAACGCCAATACGCCGCGCGCGCTGGCTCAGCGCTGTGCCGAACAGATGTTCCAGCAAGATACCTGCGCTCAGGCGATGGGGATGCATATCGACGCCGTCGATGCAGGGTACGCACAGGTCAGCATGACCGTCGGCCCGCAGATGCTCAATGGCCACCAGACCTGCCACGGCGGCCAGCTGTTCAGCCTGGCGGATACCGCCTTCGCCTACGCCTGCAACAGCCAGGGATTGGCGGCGGTGGCCTCCGGCTGCAGCATCGATTTCGTCCGCCCGGCACTGGCCGGCGATCGCCTCACCGCCAGCGCGGCGGTGCGCCACCAAGGCAAAGCCACCGGGCTGTACGACGTCGAAATCGTTAACCAACTGGGCAAAACCGTCGCCTGGTTCCGCGGCCGCGCGCACCGCCTCGGCCACAGTATTTTAGGAGATCAGGCATGAATCAGGCATTTATCTGCGACGGCGTGCGCACCCCGATCGGTCGCTATGGCGGCGCGCTGGCCCAGGTGCGCGCTGACGATCTCGCCGCCCTGCCGCTGCGCGTGCTGCTGGAACGCCATCCGCAGGTGGATTGGGCGCAGCTGGACGACGTGATCCTCGGCTGCGCCAACCAGGCCGGGGAAGACAACCGCAACCTGGCACGCATGGCGCTGCTGCTGGCCGGAGTGCCGATCGGCGTTTCCGGCACCACGGTGAACCGCCTGTGCGGTTCGGGCCTGGATGCGCTGGCGATGGCGGCGCGCAGCATCAAGGCCGGCGACGCCGGGCTGATGCTGGCGGGCGGCGCGGAATCGATGACCCGTGCGCCGCTGGTGATGGGCAAGGCCGACAGCGCCTTCAGCCGCCAGGCGCAGCTGTACGACACTACCCTCGGCTGGCGCTTCGTCAATCCGCGGATGCAGGCCGAGTTCGGCACCGATTCGATGCCGGAGACCGCCGAAAACGTCGCGGCGCAGTTCAACATCAGCCGCGCCGATCAGGACGCCTTTGCGCTGCGCAGCCAGCAGCGCGCCGCCCGGGCGCAGGCGCTGGGTCACCTGGCGCAGGAGATAGCGCCGGTCAGCCTCACCGGTAAAAAAGGCGCGGTCACCCTGTTCAGCCAGGATGAACACCCGCGCGCCGACACCACCTTCGAGCAGTTGCAGGCGCTGAAAACCCCGTTCCGTCAGCCCGGCAGCGTCACCGCCGGCAACGCCTCGGGCCTGAACGACGGCGCGGCGGCGCTGATCGTCGCCTCTGAAGCGATGGCGGCGCGCCAGGGGCTGACGCCGCGGGCGCGCATCGTCGCCACCGCCACCTGCGGCGTAGAGCCGCGGCTGATGGGCATCGGCCCGCTGCCGGCCACCCGCAAGGTGCTGGAGATCGCCGGGCTGAGCCTGGCGCAGATGGACGTCATCGAATTGAACGAAGCGTTCGCCGCCCAGGCGTTGGCGGTGATGCGCCAGCTTGGCCTGCCGGACGATGCCCCACAGGTTAACCCCAACGGCGGCGCGATCGCTCTGGGGCATCCGTTGGGCATGAGCGGCACGCGCCTGGCGCTAGCCGCCCTGTTTGAACTGGAACGGCGAGCCGGCCGCTACGCCCTGTGCACCATGTGCATCGGCGTAGGCCAAGGCATCGCCATGATCATTGAGCGTGTCTGACCCCTGAGGCTAACCATGACAATAAATCCACAGCCCCTCGAAACGATCGAATTCGCCTCGCGCGATGAGATTGAAGCGTTGCAGTTGGCGCGTCTGAAGTGGACGCTGCACCACGCCTACGACAATGTGCCGATGTACAAACGCAAATTCGACCAGGCCGGCGTACACCCCGACGATCTCAAACAGCTGAGCGATCTGGCGCGCTTCCCCTACACCACCAAGCAGGATCTGCGCGACAACTACCCGTTCGACACCTTCGCGGTGCCGATGGAACAGGTGGTGCGCATCCACGCCTCCTCGGGCACCACCGGCCGCCCGACGGTGGTCGGTTACACCCAGCGCGACATCGATAATTGGGCCGATATCGTCGCCCGCTGCCTGCGCGCCGGCGGCGCCACCGCCAAAGACAAGGTGCACGTCGCCTACGGCTACGGCCTGTTCACCGGCGGCCTCGGCGCGCACTACGGCGCAGAGCGGCTCGGCGCGACGGTGATCCCGATGTCCGGCGGCCAGACGGAGCGCCAGGCGCAGTTGATCCTCGACTTCAAGCCCGACATCATCATGGTGACGCCGTCCTATTGCCTGACGCTGATCGACGAACTGGAGCGCAAAATGGGCGGCGATGCGCGCGGCTGCTCGCTGCGGCTCGGCGTGTTCGGCGCCGAACCCTGGACCGAAGCCCTGCGCCACGAGATCGAAACCCGCATGGGCATCAAGGCGCTGGATATTTACGGCCTGTCGGAAGTGATGGGGCCGGGCGTAGCGATGGAGTGTCTGGAGAGCGGCGGTGGCCCGACCATTTGGGAAGACCACTTCCTGCCGGAGATCATTTGCCCGGAAACCGGCATTGCCCTGCCGGACGGCGAGCACGGCGAACTGGTGTTCACCACCCTGACCAAAGAGGCGCTGCCGGTGATCCGCTACCGCACCCGCGATCTTACTCGGCTGCTGCCGGGCGACGCGCGCCAGATGCGCCGCATGGGCAAGATCACCGGCCGCTCCGACGACATGCTGATCATTCGCGGTGTCAACGTCTTCCCGTCGCAGGTGGAAGAGCAGATCATGCAGTTCGAGCAGCTGTCGCCGCACTACCAGCTGCAGGTCAGCCGCAGCGGGCATCTGGACACGCTGGCGGTGCGCGTCGAGCTCAAGGAGTCGGCGCTCAGCCTCAGCCACCAGCAGCGTTGCGATATCTGCCACCAGCTGCGCCACCACATCAAATCGATCGTGGGCGTCAGCACCGACGTCAGCATCGCCAACTGCGGCGATATTCCGCGCTCGGAAGGCAAGGCGCAGCGCGTGGTCGATCTGCGGCCGCGCTGAGGCGCACGGCGTCACGGATGACGCCGCCCCAAATTAGGCGTAATGTTATGGCTCATCGAAGGCTAACCCATGGAAAAATATGGAACATAAACTGGATGAGTTCATTCGCCATGCCGTCGACGCGCAGCCGATCAGCGGCACCTCGCTGATCATTTCGCTGTACGGCGACGCGCTCAGCCACCGCGGCGGCGAAGTGTGGCTCGGCAGCCTGAGCGCGCTGCTGGAGGCCTTCGGTTTCGGCGATCGCTTCGTGCGCACCTCGGTGTTCCGCCTGCAGAAAGAGGGTTGGCTGGCGGTGGAGAAAATCGGCCGCCGCAGCTTCTACCGCGTGACCGAGCAGGGAATGCGCCAGTTCCGCCACGCCGAATCGAAAATCTATCTGCGCGAGCAGCCCGCCTGGGACGGCAAGTGGGAGCTGTTGCTGCTGGAATGCGCCGAAAAAAACGCGCGCGCGCGGCTGAAAAAAGAGCTGGGCTGGCTCGGGTTCGGGCAGATCGCCAACAATCTGATGGCCGCCCCCACCCATGCGCAAACCGACGTGACGGCGCTGCTCGGCGAATTGAACGCCAGTGAGCAGGTGATCTACTTTCGCGCCGATTACCCCTACAACCGCTCCGAGCAAACGCTGCAGAAACTGGTGGCCGACTGCTGGTCGCTCAGCGATGTGGCGGCCGGCTATCACGAGTTTATCGTCTCCTTCCGGCCGCTGATGGCGCTGCTGCGCGAAGTCGACCCGGCGGCGCTGACGCCGCTGCGCGGTTTCCAGATTAAGCTATTATTGATTCACTTCTTCCGTCGCGTGGTGTTGAAAGATCCGCTGCTGCCGGACGCGCTGCTGCCCGCCCAGTGGGAGGGCCAAATCGCCCGTAATCTGTGCATCAATCTCTATCAGCAGGTCGATCGCGCCGCGACGGAGTACGTCAGTGCGCTGGCGGAGACCACCATCGGCGCCCTGCCCGCGCCGGCCGCCGGCTACTATCGGCGCTTCGGCGGCCTGCCGCGCGACCCTACATATTAAGGAACTCACGCTATGCCTGTGTATCAGATTGACGGCCTGACGCCGGTCGTTGACCCAAGCAGTTACGTGCACCCGACGGCGGTGCTGATCGGCGACGTGATCGTCGGCAAACACGTGTATATCGGCCCGAACGCCAGCCTGCGCGGCGATTTTGGCCGCCTGGTAATCTGCGACGGCGCCAACATTCAGGACAACTGCGTGATGCACGGCTTCCCGCAGCAGGACACGGTGGTGGAAGAAGACGGCCATATCGGCCACGGCGCCATCCTGCACGGCTGCCGCATTCGCCGCAACGCGATGGTGGGCATGAACGCGGTGGTGATGGACGGTGCGGAGATCGGCGAGAACACCATCGTCGGCGCGATGGCGTTCGTCAAAGCCGCGGCGGTGATCGAAGCCAACAAGCTGGTGGTCGGCAGCCCGGCGCGCGTGCTGCGCGATCTGACCGAACAGGAGCTGGCCTGGAAGATCGCCGGCACCCGCGAGTATCAGGATCTGGTACAGCGCTGCAAATCCTCGCTGCACGAAGTGGCGCCGCTGACCGAAATCGAACCGGGCCGCCAACGCCTGAGCTTCGGCGACCACCTGATCCCGAAAAGCCAGCTTTAATCCCCGGGGCTGAGATGCGCCTCAGCCCCTCCCCTTATTACTCCACCTCCGGCGCCTTGAACGGCGACGGCGTAGCCGCGCGGCGGCTCTGAAAGTGATAAGCCACCACCAGCAGCAAGGTGAACGGAATGCCGAACCACAGCGTCATGCGGAAGAATTCGGTAAACGCCGTCGAGATCATCAGCGCCGCCATCAGCCCGGCGCCGAGCAAGGTGGTATAGGGAAAGCCCCACATGCGGAACTTCAGGTGGGTCTGCCGATGCCGGCGGCGGAAGAACAGGTGGGTGACGAAAATCATCAGCCAGGTAAAGCAGGCGCCATACACCGAGATAGACATCATGGCGGCGAACGAGGTTTCCGGCGCCACCAGGCTCAGCACGATGGACACCACGATACCGATGCACGACATCGCCAACGCATTGACCGGAATGCCGCGCCGGCTGACGCGCCCCAATGCCGCCGGCGCCTGCCCGGCACGCGACAGCGAGAACATCATGCGGGTGGTGATGTACAGCTGGCTGTTCATTGCCGACAGCGCTGCCACCAGCACGATAAAGTTGAAAATACCGGCGGCGGCGGGCAGATGGATCACGTTCATCGCCATCAGGAACGGGCTTTCGCCGGTGCCGGACTGGCGCCAGGGCACGATGGCCAGCATCAGGGCGATCGACAGCATGTAGAAGATGAACAGCCGCACGATGGTGCCCTTGAACGCCGCCTTCACCGCAATCACCGGATTTTTCGCCTCGCCGGCGGCCACCGCAATCATTTCAATGCTCAGGTAGCTGAAGATGGACACGATCACCGCGAACCACATGCCCTTGACGCCAAACGGCATGAAGCCGCCGGCGGTCAGGTTGCGCAGGCCGTAGGCCGGGTTGCCCGAGAATGCCAGAATGCCGATGCCGATCAGAATAAACGCCACGATCGCCGTCACTTTGACGGTGGACAGCGCGTATTCCACCTGGCCGAACGACTTCACCCCGATCACGTTGACGACGATCACCGCAGCCGAGAACAGCAGCACCCACGGCCAGGTCGGCGTCGCCGGGAACCAGAACTGCATGTACATGCCGATGGCGGTGACTTCGGTACCCACCGCCAGCACCACACAGGACCAGTAAGAATAACGCACCAGAAAACCGAACAGCGGGCCGAGATAGAATTCGGCGTAGTCGCCGAACGAGCCGGGCGTCGGGTGTTCGGAGGTCATCTCCGCCAGGCTGCCCATCAGCAGCAGCGCAATGACGCCGCCGATCAGGTAGCTCAACAATACCGACGGCCCCGCCATCTGAATGGCGTAGGCGCTGCCGAGAAACAGCCCGGTGCCGATGGCGCCGCCGATCGCCAGCATCGACATCTGCCCGGCGGTAAGATGCTTGTTCAACCCGCCCTGACGGCGGGCGATATGCTCAAAATCATTCATCTGTGGCATGGCTGGGTTCCCGAGCGGAGTTAGGCGGTACGGGTGACGTCGAGAATGGCGGCGGTCACATAGTCAATGTTGCCGGGATTGAGCCCCGGCAGGCACATGCGGCCGGGCGAGACCAGATAGATGGCATAGCGCTGCCGCAGGGTCTGCAGCTGCGCTTCGTTCAGGCCGGTATAGCTGAACATGCCGCGCTGATCGCGAATACGCCGGTGATCCAGCGAAGAGCCACCCTGCGCCAGCCCGGCGGCCAGCTGTTCACGCATTTGCTTGATGCGCGAGCGCATTTCTGCCAGCTCATTGCGCCAAAGCTCGCCAAGTTCGGCGTCGCCGAGCAGGGTTTCCACGATCTGGCTGCCGTGCGTCGGCGGGCAGGAGTAGCTGCGGCGGATCAGCGTTTTTAACGCGCCTTTGACGTTGGCGGCATTTTCCGCGTCGGCGCAGCGCACCGACAGCGCGCCCAGACGCTGGCCGTACAGCGCGACGTTTTTGGAAAACGAATTGCAGACCAAAAACGGCAGATCGGTTTTCAGCGCTTCGCGCAACGCAAAGCAGTCCTCCTCCAGCCCGTCGCCGAAGCCCTGATAGGCGATATCGAACAGCGGCAGCAGGCTGCGTCGCTGCAGCACGGCGAGCGTGGCGCGCCACTGCTCCGCCGTCAGATCGGTGCCGGTCGGGTTATGGCAACAAGGATGCAACAGGACCACGCTGCCCGGCGGCAGGCTGTCCAACGCGTCGAGCATGGCGGCGAAACGCAGGCCGCCCGCCGCTTCATCAAAGTAGGGATAGGTATTCACCCGCAGCCCGGCGCCTTCGAAAATCGCCCAGTGATTGGCCCAGGTGGGATCGGACACCCAAATTTCACCGCGCGCCAGAAAGTGGCGCAAAAAATCCGCCGCCAGCTTCAGCGCGCCGGAGCCGCCGACGGTCTGCACCGTGGCGATCTCGGCCGCCTGTTGCTCGCCGAACAGCAGCGTCTGCACCTGGCGAGCGAACTGCGGCGAACCTTCGATCGGCGGATAACCGTGCGGGCGACGCAGCGCCAGCAACCGCTGCTCGGCGGCCTCGACCGCCTGCATCAGCGGAATATTTCCCTGCCGGTCGTAATACAGACCGATACCTAAATTCACTTTCTGCGGATTGGGGTCCTGCAAATAGGCTTCCATCAGCGACATAATAGGATCGGCCGCGGAAGGTGCAATCTGTTTAAACATGACGCATCCTTAACTCGTTATTGAATTAATATAAAGACGAACTTAAGAAGAAATTAAATCAGGCGATGGCGCTGACGGTAATTTCTATTTTCATTCCCGGCACCACCAATTTTTCGACAATGACCGTGGAGCGGTTGGGATAAGGATAATTAAAGTATTTCCGGTAAATCTCATCGAGACATTTAACGTCGTTGACGTCGGTAAGATACACGATCACCTGCAGCACCTTATCGCTGTGGCTGCCCGCCGCCTTCAACGTCTGCGCCAGGTTATCGAAGGTTAACGCAATCTGTCGCTCCGGCGCGCCGGTCTCGATGCTGCCGTCCGCCCGCACCGGGCCGTGGGCGGTAAACAGCATACCGCCGCCCCGGGTGGCCCAGGAAAAAGGCTGGCCGATCTCCGGCAGCCCGGTCTCTACGATCTCGCGCATGTCAGTGGTTTCCGTGGTGGTCAAGTTGGCGAAGCAGCGCGCCGTCGGCGGCGAACAACGCATCCAGAATGGTGAAATGATTGGCGCCGGGCACCGCGACCAGTTCTGCAGACAACCCGCGTTGGCGGAGCGCCGCGTGATAGTGTTGCGACTGGCCGATCAGCTCCGGCAGCTCCAATGCGCCGTAATACAGCGTGAGCGGCTTGCCGCGCACCGGGAGCCGGCGCGCCGGGCTGAGCGTTTCAATCTGCCGCGCGGTCAGCTGCAGCGCCCGATTGACATAGCTTTCTTGCAGCGGCGCCAGTTCGAACAGGCCGCTGATGGGAAAGACCGCATCCACCAGCGCATGCTGCTGCCAAAACGCCGCCAGATGGCCGCCGGCGGAATGGCCACACAGATGCACCGGATAGGCATAGTGCAGCGGCAGACGGCGCTGAATGGCATCAAGCGCCACCCCCACCTGGCGGCAAATAGCGTCAAGATTAACCGCCGGTGCCAGCGCATATTCCACCAGCACCACGTCAAAACCCAACGCCAACGGCCCGGCGGCGATAAAGGCGAAATCCGCCTTATCGCAAAATTGCCAATAGCCGCCGTGAATAAAAATTAACGTCCCCTGGTGCTGCTTTGCAGAATAGAGCCAATCCAATGTTTCGCGTTCACTTTCGCCATACGCAATATTCTTTTCATGTTTTGCCTGATGATAAATAGCCGCACTGCGGGTTTGGAATGAAGCCAAAATAGCATCTTCATTATCCACCGCAGCGCCATTATCATAACTCCCCGCAAGTTGTTTCATATATTAAACTTCGTTTATTATTTAAGATATGAATTAACTATTAGCACCGGCAACATTATTGTCAAGACGGGCGCATCAGCAATGCGCGCCCGGTAAAATAAAATAACGCCGGCGGCGAAAAAGTTTAGCCCATGAAACTTTTTGCGCTTATTTCCCCCGCTCGTTCGGCTGAATTTGCGGCAATGCGCTGAGCCGTTCAAACGCATAATCCCAGAAGGCGCGCACCTTCAGCGGCATGCGCTGCGCCTGCTGCGCCACCAGCTGTACCGGCATCGGCAACGGCTCATGATCCGCCAGCAGCCGCACCAGCGTACCGGCGGCCAAATCGTCCGCCACCTGATACGAGAGCAGGCGGGCGATGCCTTTGCCGGCGCGCACCGCCAGCAGTTGCGCTTCCACGTCGTTGAGCAACAGCCGGGGGGCCAATCGCACCCGCTCGCCGTTTTCCTGCGGGCCGAAGCGCCATTCGCGCAGCGACGGCCGCTGGGTGCCAACGATGGTGGCATGCTCCGCCAGCTGCGCCGGTGAGCGCGGTTCCCCCCAACGCGCCAGATAATCCGGGCTGGCGACCGTCACCCGGCTGACCTGCCCCAACCGCCGCGCCACGCGCGAAGAGTCCTGCAGATGACCGATGCGCACCGCGATATCCAATCCTTCGTCAATCAGATCGAGATTGCGATCGTTCAACACCATTTCGATCTGCATCTGCGGGTAGTCATCGAGAAACGCCATCACCACCGGCGCCACGTAGCGGCGACCGAACTGCACCGGCGAAGTGACGCGCAGCAAGCCGCTCAGCTGCGCTTCGGCGGTATCCTGCACCACCGCCTGATAATCCTGCAACAGCTGTTGCGCGCGCTCCAGCAGCCGCACGCCCGCCTCGGTAGGCGCCAGCCGCCGGGTGGTACGTTCCACCAGCCGGGTGCCGAAACGCTGTTCCAGCGCGGCGATCGCCCGGGTGATCGCCGGCGCCGAACGCCGCAGTTTGCGCCCGGCGGCAGCCAGGCTGCCCTGCTGCACCACCGCCACGAAGATGGCCAACTCGTCTAACCGATCCATAGACTCTTCCGATAAGTGAAATTATCAATTTCCACATTGCCGGATTCCGCTCATTCACCGCAAGAGTATCCTGAAAAAAACACTGAGGAGAAACGCCATGTCCACCATCACCCTCTACGGCACCCCGCTTTCCGGCCACGTTCACCGCGTGGCCTTGCTACTGCGCATGCTGGCGCTGCCCTATGAATGGGTAGAGGCCTCGGCAGACGTGCGGCAGAGCGCGGCCTTTCGCCGGCTCAACCCGTTCGGCCAGATCCCGGTCTTGCAGGATGGCGATCTGACGCTGGCCGACAGCAACGCCATTCTGGTCTATCTGGTGAAACGCTACGCGCCGGACAGCCACTGGCTGCCGGAACAGCCGGTGGCGGCGGCGTGGGTGCAGGCCTGGCTTTCCAAAGCCGCCGGCGAAGTCCGCTACGGCCCGGCCTCCTGCCGATTGATCGCCCAATTCGCGGTGCCGGAGGATTACCAGGCGGCGCGGGCAATCAGCGATCGTTTTCTGCCGCAGATGGAGCAGCACCTGAGCGAGCGCGGCTACCTGGCCGGCGAACAGGCGACCATCGCCGATCTGGCCTGCTACAGCTATGTGGCGGTCGCAGGCGAAGGCGGCATTTCGCTGGCGCCTTACCCCGCGATACGGCGCTGGGTGGCGCGCATCGCGGCGCTTCCCGGCTTCTTCGCCATGCCGGCCCTGCCGGAACCGGCGGCGAGCTGACGCCATGATCCCGCAACGGTTCCACCCCGATGAGCTGCGCGCGCAGACGCTGGCCGGATTCGATCGCGTGGGCGGCGGCATCTACCCCGCGATGCCGGATCAGCACCGCGCATTTTTCGCCGCGCTGCCCTACCTGTTCGTCGCTACGCTGGACGACCAGGGCTGGCCCATCGCCACCCTGTTCAGCGGCCCGCCCGGATTTTTACGCACGCCGGACGACACGCACCTGCGCATCAGCGCGCCGCGCCGCAGCGACGATCCCGCCCAGGCGCTGTTGCTGCCCGGCAAACCGGTCGGCGCGCTCGGGCTCGACTTCAGCAACCGGCGGCGTAACCGCGCCAACGGCACCGTCGGCCGCACCGATAAAAACCGGGTGGAGATCGTCGTTCAGCAAAGCTTCGGCAACTGCCCGCAGTACATTCAGCGCCGCGAACTCTACCCGGTGGAGAGCCGGCCACAGCCGGTTGTGCATTTAACGTCGCTCGATGCGGCGGCGCAGGCGCTGATCCGCACCGCGGACACCAGCTTCGTCGCCAGCGGCGCGCACCTGGCACTGGCGCAGGGCGGCGTCGATATTTCCCATCGCGGCGGGCGCCCCGGCTTTATCCATCTGGAAGGCGACACGCTGTGGATGCCGGACTTTCGCGGCAACCGCTATATGAATACGTTGGGCAACCTGCTGGCCGAACCGCGGGCGGCGCTGCTGTTCATCGATTTCGAGCGCGGTGACGTACTGCATCTGCTAGGAAAAACGCAGATCCTCTGGCAGGCGGAAGGGAATCCCGGCGTTGAAGGGGCGGAACGTTATTGGCGGTTTGACGTTCACCGCGCCTGGCGTTTTGCGGCAGCGCTGCCGTGGCGGGGACGAAATCTGGAGTATTCGCCGGCAACGCTGGCGACCGGGGTGTGGCACCGCTGAAATGAAAAGCCCCGCTGCGGCGGGGCTGGATCGGAAATTACAGGCTGTGTTCGGCCGCCGATGCGGCCTGATAAAGCTGACGAAAATAATTCAACCGCGCAAAGAACAGGCGGCTTTGCTGCTCCGACATATTGCCGGCCACCTGCCCGGCGTCAATCTGCCGCCCTTGCCATTCCATCAGAGCGATGCTCGACGCCAAAAAATCCATTTCGCTGCCGTAGGCCGCGAGATGTCTGTCCACTGATTTCATCATTCGCACACTCCTTTTAATTACATCGAAAAGGGTCATATGCCTGCTCTTTCAGTATCGGCCCGACGGAGGATATTTTTTGTACAGAAGGTGCGCATAAAGAAAACGACCATCTTGTTGCCGCGCGGGCAAACGGCGGCGGCAAAATTTGCTAGGGTAAAGGGTAGCCGTATGGGATAGACCACTCTGTTGAACTCAGGAAAGAAGGAAGAGACTCATGAGCACCAGCATCTGCGCTACCCTCAAGGATCCCACGCTGTTCCGCGAGGCCAACTACATCGACGGGCAATGGTTGCCGGCCCAGGAAGGCCGTTCGATCGCCATTCATAACCCCGCCAACGGAGAACGGGTCGGCCACGTACCGGCCTTCGGCGCCGAAGAAACCGCTCGCGCCATCGCCGCCGCCAGAAAAGCGCTGCCCGCCTGGCGCGCGCTGACCGCCAAAGAGCGCGCCGGCAAGCTGCGGCGGCTGTTTGAATTGATGATGGAAAATCAGGAAGATCTGGCGCGCATCATGACGGCGGAACAGGGCAAACCGCTGGCCGAAAGCCGCGGTGAAATCGCCTATGCCGCCTCCTTTATCGAATGGTTCGCCGAAGAAGGCAAACGGGTATATGGCGACACCATTCCGCAGCCGCAGGCCGGTCGCCGCATCATCGTGCAAAAAGAGCCGATCGGCGTGTTCGCGGCCATCACCCCGTGGAACTTCCCGGCGGCGATGATCACCCGCAAAGCCGGCCCCGGCTGGGCCGCCGGCTGCACCGGGGTGATCCGCCCCGCCAGCCAGACCCCGTTCTCGGCGCTGGCGATCGCCGTGCTGGCGGAGCGCGCCGGGCTGCCAGCCGGGGTATGCAACGTGATAACAGGCCCCAGCAAAGGCATCGGCGGCGAACTCACCGCCAACCCGGACGTGCGCAAACTCTCCTTCACCGGCAGCACCGAGGTCGGCGCGCAGCTGCTGGCCCAGTGTGCGCCCACCATCAAGAAAACCAGTATGGAGCTGGGCGGCAACGCGCCGTTTATCGTGTTTGATGACGCCGATCTGGACGCCGCCGTGGCCGGCGCGGTCGCCTCAAAATACCGCAACGCCGGCCAGACCTGCGTCTGTACCAACCGTTTTCTGGTGCAGGACGGCGTATATGATGCGTTCGCCGCCAAGCTGAAAGCCGCCGTCGCCAAGCTGAAAGTCGGCAACGGCCTGGATGATGGCGTCACCATCGGCCCGTTGATTAACTCGGACGCGGTGGAGAAAGTGCGCGAGCATATCGCCGACGCCGTCGAGCACGGCGCCTCGGTGCTGTTGGGCGGCAAGCCTGACGCGCTGGGCGGCAATTTCTTCACCCCGACTATCCTGACCGACGTGCCGCGCACGGCGAAAATCTTCCGTGAGGAGACGTTCGGCCCGGTGGCGCCCTTGATCCGCTTCAGCCAGGAAGCCGACGCCGTCGAACTGGCCAACGACACGCCGTTCGGCCTGGCCGCTTACTTCTACAGCCGCGACATCGGCCGGGTGATGCGCGTGGCCGAAGCGCTGGAGTACGGCATTGTCGGCATCAACGAAGGGCTGATCTCCACCGAGGTGGCGCCGTTCGGCGGCATGAAGCACTCCGGTTTGGGCCGCGAAGGCTCAAAATACGGCATCGAGGACTATCTCGAAATCAAATACCTGTGCCTCGGCGGTTTGGGCGCCTGATGTGAGGGCCCCCCGCGCCTGCGGGGGCCCTGTCTGGCGGTTTTGGGGAGCCTTTGCTACCTTTAGGCATCTTTTCAGCGGTTAAAAGGAATTGCCTCTATGCAGCCCCTCTCGGTACATCTGCCCGATTTTTACGTCGCCGGCCAGACAATCAGAACCACCAATCAGGACGAAACCCAGCCCGAGACGGCTAAAATCCCCGCGCTGTGGTCAGACTTTTTCGCCACCTCGCCCGCCATGCCGGTTTACGGGGTCTACTCCAACTACGCCTCCGACGCCAGCGGGCCGTTTGATGTCACCGCCGGCAGTGAGGCACAGAGCGGTTTGCACATCCAACCTGGCCGCTATCTGGTGTTCCAGGCCCGAGGCGCCATGCCGGCGGCGGTCATCGAAGGCTGGCAAGCCATCTGGGCCTACTTCGAGCAACACCCGGAAATCGAACGTCGCTTCCTGACCGACTTCGAAGCCTATACCGGCCCCGACGCGGTCGATATCCATATCGGCTGCCGCTAACGCGACAGTGAGGTCAACAATGATGACGCTCTCCCCCGCCATTCCGATCCTGCGTATCTTTTCCGTCGACAAGGCCAAAGAGTTTTATCTGGATTTTCTCGGTTTCACGCTGGCGTGGGAGCACCGCTTCAGCGAAGACCTACCGCTGTACATGCAGGTGACCCGCACCGGGCTGACGCTGCACCTGAGCGAACACTACGGCGACAGCACGCCCGGCGCCGCCATTTTCATCCCGGTGCACGATATCGACGCGCTGCACCGGGAGCTCACGGCCAAAAACTATCGCTATGCCCGGCCGGGCCTGGAGATTGTCGATTGGGGCAAAGAGCTGAACCTCACCGATCCGTTCGGCAACCGCCTGCGGTTTTGCGAACAGAGCCCCCCGGCCTGATCGGCGTTATGGCCGGTAGTCCGCCTCGCTGACCGGCTCCAGCCAGGTCACCGGGCTGCCGTCCACCGCTTCGGCGATGGCGATATGGGTCATGGCAGTGTCCGGTGTCGCACCGTGCCAGTGTTTGACGTCAGCCGGTATCCAAACGATATCGCCGGGATGCATCTCCTGCGTCTTCTCGCCCCACATCTGGATCCACCCGCGCCCCTGAGTGACGATCAGCGTCTGGCCGAGCGGATGCGTATGCCATGCCGTGCGGGCGCCGGGTTCGAAGGTGACGGTCGCGCCGCCCACCCTGGCCGGCGCGTCACCGGCGAACGGCGCGTCGATGCGTACCTGCCCGGTAAAGTAATCCGCCGAACCGCGCTGTGATGGGATAGAACCGCTGCGTTGTATTTTCATCTGCCGTGTCCTCCGCGCCGGCTCTCACAGCCGGCGCTGATAATCATGAGTGAGTGATGCCAAGATAGCGCCATGCTTTTCCGGCGACTAGCGGGTAAAATGCGCAAGGAGCTATGAGCTCAATTCATAAATCTACGCGCGACAGCGCCCCAACCTTGCTCTCCGGTGCCGGTATGTTGAAAGAAAACTTTAACGATCTGATCGCTTTCCTGATGGTCGCCAGGGAACGCAGCTTCACCAAAGCGGCGGCGCAGCTTGGCATTTCCCAATCGGCACTCAGCCACGCTATTCGCGGCCTGGAAGAACGCCTGGCGCTGCGTTTGCTCACGCGCACCACTCGCAGCGTCGCCCCCACCGAGGCCGGTGAGCGGCTGCTCAACAGCATTGGCCCGCGCTTGGCGGAGATTGAAAGCGAGCTGAACGCGCTGGGTGAAATGCGCGATCGGCCCGCCGGCAACATCCGCATCACCGCCGGCGAACACGCGGTGGATGCGGTACTGTGGCCGGTGCTGCGCACTTTTCTTGTCGATTACCCGGATATCAACGTGGAAATCACCGTCGACAACAGCCTGACCGACATCGTCGCCGGGCGATTCGACGCCGGAATCCGCCTGGGGGAACAGGTGGCGAAGGACATGGTCGCGGTGCGCATCGGGCCGGACATGCGCATGGTGCCCGTCGCCTCCCCTGACTATTTCGCCCGTTACGGCCTCCCCGCTACGCCGCAAGCGCTGCAAAACCATCGCTGCATCAACATGCGCCTGCCCACCCTCGGCGGGCTGTACGCCTGGGAATTTGCCCGCGATGGCCGGGAGATTAAAGTGCGGGTGGAGGGGCAGCTGACCTTCAACAGCCTGCGCCAGCGAATCGACGCCGCGCAGCTCGGCCTCGGCATCGCCTTTGTGCCGGAAGATACCGTCGCCGAGCCGCTGGCCGACGGTCGGTTGCTGATGGCGCTGGACGACTGGTGCCCGCCGTTTCCCGGTTATTACCTCTATTATCCAAGCCGCAGGCAACACACTACCGCCTTTGCGCTGCTGATTGAGGCGCTGCGACGCGGGGCTTAACGCCCGACGTTCTTCTGCAGATGCGCCGGGTAACGATCGCCGATCACGTCGATAGCGGAGAGCGCACGCTCGATCGCGCCCAGTTCGTCCGCCGCCAACACCACCGACGCCGCCGCAAAGTTTTCTTCCAGCCGGTGACGCTTGGTGGTTCCCGGGATCGGCACGATCCACGGCTGCTGGGCCAGCAGCCAGGCCAGGGCGATCTGCGCCGGCGTCACGCCTTTGCGCTGCGCTATCTGCCCCAGCACGCTCACCAGCGCCTGATTGGCCCGGCGCGCTTCGGCGCTGAAGCGCGGCACCAGGTTGCGAAAATCGCCGCTGTCAAAGGTGGTGTCCTCGGTAATGGCACCGGTGAGAAAGCCCTTGCCGAGCGGGCTGAACGGCACCAGACCGATGCCCAGCTCTGCCAGCGTCGGCAAGATTTCACGCTCCGGCTCGCGCCACCACAGCGAATATTCGCTTTGCAGCGCCGTGACCGGCTGCACCGCGTGAGCTCGCCGAATGGTTTGCGCACCGGCTTCCGACAGGCCGAAATACTTCACTTTCCCTTCGCGAATCAGTTGTTGCACCGTACCGGCCACCTCTTCGATAGGCACCTCAGGATCGACACGGTGCTGATACAGCAAATCGATCGTCTCTATCCGCAGGCGCTTCAACGAGCCTTCCACCGCCTGGCGAATATGCTCCGGACGGCTGTTCAACACCTGCTGCCCCGCCGGCTGCGGCAGATCGAAACCGAACTTGGTGGCGATGACGACCCGATCGCGCACCGGCGCCAGCGCTTCGCCCAACAATTCCTCGTTCGTGAACGGACCATAAATCTCGGCGGTATCGAAGAACGTCACGCCCTCATCAACCGCGGCACGGATCAGATCGACCGCCTGCCGTTTGTCGGTGGCCGGGCCGTAGCCAAAGCTCAGTCCCATACAGCCCAACCCCAACGCCGAGACTTCCAGCCCTTCGCGCCCCAATTTGCGTGTTTGCATCTTCACTCTCCCACTGATTGATACCGGCCCCGCGTGACGCGGAGCCGTTCCGGTGTGGTGACTGTAAAACGCGACTGCCGCCATGACTATGGGGCGAAATACGCTTGAGCTTATGAGCCAGGCTCATGAATCCGTTAACCGTCGCTGGGACCGGAGTTTTTGCGGGAACGTTCCTGCCCGAGATACTCTATACTGATATCAGGATGCCTTACCCTTTTCGTTTAGCGTCATGTAGATGGAGCGACAGATGGCTAACTCTGAATCGACTTGCAATTCCCTTTCAATACCAGTGGCAGATTTATTCCATGACCAATAAGAAAAGCGCCGTGCTTACCCCGGCTGCAATGCTATTGCTACATCCCATGTTTGCCAGTCAGGCGCTGGCGGCAGAAAATAATGAAGAGAAAAGCGACACCCTGGTGGTGATGGCGCAACCCACCGGATTGACAGAGCTGGGATCGCCGGTGTCCGTCAGCGTGATCGACGGCCAGGACCTGCGCAACGCCGCACCGCAGATTAACCTGTCGGAAAACCTCGGCAGCGTGCCGGGCCTGCAGCTCCAAAACCGGCAAAACTATGCGCAGGATCTGCAGCTGTCGATACGCGGATTCGGTAGCCGATCGATGTTCGGCGTGCGCGGGGTGCGCATGTACGTCGACGGCATTCCCGCCACCATGCCCGACGGCCAGGGACAAACCTCCAACATCGACATCAACTCCGTCGAGCGCATCGAGGTGCTGCGCGGCCCCTATTCCGCGCTGTACGGCAACGCTTCGGGCGGGGTGATCAACGTTGACACCCAGACCGGCACCCAGCCGCCAACGCTGGAGGCCGGCGGCTATTTCGGCAGCGACAATACCTGGCGCTATGGGGTGAAAGCGACCGGCGCCACCGGCGACGGTACCCAGGCCGGCGACGTCAACTACGCCATCTCGGGCACCCGCTTCACCACTCAGGGCTACCGCGATCACAGCGCCGCGCGGAAAAACCTCGGCAACGGCAAGCTCGGTGTGCGGCTGGACGACGTCAGCACCCTGACGCTGATGTTCAACAGCGTCTCAATCGATGCCGGCGATCCGGGCGGCCTGACCGAGGCAGAGTGGAAGGAAAACCCGCGCCAGGCGCCGCGCGCGGATCAATTTAACACCCGCAAGTCGCTCGATCAGACCCAGGCCGGCCTGCGCTATCAGCGCCAGATGAGCGAGCGCGACGAACTGACGCTGACTGCCTACCACGGCGAGCGCCACACCACGCAGTACCAGTCCATCCCGATGGGGCCACAGCTCAACCCCACCCACGCCGGCGGGGTGATCGTGCTGGAAAGAAAATATCAGGGCATTGACA
>NZ_JASGBT010000015.1:1151556-1156155 GCF_030053255.1 Serratia sp. PF-27
GCAGGTCAGCCTTATTCGAATTAATCCCGCAATAGCTCCATTTGTTTTTCTTCCCATTGCTCTTTCCTATCTGATGCTTCATGTATCGCCTGATAATGCCTCGTTTACCCCAACTGTATTGACAAAGTATTTCCTTGCTCAAGAATGGCTGCTCCGCAGTTTTTTTTGACATGTGTGGGGAACGATTATAAAGAGGGAGTACATTGCGTCAAGTCAGGACGTCTATTAACGATCGAAATCGATAGCTTTGGTAGAAATATCATAAGATGATATACATAATCTGTGTGAATATTTACCTCTAATGTAGCGCTTACAGCGTTGCATGCTAAAGAGTATATGAATTGTTCGATAAGGTTATTTGCCTATCTTTTCGATGCGTATTTTTATATCGATACCTCGGCGTCCATGCCAAGTGATATTTGCTAAACCAGAACACATTTGATGAGCTTTCGTATTAATTCATTTTTTGATTTCTTTCTTAATTGTGGCTAGTGAATATGAATATTTCTGCATGGGGTTTCTTCAGGTTAAAGTCTCACGCGAACAATAGTTGTTCCCAAGGTGATGGTTTGAGACGAGTATAAAAATGCTGGATAAAACGGAAAGTAGTAGAAAAATAAACTCTATAAACCTACGGCATTATATGTGTAAAGTAGCAGAAAGAAATGAGAGTCAATATGTTGAAGAAAATGGCTATGTCAGAATGAATATAACCAATGTACCAGTATGAATGCCTTTTAACTGGATGATTCTGAGGTGGCTTGTCTATAATAAAATGTAAATACTAAATACATTAAGATTTTTACCAAAGAACGGTGGTTTACCACAAGATAATCACAGAACTTTCAACTAAGATTTTGTTTGAGTTGTTATGATTTTTAGTGTTAGTTTTAGCTTTCTTTTTTTTCTTATTCCCATTTGGAATAAAAAATAATGAAAACAAACAAAATAAACCATTAAAATGAATAAAAAAACAAAAAAATAACTGTTTTTGTAATTTTTTTAACAAATTTTTACTTGTCAAGTTAAAAATTAAATTTTGTCTTCAAGCTTGTATTCAAATTCGCCAATTGACGAGGTTTATTATTTTATTAATAATTATTTCGTGGTGCTTTGTTTGGTTGCTTTCTGTAACTAAAATCATTAAATCAAGAAGGTTAAGGAGATGGGTATGACTAAAGTAAAATCAATCATTAAAATTGTAGCGCTATCTTTGGGAGCAGCAACTGTATTTAGCTCTTTCGCTGATATCCATTCTAAAAAAATCCAAAAGTCCAGTCCTTCTACTATTGTTCAAGCTAACGAGTCGTTCCGCGCTTATGTACTATCGACCGGTTTGGATGCCCCGTGGGATATGGTATGGGGGCCGGATGGTTATTTGTGGGTAACTATACGCAAAGAAGCGTCTATTGTTCGCATTAATCCTAATTCTGGTGAAAAAAAAGAGGTCATATCTCTAAGAGACAAAGCATTTGTTGGCCCTCAACATGAGGGATTATTAGGCCTGGCATTATCTCCAAGTTTCCTTAAAGAGGGGGGGGATAATTATGTCTATACCGCTTATACTTATAAAATGGGTAATAAGGAATACGCGAAAATTGTTCGCCTCGAATATGATCTCAAAACGCATACGTTGAGTAATGAAACAGATGTACTTGCCGGTTTCCCTGCTGGTGATGACCACAATGGTGGACGACTGCGATTCGGACCAGATGGAAAACTGTATTATTCCATTGGTGAACAAGGTCATAACCAAGGTGCTAACTATTGCAAACTCATCGATGCCCAACGCATTCCTACCGAGGATGAACTGAAAAACAAAGATTATTCTGCCTATGCGGGTAAAGTGCTGCGCCTGAATGTGGACGGTACCATTCCGGAAGACAATCCGATTATCCAGGGTATTAAGAGTCATCTCTTTACTTATGGTCACCGTAATCCGCAAGGCTTGGTTTTTGTCGGTGATATGCTCTATAACTCGGAACAAGGTCCTTCCTCGGACGATGAATTGAATAAGCTGGAGGCAGGCGGAAATTACGGTTGGCCGCATGTTGCTGGCTTCCGTGACGATCAAGCCTACGTTTACGCTAATTATTCCGCCGCCAAAGATTGCGCCTCCGTGAAGTGGGATCCCAACCATATTCCGACGGGAGTGCCGATACAGAAAGAAACCGAATGGAACGCGCCGGATTTCAGAGCGCCGCTGAAAACGTTCTTCACCGTCAAAGACGGATATGCCTATAACAATAGCAATTGCCCCGCAGATTCGTCTTACATCTGCTGGCCTACCATTTCCCCTTCCAGTATTACTTATTACCCGGCTGATGGTGTGATCAAAGCATGGCGAAATTCTCTGATCATCAGTTCTATGAAAAATGGTGCTCTTTATCGCGTTCCTTTAACGGCGGACAAACAGGATGTCCAAGGGGATATTATTAAATATTTCCATACGGCGAACCGTTACCGCATGGTTTTAGTTAGTCCCGATACCCGAAAAATTTATGTCGCCACGGATAACTTCGGCAATGTGATGGATGAAACTAATCATCCAACTCATGACCTGAGCAATCCTGGTTCCATCATAGTTTTCGAATATATCGGTAAGTGATTTTTTATGCACAGGTACTTGCGGTGCCTGTGCTACTTTATAGTTTCTCGTCAAGGGTGATAAACTAGTTAATGAAAGGAGGGGCGTTAATAAATTAATTGTAATTTTATTTACACCAATAATAAAATCAAAACCATGAAATACTTGAGTTTTCTATAGGGTTTTGGTTTGTGGTTGATATTATTGAGTTTAAGGATGTTTTATTTCTTGAGTTAATAGCTTTTGGCTTGAGGTTAACTTCTTCGTTGGATTGTTTTTGGGTTGTACTACTTTGTTTTTTATTTGAAATGTTTTTCGCTCTCTTACTTTTTTAGTTGATTTGTTTAAGGCCTCATGAAGCGGTAATGTAAAGTGCCTTAATTTAAACTTACAGGGCGCTAAGGAACGGTTTCTTACAAAAATTGTACTTGAGTCATTTGTATGGTTTTTTATAATCATCACTAAGATATCTTGATGAAATGGCGTTGAGAATAAAGTAATATATTTAGTGTATTATGATAAATATGCAAATGATGTTGAAGTAAATGTTATTTTAATATCATTTTAATTGCTAACTTTGATAGGGCTATGGCATTGGTCCCCTTTCAATACAAAGAAATGGATTTATTTCATGACCAATAAGAAACTCGCCGTGCTGACCCCGGCTGCAATGTTATTGCTACAGCCTATGTTCGCCAGTCAGGCGCTGGCGGCAGAAAATAATGAAGAAAAAAGCGACACCCTGGTGGTAATGGCGCAACCCACCGGATTGACCGAGCTGGGATCGCCGGTCTCCGTCAGCGTGATCGACGGCGAAGACCTGCGCAACGCCGCGCCGCAGATTAACCTGTCGGAAAACCTCGGCAGCGTGCCGGGCCTGCAGCTTCAAAACCGGCAAAACTATGCGCAGGATCTGCAGCTGTCGATACGCGGGTTCGGCAGCCGTTCGATGTTCGGCGTGCGCGGCGTGCGCATGTACGTCGACGGCATTCCCGCCACCATGCCCGACGGTCAGGGGCAAACCTCCAATATCGACATCAATTCCGTCGAACGCATCGAGGTGTTGCGCGGCCCCTATTCCGCGCTGTATGGCAACGCCTCGGGCGGGGTGATCAATGTTGATACGACTACCGGCACCCAGCCGCCGACGCTGGAGGCCGGCGGCTATTTCGGCAGCGACAACACCTGGCGCTACGGGGTGAAAGCGACCGGCGCCACCGGCGACGGCACCCAGGCCGGCGACGTCAACTACGTCATCTCCGGCACCCGCTTCAGCACTCAGGGCTACCGCGATCACAGCGCCGCGCGGAAAAACCTCGGCAACGGCAAGCTCGGCGTGCGGCTGGACGACGTCAGCACCCTGATGCTGATGTTCAACAGCGTCTCGATTGACGCCGGCGATCCGGGCGGCCTGACCGAAGCGGAATGGAAGGAAAACCCGCGCCAGGCGCCGCGCGCGGATCAATACAACACCCGCAAATCGCTCGATCAAACCCAGGCCGGCCTGCGCTATCAACGCCAGATGAGCGAGCGCGACGAACTGACGCTGACCGCTTACCACGGCGAACGCCATACCACGCAGTACCAATCGATCCCGATGGGGCCGCAGCTCAACCCCACCCACGCCGGCGGGGTGATCGTGCTGGAAAGAAAATATCAGGGCATTGACACTCGCTGGAAGCATGAGGATACTCTCGCATCGTTACCGCTAACACTGATCGGCGGTCTGGATTATGAAACCATGACCGAACGCCGCCAGGGGTTCGAAAACTTTATTCTGCGAGACGGCACTGTGGACTACGGCGAGAAAGGCGACCAGCGGCGCAACGAGAAGAACCGTATCTGGAACCTGGATCCTTACCTGCAAACCTCCTGGCAACTGACGCCACACTGGACGCTGGACGCCGGCCTGCGCTACAGCACGGTCAGCTTCGACTCGACCGATTACTACATCACGCCGCGCAACGGCGACGACAGCGGCAGCAAACGCTACCACCAGTGGCTGCCGATGG
>NZ_JASGBT010000015.1:1156165-1156521 GCF_030053255.1 Serratia sp. PF-27
GCGCTGGACGCTGGACGCCGGCCTGCGCTACAGCACCGTCAGCTTCGACTCGACCGACTATTACATCACGCCGCGCAACGGCGACGACAGCGGCAGCAAACGCTACCACCAGTGGCTGCCGATGGGCTCGCTCAACTACAAGATCAACCCGGCGTGGAACGTTTATCTCTCCGCCGGCCGCGGCTTTGAAACCCCCACCACCACCGAACTCTCCTACCGCCCCGACGGCCAGACCGGCCTCAATATCGGCCTGCAGCCATCCACCAGCGACACCGTCGAACTGGGCAGCAAACTGCGCCTCGGCAACGGCCTGGTGAGCGCTGCGCTGTTCCAGACCGATACCGACAACGAGCTGG
>NZ_JASGBT010000015.1:1156531-1157028 GCF_030053255.1 Serratia sp. PF-27
CTATCTCTCCGCCGGCCGCGGCTTTGAAACCCCGACCATCAACGAGCTCTCCTACCGCCCCGACGGCCAGACGGGCCTCAATATCGGCCTGCAGCCGTCCACCAGCGATACCGTCGAACTGGGCAGCAAGCTGCGCCTCGGCAACGGCCTGGTGAGCGCTGCGCTGTTCCAGACCGATACCGACAACGAGCTGGTGGTGGCGGAAAGCAGCGGCGGACGCACCAGCTACGCCAACGCCGGCAAAACCCGGCGGCGCGGCCTGGAGCTGGCGCTGGATCAAGAGTTCGCGCTGGACTGGCGCCTGCATATGGCCTGGACGCTGCTGGACGCCACCTACCGCAGCGAAATGTGCGGTAAATCCGGCTGTACCCCCGCCGGCAATCACCTGCCAGGCATCGCCCGCAACATGGGCTACGCCTCGCTGGCCTTTGCACCGCCGGAAGGCTGGCACGCCGGCGCGGAGCTGCGCTACATGAGCGACATTCAGGCCAACGACG
>NZ_JASGBT010000015.1:1157038-1157397 GCF_030053255.1 Serratia sp. PF-27
TGCGTTGGACTGGCGCCTGCATATGGCCTGGACGCTGCTGGACGCCACCTACCGCAGCGATATGTGCGGCAAAGCCGTTTGTACCCCGGCCCAGACCATTCCCGCCAGCAATCGCCTGCCGGGCATCGCGCGCAACATGGGCTACGCCTTGCTGGCCTATGCGCCGCCGGAAGGCTGGCACGCCGGCGCGGAGCTGCGCTACATGAGCGACATTCAGGCCAACGACGCCAACAGCGCGCAGGCCCCCGCTTACACCGTGGCCGGCGTAAACGCCGGTTATCGCTTTACCTGGAATCGCTGGGCGCTGGACGTGTTCAGCCGGGTGGACAATATTTTCGACCGCCGTTACGTCGGTTCGG
>NZ_JASGBT010000015.1:1157407-1185967 GCF_030053255.1 Serratia sp. PF-27
GCAAAGCACCTTAAGGTTAAAAGACGGGATGGGTTTTACGTCACCCTAGCGGCTTCCCGCTGAAATAATAGGGAGAAACCGCGTGTTTTTTCCGATTTGGCTTAATCTCTAAATCGGGGACTTTCATTTTTGGTAAGGGTATTGCTATGCAAAATAAAGCGTCACTATCGCCGCTTATCGTCATAACGGCGCTGTTTGCCGCGCTGAGCGGGCTTTATCTGCTCGGCGGCGGCATCTGGCTGGCCAAGTTGGGCGGTTCGCTGTATTACATCATCGCCGGGCTGGTGCTGCTGGCGACCTCCTGGCTGCTGTTCCGCCGCCGCGCCACCGCGCTGCTGCTGTACGCGGTGTTCCTGCTGGGCACCACTATTTGGGCCCTGTGGGAAGTCGGCCCGGACTTCTGGGCGCTGACGCCGCGCCTGGACGTCACCTTCTTCTTCGGCCTGTGGCTGGTGCTGCCGTTTATCTACCGTAAGCTGGTCGCCAACGGCAAATTCGCCTACGGTGCGCTGAGCGCGGCGCTGGCGATCACCGTCATCGCACTGGCCTATGCCGTATTCAACGATCCGCAAGAGATCAACGGCACCCTTGACGCCGCGCAGGTCCAGCCGAAAGACGCCACCGGCGCCGACTGGCCGGCCTATGGTCGCACCCAGGAAGGCACCCGTTACTCGCCGCTGAGCCAGATCAACGACAAAAACGTTGGCCAGCTGCAAGAAGCCTGGCGTTTCCAGACCGGCGATCTGAAGACCGCCAACGATCCGGGTGAGATCACCAACGAAGTCACGCCGATCAAGATCCGCGATACCCTTTACATGTGTACGCCGCACCAGAAGCTGTTCGCGCTGGATGCCGCCACCGGTAAAGAAAAGTGGAAATTTGATCCGCAGCTGAAGTACAACCCGACCTTCCAGCACATCACCTGCCGCGGCGTGTCTTACCACGAAACCGCTGCAGCCGCGGGCGCCGCCGGCGATGCCGCACCGGCGATGTGCGCACGCCGCATCATTCTGCCGGTCAACGACGGCCGCCTGTTCGCGCTGGACGCCGAAACCGGCAAACCGTGCCCGGACTTCGCCAACAACGGCGAGCTGAACCTGCAGAGCAACATGCCGTATGCGACGCCGGGCCACTACGAGCCGACCTCGCCGCCGGTGATCACCGATAACGTGATCGTCGTTGCCGGTGCCGTGACCGACAACTACTCCAACCGTGAGCCTTCCGGCGTGATCCGCGGCTTCGACATCAACAGCGGCAAGCTGCTGTGGGCCTTCGATCCGGGCGCGAAAGATCCGAACGCCATCCCGGCGGACGAGCACCATTTCGTGCCGAACTCGCCGAACTCTTGGGCGCCGGCCGCCTATGACGCCAAGCTGGATATCGTCTATCTGCCGATGGGCGTCGCCACGCCGGACATCTGGGGCGGCAACCGCACCCCGGAAATGGAGCGCTACGCCAGCGGCCTGCTGGCGCTGAACGCCTCCACCGGCAAACTGGCCTGGTTCTATCAGACGGTCCACCACGACCTGTGGGATATGGACGTGCCGGCGCAGCCGACCCTGGCGGACATTACCGACAAGAGCGGTAAAAAAGTGCCGGTGATCTATGTGCCGACCAAAACCGGCAACATCTTCGTGCTGAACCGCACCAACGGCGAGCTGGTGGTGCCGGCGCCGGAGAAACCGGTACCTCAGGGCCCGGCCAAAGGCGACCGCCTGTCACCGACCCAGCCGTTCTCCGAGCTGACCTTCCGTCCTGAGAAGAAGCTGACCGGTGCGGACATGTGGGGCGCGACCATCTATGACCAACTGGTCTGCCGCGTGATGTTCCACAGCCTGCGTTATGAAGGCACCTTCACCCCGCCTTCCGAGCAGGGCACGCTGGTGTTCCCGGGTAACCTGGGCATGTTCGAATGGGGCGGCCTGGCCGTCGATACCGATCGCGAAATCGCCATCGCCAACCCGATCGCGCTGCCGTTCGTGTCCAAACTGATCCCGCGCGGCCCAGGCAACCCGATTGAGCCGCCGGAAGGCGACAAAGGCGGCAGCGGCACCGAGTCCGGCGTACAGCCGCAATATGGCGTGCCGTTCGGCGTTACCCTGAACCCGTTCCTGTCACCGTTCGGCCTGCCGTGCAAACAGCCGGCCTGGGGTTACATTTCCGCCGTGGATCTGAAAACCAACGACATCGTGTGGAAAAAACGCATCGGCACCGTGCGCGACAGCTCACCGCTGCCACTGCCGTTCAAAATGGGCATGCCGATGCTGGGCGGCCCGGTAACCACCGCCGGTAACGTGTTCTTCATCGGCGCCACCGCTGACAACTACCTGCGCGCTTTCAGCGTGACCAACGGTGAAAAACTGTGGGAAGCACGCTTGCCGGCCGGCGGCCAGGCGACGCCGATGACCTATGAGGTCAATGGCAAGCAGTACGTGCTGATCTACGCCGGTGGCCACGGTTCCTTCGGCACCAAGCTGGGCGACTATGTGATCGCTTACGCCCTGCCCGATCAGAAGTAACCACCGCCGTTAGTACCTCGCAAAGCACGCCGCAAGGCGTGCTTTTTCTTTTCCCTCCCCGCTGACACCCCTCTCGCAATACCCTTAATTTTTTCACTTTCATTATTGATAATGGTTATCATTCGCAATATTATGAATGCATGGCCCCGGCAGCGGCCTGCAATCCTACTCCAGCTTAATGGTAATACTACGATCAGCCGCCTGCGGGCGGCCTTATTCGGAGGCGCATGGTCGACCATACTCGGAAGCATAGAAAGAAAATTCTGCAAGCGGCGGTGAACACGCGGCGCGCCGGCCTGCCGTTCGCAGCGGATCCCCCTGTCGCCCCGCCCTTTATTGGCTTGGCCCATCAGACGGAGGCGGTGCTGGTGCACCTAGTCGGCCATGATGACGTACAGGAGAAGCATAAATGAACCTGCAACCCTTTACCGCCATGCTGATGTTCGCCTACGTGCTGCTGATGGTGCCGCTGCTCTACGTCATCGACAGCCGACTGAGCGCCAGCAGACTGGTGCGCAAAGCCACGCAAAACGTCATCATTATCGCGTTGACGCTGTTGTTCTTCAGCGCGATGACGCTTTTATACTGAGGCCATCTCGCCGGTGCCCCGCGGCCGACGTTACTCGGCCTCCCGGCGTTTGGCCCGCGGATATTTCCACAGCCAGCGCCCGCTGATCATGCGCCAGTAGAACAAGGCGCCGCGCACCGCCCAATCGAAGAACATCCCCAACCAGACGCCCACCACGCCCATGCCCAGTTCGATACCCAGCACATAGCCAGCCACCACGCGGCAGCCCCACATGCCGAGCATCGTCACCCACATGGCAAAGCGGGCGTCGCGCGCGCCTTTCAGCCCGGCGGGCAACACCCAGGAGGCGGCCCAGATCGGCATAAAGGCGGCGTTGAGCCAAATCAGGGTTTTCACCACCGTTTTCACATCATCTTGCGAGGTATAAAACGCGGCGAATACCCCGGCCAGCGGTGCCGTGCCCCAGGCGATGGCGGTCAGCCCAAGGGTCGATAGCCAGAAAATATGGCGCAGTTGCCGCTCCGCCTGACCGATCTCGCCCTTGCCGAGCCGCCGACCGACGATGATGGTCGAGGCCGATCCCAATGCGTTGCCCGGCAAGTTAATCAACGAAGCGATGGAGAAGGCGATGAAGTTGCCGGCGATAACGTTGGTGCCCATGCCGGCGACGAACATCTGCGTCAACAGCTTGCCGCCGTTGAACAGCACCGATTCGACGCTGGCGGGAATGCCGATCCCCAACACTTCCCACAGGATGCTCATCTTGAGCGGCGTGAAATAACTTTTCAGCGTAATGTGCAGCGCCGGATTAAAGCCGATCGCCAGCACATAGAGGATGGCGATGGCGCCGATATAGCGGGAAATCGTCAGCCCCAGCCCGGCGCCGACAAAGCCCAGCCCGTGCCAGCCGAGCATGCCGTAAATCAGGATGCTGCTGATGATGATATTGAGGATATTCATGCCACCATTGATCAGCAGCGGGATCTTGGTATTACCCGCGCCGCGCAACGCGCCGCTGCCGATCAGCGCAATCGCCGCCGCCGGGTAGCTCCACACCGTGGTCTGCAGGTAAGAGAGCGCCAGCGCTTTCACCTCCGGCGACGCCGCGCCGGCGATCACATCGATGATCGATTCGCCCGCCAGGTGAATGCCCGCCGCCAACAGCACCGCCACGCCGGTCATCAAGACCAGCGACTGACGCGCCGCCGCCCGCGCACGCCGGCGATCGCGCTTGCCGAGGCTGAAGGCCACCACCACGGTGGTGCCGAGATCCACCGCGGCAAAAAAGGCAATGATCACCATGTTGAAGCTGTCCGCCAGCCCCACCCCGGCCATCGCCTCTTTGCCGAGCCAGCTCACCAGAAAGGTGCTCAGCACCCCCATCAGCAAAACGCAGGCATTCTCCAGAAAGATCGGCACCGCCAGCGGCGTGATCTCGCGCCAGAACAGCACGCGGTAGCTTTTCCGTTTGGCGTACCAGGGCGTATTTTCCACGCGCTGACGCAGTGCGGCATACAGATTCAAGGTGGGCTCGATGGATAAAAGTGAAACATCATTTCAAATGATGATCGATAAATCGTTATCCTGCAAAGAATTTTTAGGCGCCCGTAACGAGCGCCCGACAGGCTTACCCAACGCTACTCCATGTAGTCTTCCTGATCGGCCTGCGCCGCCGCGATAAAACGCGCGGTACTGCGGCTGAGCGTGGCGCATTTGTCCGTCAGCAGCTGATTGTCCTGCTGCAGAGTCAGGTAACGCGCCTGGGTGAGCGTCGGCAACTGTCGATACCCTACCGCATGCGTATCCCAGCCGCGATGCTGCGCCGCACGCATCGCGGTGCGTTGCAATTTCACGTCGTCCGGCACGTCGCTGCGCCCGCAGTCCACGCGCAGGAAATGCCCGCCGGCCAGCATCAGAGCGATGTGATCCAATTGCGCCTGCAGCGGCGGCGCCGGTCGATGCGCCGTCTGCTGACAACCCGCAAGCAGCAGCAACGCCACCGCGCCGCAAAGAGACGTGCGAAACAGAGTAGACATGGGCGCTCCCGGAAACCTGTGGGTGATGCAATGATCTTAGGTGAGCGGATGCCGGGCGGCAAGGCGGGCAGCGCGCTTAGCGCCGGCCGCTGCTGACCTTGGTGGCGCGAGCGGGGTTGCCGGCGACAAATTCCAGCGTAGGGGAATAATAAAACGGCAGCCAGGCGTTATAGCCGCTCTCCCACTCCCATTTGACCGGGCAGGGCCACAGCATGTCTTCATGCAGGATGTAATAAATCCACCGCCCGGGCGGACGACGGGGTTTGCGCATTTTCATAGCGAGTACGACGGCCTGATGACGTGCGATAAGGTGAACTGCTGCATTTTACCCCGATTTGGGTCGCGGGGACAGCCTGCGTTGCCGTGTGAAGCGCCCGCTAAATCTCACCCGGTGATTCGGCGTAAAGTCCGCCGTTTTACTGATCCAGAACATCTTTCGCATTCACCTTATTGATATATTAATTGAAAATCATTCCTATTCAGGAGGAAGGGCCATGGTTAAGTCATTGAATGCAGTGTTCACGCGCCTTTTTGATCGTCCGGACGCCGGCAAGCTGGCACTCAGGCTGACCTTTGGCGGACTGATGCTGTTTCACGGCGTGGCGAAAATTCAGCACGGCGTCGGCTGGATTGCCGGTGCGTTGCAGGAACAGGGGCTGCCCGCCTTCATCGCCTACGGCGTGTATGTAGGGGAGATCCTGGCGCCGATACTGATCATTTTGGGGCTGTTCACCCGCCCCGCCGCGCTGGTTTACGCCTTTACGCTGGTGGTGGCATTTTTGATGGTGGGCACCGGCAAGGTGTTCAGCGTCACTGACGTCGGCGCCTGGGGCATTGAAAACGAACTGGTGTTCTTTATGGGCGGGCTCGCCATCCTGCTGCTGGGCAGCGGCAAATACACGATCGCGCGTAATGAAGCCTATCGGTAAGCCGCGCATTCCATAAGGAGGTTCCTGATTCGAACCTCTTCGTTTGCGAAGTGGTCATCAACTCTCGGCCAGGCGGTACACTGGGACCTTGCGCGTCGTGCCGGTCAGGGTGTCGAAGATCTCCGTTTCCGCCGTCACGATCGCCATGCCGGTTTTTCTTAGCCTGCGCACCTCGGCAGCAATGCGCTGGATGCCGAACCAAAACAAGCCATCCAGCGCCGTCACCAGCAACCCTTGCTCCAGCGCCAGCTTAAGCCGCTCACGCGGCGCCTTGAGCGCTTTGGCAATTTCCCGGTAAGGCAGCGCATCCACGCCCGACGCAGATGTTCGGTGAATACGGGTCGACAGGCCGTATTGGAAAGCCTCCGGCACGCCGCTAAAATCGCTTTTCAGGCTGTAGACACAGCCAAAGCGCTTGCCGTTGAACACCACATTTTTTTGACTGATCGACAACTCATCGCGCAGGCCGGCAATCAGCTGCGGCGCCCGCACCAGCAATAAGCGAAACGGCAATTCGAAACTGGTCACGTAGTCCACGTTGAGCAGCGCAATGCGCAGACGCTCTTCCGCCCCGGCCTGCGTCTCGCGGCACTCGTTCAACACCTCGCTCCACTGGTGCGCGAGCCGCGGGGCTTCATCCAGCGGCGCGAAATGGTATTTCTCGATGTGGTAGTCGATTCTTTCGTTCATGTCCGTTGCCCCCGCGTCAGTCATCATTGCCATCAGCAAATTACCTTACCTGCGGTCAACAGTACAACACCGCATCGTGCAGCAGGATGCGGTCAAGCGGGATAAAACGGCGCCCCCCGCCACCGAGCGTTTTCTCCGCAACTGGGACCGGAATAGCTAAGGGGTATCGATAAACAACAGCATGCGTTGCAAAGCGTCATCCAGCGCACTGAGCCCCGCGTCATCCAGGCAGGCCATCAGCTGGGCGTCATAATCCGCCACCCATTGCCTCGCCTGGTCAAAAATGGGGCGAGACGCCGGCATGACGCGCAGATATACCGCGCGCTTATCTTCCGGATCGGGGAAACGCGCGACCCACCCCCGATTAACCAGTTGGGTGATCGTACGGCCTAGCGCGGTGCGATCGGTCTGCGAATGCGCTATCACCTCGCTCATGGCCACGTCGCCCGGAAAACTGTAGAGAATACGCAACGCGCGCCACTCATGGAGGCTGAGCCCTTGCAATGCGAGTAACGCAGACAGCCGTTTTTCGCGGTGACGCACCACCTCCGTCATCCTGTAAAGCGCACCGTCGGGCAATCCCATTCCCTGTCGGCCGCTATGCCTGTCTTTTTTTTCAGAACCCATACTGTTTCCAATTAGCCTCGACTTTTACCCTGACCTGTTCCGGATACGAGTGCCTGAAAGAGGCGGTACCCGCACGTGTTACGCCGCTGAACTGCTCGGGGAACAGGCAGTTGATGATGGCTTTGCCGCCGCTGCCGCGCGCCTTGTCTTCTTCCGACAGGTACGGCACCATCGGGAACTCGCGTACGTCCGGGAAAATAAAATGATCGCGCGCCGGATGTGAGCGCGTAGCCAACGCCCAAACCACCTGATTGATATCGACAATATCAATGTCATTGCCGACCAGGATCAGTTTGGGGATCAGGTAGCCCGCATGCGAACCGAAGACCGCCTCCGCCACCTTGCCGGCAAAATCCGCCGCGTTGGTCTTCATTCCGGCCAGTTTTTCGGTATCGACGGAGACCACCGCCCAACAGGTTGCCGCCTCATAGGAACACCAGACAAAGTCGACGGGCAATGCCGCGCTCTGCAGGGTTTCCAGCAGTTGGGCCGATATCATGGTGCCCCAGATCGTATGATTTTCTTCCGGCGGCGTGCCGGCGACGCAAATCGGCAAAATGGGATCATCGCGAAACGTCACCGCACGCACATGGAACACCGGCTGTTCATGGCCCTGCTGGTGTTGATAGCCGTGATACTCCCCCATCGGTCCTTCCAGCGCCGTCTCCGTCAGGCTGATTTCACCTTCGAGCACAATTTCCGCATTGGCCGGCACCCAGAGATCGTTGGTTTCCGCTTGGGTGAGCGTGACACTTTTACCGAGCAACGCGCCGACATAGTCAGGCTCACTGACGCCGGCCGGCAACGGCATCCCCGCGACCGCCACCGCGGCAGGCGGCGCCCCGAGCACCATCGCCCACGGCGTAGGTTTCCCTTCCCGACGCCACATTTCACGGATCATGCCGATGTGCTGGGTGGGGATTGCCGGGCCGGTGAGACGATTGCGATCGAGCATCATGAGCCTGCCGATGCCCCAGCTGTGCCACTTCCCGTCCGGGGATTGCACGACATGGAACCCGTAGGTGCCGAAATAGCGCCCGCCATCCCGTTCATGCAGCAGAGGCACCGGGAAGCGTGCCAGATCAACCTCGTCACCTCGCCAAATATTCTCTTTCACCGGGCCGGTCGAACAGTAATCGGGGGCAAGCGGTTCCGCCTTCACCGCCCGGCGAATCGCCGCCACGATATCTCGCGGGGAGCTCTCTGGCGGTAGGCCAAAATGGAGGGCGAGGCGAGAATAGGCATGTTCCGCAGAAGCGAGCATGCCGGCCGGCGCGCCGAGAATGCGAGTCCCCGGCATCGCGCCCGCCACATGATGAAATAGCGGAGCCGAAAGCCGTTGCTCATAGACCCGGCGGCAGACAGCCGCTATCTCCAGATCGGCGGAAACTTGCTGATGCACGTCGACCAAATCGTTTCGGCGACGCAACTCCTCAATGAAGTGACGAAAATCCAGTGCGCAATCGAGCAAACTCATGGCAAATCCTCCAGTTTCCGGGCGTTCAGTCCCTTCTATTCCCATCGCGGCGGAGAGGAGACCGTTTTTATATGCATGTGCACACATATTAGTGCGCGAAAAATCGCGTGTAAATACACGCTACCCTGGAGATGTGGGGCATGTTGTCAGTCTGGCAAACGCTTCAAGGGATAGCGGAGTCAGGCCATGCACGCCCCTGCCGGCAGGCATTATCATCGTGGCGGTTTCACACCTTCAGCATGATTGGCCTGCGCCTAGCACTGGGCTTACCACAAGCGCCGCACCGGGTTTAAGCGCAACATGGCTCACAAAATGAAGAACATAATCGCAAAATGCTATTCGTTGATATTGCACGGGTTATAATGCAGAAAAGGATCTCGGCCAACGCAAACCGGTTTCAGATCGAACGGTTTACAAGCATTAGCGAAAGAAAAGGATTTTGATTCGATAGGGAACAACGAGGGGTAAAGTGGCGGAGAGAGGGGCCGCCTATTTTAAATCCAACCAGAGCCAATCAATGCCAATATTTCAATACTTATCAAAGAACTATGATAAGCCCTGTCCAATGTAGCATAACCGAATATCAAGTAAACCTGACATTCATGGCATACTGGATGGCATACTGAAAATGTAGGTCAATCATCTTATGGCAATACTGACAGATACAAAAGCCCGGCACATTAAGCCCGGAGATCCCCCTTTACCCCATGGTGGAATTACAGGGTTGACTCTCCATTCATCTCCAACAAAAGGCCTGGGCAAGTGGGTTTTTCGTTACACCAGCCCAATTACTGGCAAGAGACGTAATGCTGGCTTGGGGTCTTATCCTGATATTGGGATAGCCCAAGCGGGCAAGCTTGCACTTCCAATGCGAGAACAAATAGCTAATGGGATAGATCCGTTAGATGCCCGCAAAGCAGAGTCGGAAAAAGAGGCTATTCCAACGTTCGAAAAGGCAGCACGAAAAGTTCATGCGGAATTACTGCCAGGCTGGAAAAATGAAAAACATGGGAAACAATGGATTTCCACTCTGGAGCGATACATTTTCCCACAGGCAGGAAAACTCCCTCTTGATAACATGACGCCGTCTATTATCGCAGAGATGCTTCGCCCGATCTGGCTTTCACACCCTGAAACAGCCAGTCGAGTAAAGCAGCGAATTCATTCTGTTATGCAGTGGGCATGGGCTCATGGCTATTGTACTGCAAACCCAGTCGATGTCGTTGGACACCTGCTCCCCCAGCAGGTAAGCGCGAATATACGTGTCGAGCACCAACCAGCAATGCCATGGCGAGAAATTCCATCATTCATCGCAACAAACGTATACAACGAAGAACGCTATAACGTCACCCGAGCATTGCTATTGTTCGTTGTTCTGACGGCTTGTCGCTCCGGGGAAGCAAGGGCTATGCGCTGGTCTGAGATCGATTGTGAAAACAAAATTTGGACTGTGCCCGAGAACAGAATGAAATCTGGCGTTATTCACCGGGTTCCCCTGTCTGAAGAAGTCGTCGTGGTTCTTGACCGAATAAAGGGACTTCACGACGAACTGGTCTTCCCATCACCAAGGAAGCAAACCATTCTTTCCGATACAGTACTGACTATGTTTTTACGTAAGAAAAACGCTATCAGTGACACTCCCGGGCGGTGTGCAGTTGCTCATGGTTTTCGCTCAAGCTTCAGAGACTGGTGCAGTGAAAATGGATATCCCCGAGATCTTGCAGAACGAGCACTGGCTCATACCGTACAGAATAAAGTAGAGGCGGCCTACCATCGCACAGATCTGTTGGAGCAGCGTCGCCCGATGATGCAGGCATGGGCTGATTATGTCTATTCAGCCGTGAAATAAACCTACTCTGCGCCTTTCGGGGCGCTTTTCTTTTTTTGCTTCACTACTGCCGCAAAAGCGGCTTTTACATAAGCATCATCTCTTGATCTCTTCCCTATGTTCAGTACCGGCGTAAAGTGGAGTTTCCCATGCATAGAGCTCCTTCTGGTTTAGAAGGAGCTCTAACCTTACGATTCAGGGATCAGGATTACAGGCGGCTGTGGCTTGACGCTTATGTAAATTTCATAACCTGCCGAAGCTTTGACTCCGGCTATAATTTTATTTCCTGAACGGTTTCATTGAATAAATATGGATTTGGCCATTCTTTTACGACGAAAATCATAGGTATCGATAAGTTTTTCAATATGCTGCACAGAAGTTGGTTTTGCCGTTTTACCCTGATTGACCTCAACTGATTGGAAAGGCTTATGCTGGATATATACTCACTATGCTTACTCAGCCTAGCTTCATACTAATTACTTTTTTGACAGTTAGTGAATTTATCTAATGCATTTAAGATCTGCATAACTCTCTAAAATTATCGGAAAGCTGAGCTTTAACCTCCATCGGGCTCATACCCCATAATTCGGCTAACTGCGTCTCTGCAATCTCACAGTCCCATGGCATTAGTGGATCATTACGATACTTACCAAATGGCCCATCGGTTTCTGTAAGAATGCGTGATTTAGGAATTTTCAAAGCCAACGCCTTCCCCTTAATTGTATCGAGCATAGCAGGCCCCACAGAGAACCAACACCCTAAATCTATTGCTCTTTCTAGTTGCTTTGGTGTCCCAGTGAACCAATGCAATATCGCAATCCCATCAATATTTTCAATCTCATCAAGGGTAGCTGATGCACTTCCCCGACTATGAATAGTCATAATCTTACCTCCAGCACGATGAACACTATTGAGTATGTGTCGAAATACCTTCAGTTGGACATCCCAATGCTCTTTAAATCCCTTGCCACCATCAAGCCCTATTTCGCCAACATACCTGGTCTTCGAAAGTAGCGAATCAAACAGCTCTAACTCATGAGATCTTTGATGCGCAATTTGGGGATGGAGCCCAAGAGCAGTTCGGATTCGTTGGCTTCCTTTAGCCAGTAAAGAAGTCCCATGCCATGCTCTGGGTGTCGTTGTAACCGACAGTATATAAGTCCCTCGACGTCTGCACTCCTCAGCCACTTGTTCTGGCTGAGGATATAGGTCAAGATGACAGTGCATGTCGATGCTCACACAATGCCCTCACTCAATAAGTAGTTTTCGACCTCATTTAGCCCTTCCATAAACACTTGCTTAAAATTATTAAAAGCGGCCACAGGCAAGGGACCGCTCTTGGCGACCCATGCTCCTATTTTCAGTATGGATTTCTGTGCAATTGCAATCCTGAGAGCGATAAGGTCATCCCTACGATCAATTTCATTCATTACTTTAGCCAGGGACTGGAAAGTGTAACCAGCGTCTCTATTAATTCCCCCTGCATGAAGCGATGCCCGTCGAATGATGCACGGTACACATACCCCGCACTGCTGATTAGTGCGTTTCCAATGACTGCAAGATACTGTACTTTCTACAATTTCAGTTAAGAGTTGCTTATTCAAACATTGATGAGCCATTTGCCCTTTTGTTTTGAACTGATATGGGTTGATTATTTGGCAAGGAATTCCGACCGCATCAAACAGCTGTTGGATGCTGGCAATAAAATATGGATGTGTTGTTCGTGTGCTCAACGTACCTATCCGGCGTGGAGTTAGTGGAGCATTTAACGAGATAAACCCATTTTCGGGCACAAAAAGATCGACCTTTTTTTGTTGAGATACTTCTTGTACAGCACAAGCGCCCACTGCCGCAAAAGCAAGAAAATTGAGGCTCCGCGTTCGCATCGTAATGTCAGTCACACCTTGATAGTGATGCGGATCAGCATTAATTTCAAACCGTGAATATCGACCATTCAATCTTTCAGCAATTTGATCTTGGCGTGACTTATCTCCTTTATAAGCATGACTAACTAAAAGCGGAGCGCGCCCCACTGTCAGAAGATCTATTGCGCCAATAGCAGAATCTAATCCTCCCGAAAACAAGCTGACACAATCCAGTTCTTTGAGCTTGATTAGGTGAAACCTTGAATGTTGACTATAGGGTTCTGGCGGTGCATAACCACCAGTGCAAAACTCGAAATCCCAGATGTCTCCACTTAGGAAATGCAAAGCGCTTTCAAGTTCCTTCTTTAGAGCAATCCATCGAGATGGCTCATGAAGGGGAAGTCGTAGCGAGAATTGACGAGTCCAACCATCCTCAGAGCTTTCACGCTGAACGAAGGTATCAGCCGCTGTAACCGCTAGTGCGATGCTCAAAAAATCCATGACCTGAGCTGGAATTTTGACTCCCAAGCGCTTAATTCGATCAATCGCAGGATTCCCAATAATGGATATATCACCCCTCCCCTGCCCACTTAATCCATAAAGCTGTACGGGCAACAAGTTCTCACTTGCTGGCGGTAAGAAACGATGATCATGATGAAAAACTAAGCGTGTCATTGATAGGCCTCCCATTCTTGCCAAGCCTCAGTAATTACCTGACGCTCGATTTTAACCATTTGATTTTTCGTAAAAGTCCTAATGTTACCGACAAGTTTTGGAGCCATATGCTTATCAACAACAACTTTGATCAATTCTCGAAGTTCAGTTTCTGCATGAATGGCCTTTGAAGGAGTGTCCGCTTTATTCCATGCCTTGTTAGAATCCATGACCATTTGCAGAAAAATGCTTTCAGCTAAATAACAAATCATTGTGTCAACGATCACACTATCAGTTATTTTTTGAGGATCGAAAATTGCCACACCATCGAGAGCTTCCACTAAGGCATGATTCATGGCTGCACAAATCTTTTCTGAATCACCATCCTGTGACGTTAAAGCTTGAGCAATAGCCGATATTGCCATTTCGCATGGAAGGCCAGCCAAACTTCCCAAATCAATGCTTGGTTCTCCTGGAGCCGCTTGCACTCCCGCCAGAGCCCCAAACAATCCGCCCCCAGCCTGTGTGACACTCCCTAATCGTCGAGCGGCACTACGGCTCCCTCCAGAGGCTTTTCGCGCGTAATGCCCTATGGCCTTCCTGAAATCTCCTCTATTACCGTTTGAAACCGCATTTCCCAGCGATTCTCGAAATGGCGCAAATCTTCTTTCCTGTGGCGAAGGTAACGGTTGCTGTGGCTGGTCATCAGCCCAGGGTGGGACCAGTGGAGAACCACCTCCTGGACCTTTACTTGATTGTGAAGTTCCCATTAAGCTTCCTTATTCCATTGCTCATCTTTCAGTGCTGCAGTCATCCAAGCAGGTCGTTTCATACCCAGTTGCAATTCCTGCAAATAACGAATCAATATACTAGCCGCATCTGGCGAGTGGCGAGCCAACAGACATGCGCCGGAAAAACCTTTAGGTTTACGCGCCCAATCTGACACTTGCCTTAACTGACTAATTAAACCTTCCATAACAGGTACTTGCTCCTCACGAGGGAGTATTTTTAAAAAAGTATCAGCTGTAGGAGAGCTTGTATTTTTCAGTTCAATAAGTGCATTCAGTACTTCCCGGCCGGATGGCGATAAACCAACCACATATGCACCTACTGGCATAGTTTCTCGGGATAGGTATATGGCAGCTCTCAAGTCGATTCCGCCAAGGCGCGGTTCAAGTTGGGCCCATTGACTAATGAAAGCTGTAGTCGTTGGGTTATCAGTCCATGTCTTTGGCGCTTCAGAAGGTATTTCACCATTAGCATCTTCAAGCTGTTTTAGTAACTGGGGCATGCCTTGTTCAATATCTACAAGATGATATAAATCAGCGGTAGCATCTACTCCGACACATCGCTCAAAGATCACTAGCTTAGTGATGATGGCTTCATCCAAAGGCATAAATCGCCGCTTCGCAATTTGAGATCGCATTTTCACAACATTCAACAAGCGCTTAACGATCCTAGGGTTACCATGGATAATTGGAGAATTGGCTAATACTGGAGCAATACGGTCAGCACGTGCAAATGCCAAAGCGAGAACGCTATCCTCCGATTCACCAGTCATTTTCAAGGCATCCTGACGTGCTATTGGTTCATCTTTCCAGGATTGCTGTAATGCCTTTTCTAAACCATCACGGAGCGTGGTAAGTTTTTCGCCTTTTAGGCCATGCTCAATAGCATAAAGCATGAACAGATATGAACGGATCTCACGTACCCCAGCCTTTGGCACCCGAATAGGAACCTGAATTAGCTTATCTAGATAGTCTATTTGATGGCGCTGTGATGCCCCCTTGAAGTAATCAGCCACAGAAGAACGAATCATGTCCTCATCTGCTGCAATGATAAAGGCAGTATTAGTTAAGAAAAGGAATAACCTGATAGCTTCAAGCGTATGAATAGCATTGGTAGGGAGGCAGCGATCGAGATTATCTATTACCACGATGAGTGGCTTACCAAGTTCTTCTAAAATTTCCCCATATTCCTTACGGAAAGCATCAATCTGCTGAGGAGGACTTTTTTTAACCTCTGGCTTAATCAAACCAACAACCTTTTCTTTACCTTCTTTAGCTAGGGTGCCCAATGCCTCATACTCTTCTTGGCTCTGGATGCCATCAGTAATATTTTTTAATGCACCAATGCCTCTGGAAAGTAAACCGCCAGTAGGAACTCCTGCAAATAAAGCTGCTCCTTCAGCTAGAATGCCCATTGCCCTAAGCCCATCAACCCGACTAAGGAGTCTCTTAGCTTTTGAGGTAAGGGTGGCATTTCCTTCCGCAGCTTTTGTCAATGCTGTTGCTATGACCTCAAGAAGCGCAGCTCGAGCGTCGTCATAACCCTGATAGAGCCAAGAGTCAAAGTTGATAACAATCCAATCTTGGTTTTCTTGCTCAAGTTTTTGCTCTATCAATTTCAAAAGTGAGGATTTGCCAGCCCCCCAATTACCAAAAATGCCTATCGATACTGGTAACATACCTTCGGTGGCGAGCACATCTACAGCTAGCTGAGATACTTCACCAAAATTTAGGTAGTCCTCTGATGATTCCTTATCTGACCACATCTGCTTATCCTTTGTTTTTCTCGACTGTTGGAAGGTCCAAATCATCCAGAGCAGAGTCTATTCAAGATGTCTGTTCCGATTCTCAGCGCGTTAAGATTTACGAATCAACTCATTGATTTTATTTCAATTATAGTGTAAAAAACATATCCAATGATCGCACAAATCAGCCGGTAGTCGGTAACGTAGAAGATCTCATGGTCAGCGGTACTTTGCACACCGATGAAGAAAACCTGAGCCCTATCTTGTAACTTTTTCTTCCCCGCATCCTTCGCTTCTCCCTGAGCGGCGTCCAGCTCGTTTTAAAGCACCGTGCGTTTAGCCTGGGACCAGTCAGCCCATTCCACGTGGAATTTGTAACTCCGCGAGGGTTTAAGCTTCCCGACTTCATTCTTAGCCCACCCGCCCGATAACGGGATAATAAGCCTGCTGTCATTCTGTTCAAAATTCTGCCACAACAACTGTGAATAGAAAACTCGCCGATCAGGATAGGACTGAATCGGATCTTTAAGTTTTTTAAAAACAGTCATGTAAGTATCGGCATCAATGTCCAGTATTTTTAATGACATACTACGATCATACAGGAAGCGAATAAACGCTCTAGCATCGCAGTTAATGTGTTTTTTCCCCGGCATTTTATTAAACGAAGGTCTTTTCTTACTTCCTTTTTGCCAAGCTGAGGGGGACATTTCAATCCCACATCCCCAGCATACATAGCCGCTGGTATCGACATCCTCAAGTAACCACAGGTCTTCGGCTTCAACAATTTCACCGGTACGTTTATCACGAGCAGATTCCATCACTTTCTCCTTCTATAGAATAAAAATTCAGGCCTCCTTGCCTTGGGTTCTGACCAGTTCTTGCTTTTCCCGTCACTCAGTAGCTAATCTTGCGGGTATTTATCCAGCAAAAGATTGCTAGTACAGTTTTATTGGCAGACCTCGGGATATCCATTCCAGATTTCGTGACTGGTGTATTGAACATCGCTATTCCTACGATATTGTTAAACGATCCTTAACCCACAAAATCAAGAATAAACCTGAAGCCGCCTATCACCATACAGATTTACTGGATGCACACATCTCGATGATGCCAGGTATGGCTGAACGCGTTTTCCTCCATAAAATAAACCTACTCTGCGCCTTTCGGGGCGCTTTTCTTTTTTTGCTTCACCACTGCCGCAAAAGCGGCTTTTACATCCACATCATTTCTGGACCAATCACTGACCAGACGAGGGATTCGGGAACACAGTTCGGACTGATTATTTCCCGTATTCTGCTCTCCTGAGGAAGCAGGGAAACCATGCTGTTCGATAAACACACGTATATCGACATCAATTGCATCTATAGCCGCATTTTTGCTTTTCCAGCCACCCTCCGGCTGTTTGTCCTGTAACAAGCGAATAACTTCGGCCTTTAGCGGGGAAAACAGGGCAGCTTTTGCTTTACCTCCATGAATCGCCCGTTCTTTTTTCTCTGCTTCATTCTGTTGCAAGATAACGTGTTCAAGGATACCTCGGCACATATCGATAAGCTCAGTCGATTTAAGTAACAACCTGAACCCATCGCGCCAATCCGACGCCAATAAACGCAGCCCTGCATACCAGTTTATTGCCGCCAGAAAGATCCAATCATTTACTAACGTTTGTATAGTATCGGCCTCTTCAAACAGCATCAGATCCTGCTTCTGCTCGAAGTCCCGACGCTTCGCGGCGCTTTGCACAACACCTTCCACTATTTCATCAATATCAGGATCGTCCCCATTCAACCAGGCAATATCGGTTTCCCAGCCAACCGCATGTAGAGCGAGCGCCAGACGAGCTTTCTTGATGTTGAATGACTCTTTTAGCTCATCAACAAAAAAATCGAGATTAAAATCATCCATAAATCAATAGCCTGAGATGTGTAAAAAATGAAGTAATGCAGCCGTATGGAGTGTTGCTGCACAACAGAATATCTTTCCTCTCGTTCGAAGCAAACCTGATTGAGAGGAAATTCAGCATGACATCACCAACGGTAAAAATCCTGCGTCTGCCAGCCGTTGAGGCCAAAACGGGCATCGCCCGCTCCACCCTATACGACTGGCTCAACCCGAAGTCAAAGCGCTACGATGCGACGTTTCCAAAGCAGCGGCGATTAGGGCAACAGTCTGTTGGCTGGCTTGAAGCCGAGATCGACCAGTGGCTGCTGGCACGTAACGTTACTAAAGCATAAAGATAATCTCAGCCGGAAGTTAAACTTCCGGCAAGACATCATTTCAGGGTTAAAACATGGGATATAATTTCACATTTTACTAAAACTATTATTGAAAAATTCTGCATGGGTAATGGCCGAGCGATTAACAGGACAATTTACCCCTGCTTTTTTCAGATCATCTCGAATACGCGACAAATAAATATCAGAAGCTAAAGGATGTACCCTTACCTCATGAATAATTCTATCTAACGGATATTTGATAACATATCCTGCCTCTGGTTTTATCTGTACATCATCTGAAGCATTTTTCAGTGGTAGAGTTTCATGAAATGGGAGCAGCTCACCATTCTCATTTGCTGTTAAAACTTCGCCAAATCCATCAGGATTGAAACCTGTCATAATGCTCATTTGCATACTATCTAAAACAAGTCTATATTCACTCTCAAACGAATATAAATCTCTTTTGTATTCAAACGGATTATTGAAATTTAAATTCTCACTGTCATTCGCAAAGTATTTACAATTTTTACCGGTTATAATTTCACTCAAACTTTTCGGGATATTCAACAAGAGTGACATAATATCACTTCTGACGAGTACGCCTTCTCGCTCATCGCTTACATACTCTTTCCACATCCTCAAAGACTCATCCGACACATTCTGCCAGCAAGATATATAAGTGTGCTCAGGAGTTTTATCTCTGATCGACTGAGCAATGCATCTGGCCTTATCTATTACGTCAATTGACTCAGGATGTAATTCCTGCAGGATGGAATATTTCTCCTCAACATCATAATACCCTTCATTTTTGTCTTCGAATTTCGAAGCCTTAGAAAAAAACAGACCATTATCTTCCAAAAGGAGCAGCCATTTTTCATGCGACAAATATCGCCACAACGTTAATTCTTTCATATCGTCCATATTTAAAAACCATTAATTTTTCATGACCATGGAATGACTAGTAACCTTCATATTCCCCCAACAATTACTAATCCATCTTGTTATTAAAACCTGTAAGTTGACCGCCAGAAAGGCCCAGGCTGAGGGCCATCATTGAAATATCCACTCAGGGAATAAAAGGTGAAAACGCCTTTGTAAGTACTTGCCTTAAAGGTTCCGGCACATCATTCCAGTTATCTCCCCAACGTTGAGTTTCTTTATATGCTTTAAATGGTTTTTCACTGCCCGGATCAGGATAACCTAATAGGTTCTCTACACACTCCTCCAGCATAATGACTTTATCTGTATCCCCAACAGCAACAGCAATCGGGCCGTTGAAAACCTCAGCACCTGCGGTACCTCTATCACGATCATGGATAACAAAAAACTCAACATCCAATGCTCTAAGATATTTCACAAGACCGATAATCGCAGCCTTGCCACGCGCTTTAACCAACTCTGTTGATGCAAGCAACTTGCACCGCATCGACTGGGGCATTCTGCGAATCGCCTCTTTAATAATAACTTCCTCAGTATCCCCCTCAACAACAATCACTTTACGAGTGAAGAATATTCTCGAGACATGATCATCAAGTTTAATAAGCATCTTGACCTGATCCTTATCATTATCTTGAAGGGCCTGGAATTTATCTGTCACAGAAAGCGGGTATACCGTGGTATGCGTATCATCATAATGAAAGCGATTAAGTACTTGTCTTGGCTTTCTTGACAAGTCAATCAGGTAAGGGGAATGTGTTGTAGCTACGATTTGAGACTGACCATCCGACAGCTCATAGATCAGATCCCGCATCTGGTTAGCGGCACTGGGATGTAGATAGATTTCGGGTTCTTCGAATCCAATAATAAGGCTCCGCATCGCGCCTTCATCTTTGCCTTTTTTTCTCAGCCATTGCTGCCGAAACCGTAACAACCCGAATACAGCCGCCCGTACCATCCCGGTTCCCTGATTTGATACACACGTTCTGATATTACTCGACATTTCAATAGAGAATGAAGGAACAAGCACATTGTCCGGATCAGATAAATCAGCTGTGGCATAAATTTTTGACTCAGGAAATACGCCACTCAAAACCCCATTCAGCTCCCCCATCATCACACCGAATTCGGATGTTTCATCTGCAGGGTTCAGCTCTCTGGCAAGTGCATTAAGCGACTCCTGAGCCCGTCTATAATTATCAGAGTTGCTTCGTACATCCTTAAAAAGTTCATTCAGTGTTTTCTGTAATGCCCCCGTTTTTGTATCAATCTCATGAGAGGCCGATTCCGCTGGAATTAATAGAAACGCAGGTAGACGTGAAAGGACAACCCCGGCGATGCCACCTGGATTCTTATCCCAAACCTGTACATCATCTGAAATATCCCAGAGTTCATCAATGAGCTTCATTTTCTCTTTGTCAGCTGCATTTAGTTTTTTATCGAGATCAGGAAAAATCTCAGAAACAAGCGCCACATCGGCCCCAGCTTCAACCAGATCAGAAGCTTTAACCGCAGCCGTAAAGCGCTGATTCAGGCTCCTGGACAAAGACTTCAACTCAATAACAACATCACAGCCGGGTTCATACGTTTTCCTGTAAACCAGTGATTTCCCTGTTTCTCCGCTATCCTCCGCATCATAATCAAATATTCGACCTCTAAACCCTCTCCATTGCAAGGCATCTTCTGGCACATTTCTAAACTCAGCCTCAAGTATAACAGATTCTGTTGCTATTTTATTCTCACGAGTGTCATCGTCTATTTCAGAGTAAAAACAGTCACTATCCATTCTCTTCTTATCTGAAAGTAACCATTCTACAGCCTTTAGAACCGAACTTTTACCCGCATTATTGGAGCCAATCAAAAACGTAGCATCACCAAATTTTATTTTTGCAGACTGGATGCGCTTGAATCCATTTATTTTAAGACTATGTAATCTCATGCCCCCCCCTTATTGAAAATATGAATATTGACTTATCATTTCCCCAACTGCTTTATCAAGACGTAACGACTCATCGACTGGTTAAGGTACATATCCGTCTGCAGCAGCATGGCTGACGGTAATGGCGCCTCGCTAACATCTCGCTCCAATAGATACAATTGCTCCTCAATCGGTACCATATGACCAAATTTTAGGGTAATTGCAAACAACTTCGATTTCAATTCAGAGCCTGTCAGATATTTACCTTTACGTTCATTTAATTAATTCGGGTTACGGGTCTGTCCCTTAAGCTCTTCCATTCCCTGATGCCAACTTGAAAGCTCTCCAGATGACCGAGTATAGCAAAGTAATCCCTCCCCCAAGAGTGAAACCTTGAGGAGAGGGCATTATCTGATATTAATTACCTTCAAGAATTAACTGATATTTAGCTTCGCCCGGCAACATCGGCTGAGCATCTTCTTGTGTCCAATTAGAAAAATTATTTAACCACCAAGGACTAAGTGGATTACCACTTTGCCCTGACGGTAAGCTCAGCGTGGCCTGTTGCTCATCTCCAGGGGAAACAACCATTCGCTCAGAGGCCCCAAATGACGGGCGATTCACATGGATAACATTGTTATCCCCTGATAACGGCACGACGGGTGAACGCAAGTAACACCCCACTAACGGCAGTGACTTCGCCAGCGGATGCTCATAATCACTACGATTAACATCGCCCCAGGTCGTATGGCCTGCTGCCATCGCCTGCCAGGCAATATCCAGCGAATGGCGCGTAAAGTCTTCCCAACTGCTATTCCCTTCTGGCACCCATTTTCCCGCATTCATCAGTGAGAATAAGGTTTCATCCCAGCGAGGGTTGGCACGCCGGTAAATTGCCTGCGGCCATTGGCTTGCCAGCTGGCTGTCCAGCTCACTGAAAAGCGTTGAGTAGAGATCATCACGCCAGCGGGCGACGAGTGCATAAGCGGCCGAACCGGCGCTGGCATTGCCATCCCATGAGGCCAGCAGGGTGCGCATTCGTGTGCGGTCAGTGATTTCTCCTTCCTGACGCTGGCCGAGACTATGTAGCAACCAGTCACGCCATGACTGCAGCAACAGCGCCTGATTGTCCAGTTGCAACTCATGCATGCTCTGGACGTTGACAGAGATTTTCGATTTCAGCTTCTGCGAAATAGCAAAAGAACGAACCCCCATGTCCGCTCCACCGTCGCCAAGTTCATCTCCTGTGGTATCAAACAGCAGGCGATTATTCGCGGTAACAATATCAGCTTCTGCAGGATTAACACGCAGTGGGTGGCGGTCAGGGTTAAGAGACCCTGCACGCCACTGACTCTGCGGCGTAGCCTGAAGCGGAAACGTGTTTTGCTGCCCGGGATAAAACCGGTCGGGTAGTGCACCTGCCAGAGTCCAACCAATATTGCCATGACTATCGGCCACCAGGAGATTTTGCACCGGGATCCCCGCGCGTTTCCCCGTCTCTAGGGCAGCATCAACACTTTTCTCTTCACCGATCGCCATCAAGTTAAGGTTAAGTGCTCCAGGTAATTCAATTGCCCATCGCATCGCCATATCACCGAGGGGTGTTGATACCACCGGCCCCCAGTCGCTAGTGCGAACCGTGAATGTTTCCGCCAGACCGTGATTCACCGCCAGTGCGACCTGTTGTGAGCGTATTTTTACACTTTCATCCACGATGACCCAATCGAAGGTATCCACATAACTGTTAGTAAAACCCCAAGCAATATTACCGTTACTTCCACTGAGTAAGAACGGCACACCGGGAAGCGTGATCCCGGCCAGCTTTATCTTTTCATTTTGCTGCACATATTGGATCTGCGCTTGATACCAGATCCCGGGCAACGCTAGCCCAAGATGCATGTCATTCGCCAGAAAAGCTTTGCCATTCCGGGCAATCAGCCAGCCATTGCTTCCTTTCATATCCTCCCCGGTTTTCACCTCGCCAGTACCGCCAGGTTTTCCCCACCAAACCGGTGCAGTACGGGGGATTTCCGATGATACTGGGACATTACCGGAAAGCGGCGTATCCCAGCGACTACCTGTAGGCAGAAGAAAATCGGCCTGTGAAGGATTGTTTCTGGCAATCCATCCACGTGCATATTCCCTGCCAGGTTGAGTACCCTGAAGGTCGAAATACATGGCAGCAATGACCAGCAAGCTGTCTTCATCACGCCATGATTCAGGTGACGTGCGCAATAGCCAGTACTCGAATGGGCGGCTTTTCAGAGCATGTAAGCCAGTATTCACCCCGTCAGTATAGGACGCTAAGCGCTGCCTCTGAGCTTCAGGAAGCACCGATAATTCACGCCGAACCCGTTCACGTAGTTGAAATATCCGTCGCTGCCGATCCATCTTGAGACCGCCTTTACCTACCAGTGCTGCCAGCTCGCCTGCGGCGCTGCGACGCAGCAGATCCATTTGGAAAAACCGCTCCTGACCATGTAAAAAACCGAGAGCAAAATAGGCCGACTGGCTATCTGCAGCAACAATATCCGGCACACCACGTTGATCCCGCATGACCTTCACTTCACCAGTCAGTCCGGATACCTTCAACGTGCCGTCCAACGTGGGCAGACTCTGATGCAATGCCAGCCAGCCATAGCGGGCAGCAGCAGCAATATAAAAATGCCTGTGACCAACCCCAAAACAATCTTACCTGTACGACGATAACCCTTTGACATAAAAACCCCGTATCCCTCAGGCAAAAAGCACCAGTGATGCTGAAGACAGCAATAGAAACGCGCAAATCACATCGATCACTCTGCGTCCGCGGTCATTTCCCTGATTTATCCGTTTTGCCAGCGTCGAACTGACCAGCGTATAGCCGAGCAACACCGCCAGCAAACCCTGCCACTCCTGTTGACAAAACATCCTGGCCAAATACGGCACGGGCATAACACAGTGGTTGCCGACAGCACTCGTCCTGCAGCGGGAGTGTTACATCGCTCAGGTGGAAGGCAAGTGTCTCCAGCAACGGTCCGTCAGTCGTCGATGCTGATACATCGCCTGCCAGCGCCCTGCCGTCCAGTGTGACAGGGGCTATTCAGGCGGGCCATTTCGGCCAGGATAGCCTGTATGGTGTAAGGGTATAGCAGAAAGCTTCGTGAAGACGATAAAGCGGGATTACATCAGCATCATGCCCAAACTGGACAGAGGTGATGAATCTGGCGATGGTGTTCAGTCATTACAACTAATATCATCTACACAGCGCGCTGGGATATCGCTCACCACGGGAATATATATGCAGAAAGTTATCGCAACCGTAAGAGAGAAAATTCGTCTGAGTATATAGGGGAAAATCCAATTAGCTTTACCACTGGAGAGGTTTGATATTCTGATAACAGATACCGAGTTAAGTAAGTCAGGCCACGAAATAATTAGCTCAGGTATCTGGGAATTAACATTGGCAAGTTAAGGCTGATGTGGATAAATATTTATATAGTCCTCACTTATTTGTGCCGGTTGTGTTCAGATCTCATTGCATATGAGATAGTTTTCACTAAACACAGTAATCAGGGTGCTCCCACGATTTAACCTGTTCGGTGTGAAAAGGGACAATCCTGCCGGTTAGAACTGCATGCTTCCCCTTAAAAGACTTATTGTTCAACTGGTAAGTAAGTCATTGCCCGGAAATCATGCTAATTGTGGGTGCCAAAATGTTAAATTTTTAAGCTATCTGCTTTAAAGTCCATGTCAACTGCTCGCACCTGGACAACAGCACTAATATAGCCACACGTTTAACCTTATGAAAATATTAATAATCCCTTCCTAATCATTCGCTCAAACACAATACGAGCTCCTTTTTAAAGCCAGCCAGAACAGGCAACTGTTAATGATAACCTCACAGGTTCGCTACGCCCACCTTTGTTATTAAATGGTAATTATTGATTGCAATTGTGATGAACAACTCAGATCTTAACTTTACACGCAGGTAATCTAACAAAAATTAACAAAGACTCACGACCTATGCTCCCGGCCGCCTGATAGATGTTCAGCCTGACGTTATCTTTGTCGGTTGGAAACAGGAGCTTCATTTGATTCTTCCCTACATGAAGGATGACGTTATGAATGCACAAACATCAGTTCAGACGCTTAGAAGCCATATCACTTATCGGGAAGAAAATGCCTGGAGGCGCGCAGTCTGGCGTATCCTGCCGATTTTGATGGTCAGTTATATTTTTGCTTACCTGGATCGTATCAACGTTGGCATTGCGAAGCTGCAAATGTCCAGCGACCTGGCCTTTTCTGAAACTGTTTATGGCCTGGGAGCTGGCATTTTCTTTATCGGCTTCTTCTGTTTCCAAATCCCCAGTAATATCGTTCTGCAAAAATTTGGTGCACGTCGTTTACTGGCTGCGCTCCTGGTTTGTTGGGCGGTTATTGCTCCGCTGACCGCTTTGGTCTCGACGCCCTTCCAGTTTTATGCTGTACGTTTCATGTTGGGTCTGACTGAATCCGGTTTTTACCCGGGCGTAATCCTTTATCTCTCTTTCTGGTTCCCCTCATACCGTCGCGGAAAAATGTTTGCTTTGTTCGCCGTTGCAGTTCCGCTTTCGGGATTACTTGGCGGACCGATTTCAGGTTGGATCATGGAGCATTTCCATAATATGCATGGTCTTGCTGGCTGGAAGTGGCTGTTCATCCTCCAGGGCTCGCCGTCGTTTTTAGTTGGTTTGGTCGTGTTGATGTTGCTGCCCGATCGCATTAATGATGCTAAATGGCTTAGTGCGGATGAAAAAGCGATCATGGGCGCACGTGTACAAGAGGATGCCGTTGACGATACAACCTCTGAACAGGCAAACTTGGGCACAGTTCTGCGCAACGGGAAACTTTGGCTGCTAACCCTGATTTATTTCTGCCTTATCGCAGGCTTTTATACCGTCAGTTTCTGGCTACCGACGCTTGTTCGTAATGCCGGGGTTAAAGATGTCTTCACAGTAGGTATGCTTACAGCCATTCCTTATGCTGCGGCTATCTTCACGATGATTGTTGCTTCCAGGAGTGCGGATAAACATCGTGAGCGCCGTTGGCATCTGGCTGTTATTGCTGTCATGAGCGGGGTAGGCATGGTTATCTCCGCGCTTTATGCTGACAATCTTTGGATCGCAATGTTCGGTCTGACTTTGGGTACTGCTGGTGGCTTAAGTACACTTCCACTTTTCTGGAGTCTGCCTACCGCATTCCTTAGCGGTACGATGGCCGCTGTGGGTATTGCTCTGATTAACTCTATTGGCAATCTGGCAGGTTTTGTTGCCCCTTATCTGATGGGCATACTGTCAGACCTTACTCATTCAACTCTCACCGGTATGCTGATTATTTCCTGCACGCTGTTTGTGGGTGCCGCGACAATCTTCCTTATCCCTGGTCGCATTGTTAACCGCTAATTCTTACGAGGTAGATTATGAATATTGTCATTACTGGTGCCGCTGGCTTTCTGGGGAAAAAACTGGTTAAGGCCTTACTGAAAAAAGGCTCGCTTCTTAATCGTAAAGGTCAATTAGAGCAAATTTCACAGATTACTGCTTTTGATATCGCAACTCTCACTGACATTAGCGACCCGCGTTTAAATGTAGTCTGTGGTGATATCAGTAACCCGGAGGAACTGGCTAATCTGATTAACGAAAACACCGACAGCGTATTTCATCTGGCGGCAATAGTCTCTGGGCAGGCTGAGCAAAACTTTGAACTCGGAATGAAAATCAACGTAGATGCGGCGCGGCAGATTATGGAGCGCATGCGTGCCCTACCGCAGTGCATACGTCTGGTCACCACCAGCTCAGTGGCGGTATTCGGTGGAAATCTTCCGGAAAAGGTCCCTGATGAACAGGTCTGGATACCACAAAGTTCTTATGGCACACAGAAGGCAATGAATGATCTGCTGCTATCGGATTACAGTCGTCGCGGGTTCCTGGACGGCCGAAGCCTGCGAATGCCAACTATTGTTGTACGCCCGGGTAAACCTAATGCAGCAGCATCGAGCTTCGCCAGCGGGATCATCCGCGAACCACTGAACGGTGAAGAGGCGAATTGTCCCGTAAGTACGGATACACGCCTTTGGCTTATGTCGCCAGACAAAGCCGTCACTGCACTGGTACATGGGCATGAACTTGATAATAAGGAGTTGAATCAGGGTAGGATCATCAACCTTTGTGGTCTTTCCGTAACGGTAGAAGCAATGATTGGCTCACTGCTCCGTATTGCTGGTGATGAGGTCGTCTCACGTATCAGCTTTAAGACTGATCAGGCGATCGTGGACATTGTTAACTCATGGCCTGGTGATTTCCATGCAGACTACGCGCGGCACCTGGGATTTGAAGCTAATGGTTCTTTCGATGAGGTGATCGAGGAATATTTAATAGAGAAAAATGGACTGACCTCACAACCGTAGACAAATTCTGTCCGAACGACTAGGCCTGTTCAAAGGCCTCCTGACTGACGCCATCGAGGTGACTGTGGCGCCGGGACTGGTTATAGAAGACTTCAATGTAATCGAAGATATCGGCCCGGGGCAGATCCCTGACTAGTCCTGATATAGGTTGACACTTTTCGCCCAGATAACACCCGATGATCCTCATCGGGTGTTCTGTATTTTAGCGACAGGTGCGGCCGCCGTGTGTTGTAGAGATTCACCGACTCCCTGACCATCTTTCTGTAAGCGTACAGCGGGAACCGTATTGACAAAGGGTGTCATTCGGCCAATAGCGTGACACGCCAGGGCAGCAGTTCACTGACCCTGTTGACCGGCCAGTCTGCGATGGCATCAAGTACATGCTGGAAGTGGCGCTCTGGATCTACTCCATTCAGTTTGCACGTCCCGATCAGGCTGTACAGCAACGCCCCGCGCTCGCCTCCGTGGTCTGAAGCGCTTCTTTATCCAGCATGGCTTCGGCAAGCAGCTGCTTGAGTCTGGCGTTTTCTACTTCATGCGACTTCAGGCACTTAACCTCGGACACCGCCATACTTCTTACGCCAGATGTAAAAGGTGGCATCGGAAATGGCGTGCTTGCGGCAGAGCTCACGAGCAGAAACCCCGGCTTCAGCCTCGCGGAGAATACTGATGCTCTATTCGTCAGAAAAACGCTTCTCTATGGGGATGTCCTCATGTGGCTGATGAAGGCATTACTAACATCGGAGTGTACTAATCAATGGGGGGCAGGTAACGGTCTTCTTCATCATGGCAAAAGATTGTGCGCACCATGAAGGAGGGGGAAAACAATCTCATCGCTTACTTGCGTCAACAACCCACGGACCCAAAATGCACATTTTTGCTGTGGTTCGGTCACACATCCCTCTTCTCATTCGTCATTTATATGTGTTAACCCGATAAATGAGGAGTTCTTATGACTACGCCAGTGAATACCGACCCTGTCAATCATGCGCAAACCATTGCCAACGTTTTTTCCACGCTGCTGAAAGTGCATGGCGCTATCGACGCGCACAATCTGGAGCGCAAGATCTACCATCTCGTCCTCCTACGCGCTTCGCAAATCAATGGCTGCGGTTACTGTGTCGAGATGCATACCAAAGAAGCGCGCGAGGACGGTGAAACCAACGCTCGTCTGGACAGGCTCGTGGTATGGGAACACGTTGATGATTTCACGCCTCGCGAGCGTGCCGCATTTGCCTGGACAGAAGCATTAACGCGGCTTGAACGCCATACCGAGTATGGCCCACTGCGCGCAGCATTACGCGCGTACTATTCAGAGGAAGAAATCAGCGCGCTAACCGCAAATATCACTATGATAAATTTGTGGAATAGAATTCATA
>NZ_JASGBT010000016.1:0-3940 GCF_030053255.1 Serratia sp. PF-27
GACAACCTGACCAATGCGCTGCTGGCGAACATCGGCAGCCAGGTTCAGGCCGAGGGCGCCAACCTGATTGGGGATAACGGTCAGGTTCTCGATATACCGGGCCGGGCCGTAAGCCATGCCGTTCTGGCGGGCGTGGCCGCAGAAATCGGCAAGGGCAATGCCAAAGGCGCGGCGGCAGGGGCGCTGGCGGCGGAGCTGGCTGGGGTGATCATCAATGATAATCTGGTCAGAAGTGAAGGTTGGCAAGAGCGTCAGGCTCAGATCAGCCGCGTAGCGGGCGCCTTTGCAGGGGCCATCGTAACTGCCAAAGCCGCAGGTGCCACCAGCGGTGCAAATGCGGGGGAGTTTGTCGAACGCTTCAATCGACAGCTGCATCAGGAAGAACTCAACGCGATTAAAGAGTTGGCTAAGGGCGACAAGGAAAAAGAAGCGCGTCTGATGGCGGCTTCATGCCGAAAAGTCGCCTGCACCACGCAGGAAGCGCTAAACTCAGATGAGCGCAAGCAGTTTGAAGCCCTGATGAATCAGTACCCGTCAACGCGGGATGAAGACGGCCTCATTGCCAACTACTGGGTACAAAAAGAGCGTCAGCGCTTCGGCAACTATCCGGCGTTTGCCGGCTATGACAGCGAAAAGTTATTCACGTATGATTTGGGAGATCAGATAACCGACGGCCAGCTGTTTGCACGCAACCAGCAGATAGAACAAATCAGCAAGTTGACCGGTTGGTCGCCGGACTGGGTGAATGCCTCGGTGATGGCGGTTTCTATCGCCAGTACGTTTGCCGGTATGGGTAAAGCGAACGTCGGCAACCAGTATCTGTCATCCAAACTGGTAGGGCCAACCAGTGCCTGGAAAGGGTATCTGGTCAATGAGAAGACGGTTCAGCAGGCAGCAACGTTCAGGCAGCAGGTATTGGATGCCAGGGCACCGTTCTCACAAAAGATCAGGAAAGGTGGGAATGCCGCCGTAGCGCAAATTGATATCCCCGGTATGCCAAAGACACTTGCGGCGCACAGTGGGATCGATAAAGCAGAGAATAGTTTTATAGGAAAAGGTAGCGGCAATTTTAAATTTAAAACCATCAATAGCGGGGATGGTAAACCAATACCAAGAAATACAGACTCGGAATACAAAATTCTGGACAACCTGGCTGATAAGTTGGGTGGCAATGTGTCTATCAAAGGTAAAGTCACTATTTTCACTGAACGTGCTGCCTGTGAGAGCTGCTTGGGTGTTGTGGACCAATTTCAGAAAAAATACCCAGGGATTAAAGTGGATGTCCTTGATAATAACGATGTAATGCTAATTCCTAGGAGGTTGAAATAATGGATGATGAGCGTATGACTTACGGTGAAATAAGAGAAATGGTACTGGGGTGTTTCTATGATTGCTGTAGAAACATTCTTGACATTAACCAAAAAACGGGTGAAAAATCATCTTATGATGGTTTAGAAATTGGGTATGCAGCCTATCAATATGAAAATACTCCTTTTTCGCCAATAGAAAAGTTAATGTTCAAGGTTTTTCTCCTAATTTTAATGGCCGGAAGAGAACCGGGAGAGGTGGAAAATAACATTCGGAGTGTTATTAAACAGATTATAAATGAATATCCTCTGGGTGTTTTGACTGAAGATATCTCTGAAAAAGAAAAAAGCGATTTGCTTTATGATATGGAGTTGCTTGGATTGCTTGATAAGCCCGAGTAACCTTCCAGCTCCTAACAGTTTGAGACTAAGCACGTTTTTCTCATGCGGGGGGCTAGCCAAGGTAAAAAGTACCACTATAGATCAAGATTGACGGAAATCTAACGCCCATACGAACGGCTCTTCGGAGCCGTTTTCTCTTGATGTTGTATTCCATATAAACGCCGATAGGACGCGGCGGGCAAACCGCTCAATCCACGCAACGTCAAACTGCCGCAGCTGAGCAACGGGGACTGGAGCAAGGTGGCGCAGCGGGTGGCCGGGCAATCGGTCATCAACTCCAGCCTGAATACCGCCATCAATGGCGGCAGCTTCAAGGACAACCTGACCAATGCGCTGCTGGCGAACATCGGCAGCCAGGTGCAGGCCGAGGGCGCCAACCTGATTGGGGATAACGGTCAGGTTCTTGATATACCGGGCCGGGCCGTAAGCCATGCCGTTCTGGCGGGCATCAGCGCGGAAATCGGCAAGGGGAATGCCAAAGGCGCGGCGGCAGGGGCGCTGGCGGCGGAGCTGGCCGGGGTGATCATCAATGATAATCTGGTCAGAAGTGAAGGCTGGCAAGAGCGTCAGGCTCAAATCAGCCGCGTAGCGGGCGCCTTTGCAGGGGCCATCGTAACCGCCAAAGCCGCAGGTGCCACCAGCGGTGCAAATGCGGGTGAGTTTGTCGAGCGTTTCAATCGACAGCTGCACCAGGAAGAACTCAACGCCATTAAAGCGTTGGCTAAGGGCGACAAGGAAAAAGAAGCGCGTCTGATGGCCGCATCCTGCCGAAAAGTAGCTTGCACCACGCAAGAGGCGTTGAACTCAGACGAACGCAAGCAGTTTGAAGCCCTGATGAATAAGTACCCGTCAACGCGGGATGAAGACGGTCTCATCGCCAACTACTGGGTACAAAAAGAGCGTCAGCGCTTCGGCAACTATCCGGCGTTTGCCGGCTATGACAGCGAAAAGTTATTCACGTATGATTTGGGCGACCAGATAACCGACGGCCAGCTGTTTGCTCGCAACCAGCAGATAGAACAAATCAGCAAGTTGACCGGGTGGTCGCCGGACTGGGTGAATGCCTCGGTGATGGCGGTCTCTATTGCCAACACATTTGCCGGTATGGGTAAAGCAAACGTCGGCAACCAATACCTGTCATCCAAATTGGTAGGCCCAACCAGCGCCTGGAAAGGGTATCTGGTCAATGAGAAGACCGTTCAGCAGGCTGCTACATTCAAAAACCAGGTTACAGAACTGAGGGCCGGTTTGACATCAGCCCCGAAACGCAGTGGTAACGTTGCAGTGGCCAGTATTGATATATCTGGAATGCCAAAGACACTTGCAAGCCATAATCTCATAGACGTTGCAGGTAAGGGTTTTGTTGGGATGGGAAAAGAAAATTTTAAATATGAGACTATTCTTACTGATGATGGTAGACATGTAGCAAGAAATATAGACTCCGAATATAAAATATTGGATAACTTAGCCGATAGATTGGGTAAAAACTATTCCGCCAATGGCTCTGTTACTATTTTCACCGAAAAGCCTGCCTGCGAAAGCTGTTTAGGCGTTGTTAAGCAGTTCGAAAGTAGATATCCAGGGGTGAAAATTGACGTTTTGGACAATAATGGTGTGCGTTTGATTCCAGGAAGAGGTAAATAACAATGAATGTGATGAGTTATGATGAAATAAGGAGTAGCTTTGCCTATTCAAGTTACGCTTATTGCAGAAATATACTTAACCTACTGAAACGTGATGGTAATCATTCTGTTTGTGCTACATCTGATCAGGCGTTTGCGTATGAGTCATTAGAAGGTTCGTTTGAAGAACCAATAGAATGCCTCATGCTTGAGCTAGTGACGCTCATCTTTATGGCTGGTAGATGTAGTGATCAAACAGTAAAGTTCCACACAGATATCATATTAAAAATATTATCGGAAAATGATTTATTCGAAATGCTTAAGGATGTAACTGAAGATGAAAAAAACGAAATTTTAAACGATCTTCGATTGCTTGGCTTGATCGATAAGCCTGAATAAAAGGATGCTCGTGTGGATTGATGTGTTTTGTCTATCGTCTGGATCCATGACAGCGACTATGAAGATTGGATCTAACCCACACACAGAAACGGCTCTTCGGAGCCGTTTTCTCTTGATGTTGTATCCCATATAAACGCCGATAGGTCGCGGCGGGCAAACCGCTTAACCCGAACAACGTCAAACTGCCGCAGCTGAGCAACGGCGACTGGA
>NZ_JASGBT010000003.1:0-75797 GCF_030053255.1 Serratia sp. PF-27
CACGCGGCGGCCGCACTTGTCGCTGAAATACAAAACGCCCGATGAGGTTCATCGGGCGTTATCCAGTTGAAAAGTGTCAACCTATATCAGGACTAGTCATATAACCGATATATTAACCAGTAGTTATTTATTAAAAACGGTAGTTTTTAACGGGGTAAATTTATTCCGATATCTCTCTTTCCCGTTTTTATATTCCCATTTTATTTGCTTTATAACTATTCGTTACTAGACTGCCAATAAGGCAGTTTATTTCTCGCCGTTCTGCCGTAGAACTTCATCATCACCATACCTTAATACTGCCGGCTTGCTGGCCGGTTGAGCGGGGGCTTGATGCGACAGCGAATCATCATTATCGGCGGTGGAACCGGCGGCACCATCCTGGCCAATTTATTGGCCGCAAAATTACACCAAGAGATTATTAATAATAAAGTCGAGTTATTAATGATATCGGATTCGCCGCTGCATTATTACAAGCCGGCGTTTATGTATGTGGCGTTCAATGCTTTTTTCAAGCAAGAGCTCACGCGTTCACAGCGGAGTTTATTGCGGCCTGAAATACAGTTTATTGTTGATAAAGCGCAATCTTTCGATTTAAAACAGCGAAGTATAGCTACGCAAAGCGGTAAAATTTATTCCTATGACTTTCTGGTCTTTGCTACCGGCTGTGTCCCTTGGCCAGAACGCATCGAAGGATTGGCGCAGGCGGGCGATCATTTTTATCAGTATCAGGCCGCCAGGCGGCTGGCGCATAAGCTGGCGACGATCGAAAAAGGCCGAATTTTCATCACCGTGTCCTTCCCCGAAACGCCCAACGTGCCCCATCAGTGCGGCATTGCGCCGATCGAAACCACCTTGATGCTGGACGACTACCTGCGGCGGCGCGGCGTGCGCAAGGCGGTAGAGATTGTGTACACCTACCCGACCATTTCCCAACTGCTGCGCAACTGCCTGTTTTTGCAGCGGCCGACCGGCGAAGCGCTGCCCGCCATTTTTGCCGCGCGCGACATTCGCCACCAGCGTGGGTTTACCCTCAGCCGAGTAGACGCCCAGCGTAACATCGCCTATTCCGCCGAAGGGGAAGAACAGCCGTTCGACATTCTGATGGCAACGCCGCCGATTCGCGCAGTCGAGGCGGTGCGCAATACCGGGTTGAGCGAGAGTCAAAACGGCGAAGGCTGGCTGCCAACCGATCATCAAACGCTGCAGGTCTACGGCCAGCAGGGCGTATATGTGATCGGCGATACCGTGGATTTGCCGGTCAGCAAGGCCGGCGGCTCTTGCCATAATCAGGCGCCGGTCATTGCCGACAACATCGTGGCGGAAATGCGGCTGGGCCAGCCCGTGAGCCATTACGATGGCAAGGTGCAGGCGGTCGCGCAAATGGGGCTGAATGCCGGCATGCCGCTGGTCTACGACTACCGGCATGACGTACTGCCGACGCCCGCCACCAAGGTAGGCGGCATGCTGCGTAATGGGTTTAACCGCGGCCTTTACTGGGCCACGGTAAGGGGGCTGATATGACGGAAAGCACGGTGCATGCGGCGGACCTGCAATCATTGGCGGCGTTGCTCGAGAAATTGCAGCCGCTGCTGGCGGGCGGGCGGTTGGATAACGTGGTCGATCTGTTGTCGCTGTTGTCGGACGTGGTGGATATCGCCGACAACGCGCTGGTGGAGAAACTGGCCGGCGTGTTTGAAGGGCTGGTTACGGTCGGTTGGGAGGGGGGGACTGCGTTGCAGATGGCGCACAGCGAGCTGCAATTGAATCCTCCGCCGGCCAGTTTTCGCGCGCTGTACGCCTTGCTGAAGCAGCCGGATACCCTGCTGGGGTTGACGCTGCTGCTGCGTACTTTACAAATCATCGGCCAGCGCACGCGAGACAGCGCATTGCCGCCGGCCCTTTCGGATGAATCAACGAATTAAGCTTCACCCACTCAGGTAAGGAGTTGTGTTATGTCCGCTACAGCAGTTGGCCACGACTTTGCCACCCGGGCTATTCATTACGGCTACGATCCGCAGCGGTATCAGGGGGCACTGTCTCCGCCGGTGTTTATGAGCTCTACGTTTGCTTTTCCCACCGCGGAATACGGCGGTGCCTGCTTTGCCGGCACCGAGCCGGGGTACTTTTATTCGCGCATCGCCAATCCGACGTTAACCCTGCTCGAGCAACGCATCGCCAACCTGGAGGAGGGGGAGGCGGCGGTGGCGTTCGCTTCCGGTATGGGGGCGATCACCGCGTGTTGCTGGACGCTGCTCAGACCGGGCGATGAGCTGATTGTCGATGAAACCGTCTATGGCTGTACCTTCAGCTACTTTCATCATGGCTTGGCACGCTTCGGCGTCAAGATAACCCACGTTGACCTGACCCGGCCGGAGCGGCTAGCGTCGGCCATGGGTCCGCATACCCGACTGGTGTATTGCGAAACCCCGGCCAATCCCAATATGCGCTTGGTCGATATCGCCGCCGTAGCGGAGATCGCCCATCGGCATCAGGCGCTGCTGCTGGTGGACAATACCTACTGCACGCCCTATCTACAGCGGCCCTTGGCGTTAGGTGCCGATATCGTGGTGCACTCGGCGACCAAGTACCTCGGCGGGCACGGCGATCTCTTGGCCGGGATAGCGGTGACGCGTCAGGCGTTGGCCGAGGCGATCCGTCTGGAGGGGTTAAAGGACATGAACGGGGCGGTACTGTCGGCGCAGGATGCCGCGCTGGTGCTGCGTGGGATGAAAACCTTGCCGCTGCGCATGGAACGTCATTGCGATAACGCGCAGCGCCTGGCAGAGATGTTGGCGGAGCATCCGGCGGTCGAGCGGGTGTATTACCCCGGCCTGGCGAACTTCCCGCAGCATGCGTTGGCGCAGCGGCAAATGGCGCGCCCCGGCGGCATGCTGGCGTTTGAACTGCGGGGCGGCATGCGTGCAGGCATTCGCTTCCTCAATGCGCTGCAGCTCATTTTGCGCGCGGTCAGCCTGGGCGATTGCGAAAGCCTGGCGCAACACCCGGCCAGCATGACGCACTCGGCCTACACGCCGGAAGAGCGGAAACGGCACCACATCAGCGAGGGGCTGGTGCGGCTGTCCGCCGGGCTGGAGGCGTTTGACGATCTGCAGGCCGATATCCTGCAGGCGCTGGCGCAAGCGCAATAAAAAAACCCGCCGCAGCGGGTTTTATCAACAGCGGGCGTTACATCTGTTGCGTCGCCGCGGTCACCGGCGAGCCGCCGCCTTTTTTGCGCACCCACAGCCAGTAAGCCACGGTGAGTAAAGCGATCCACACCAGCCCGACGTACAGCGCGATGCGGCTCTCTTCGAAGTAGCCGAGCAGGCCGATGACGAACGCCATAAAGGCGGTCGCCAATGCCGGCGCCACCGGCCACCACGGCACCGGGAAGCTCAACTGACGAGTTTCTTCCGGCGACAGCGTGCGGCGCATGACGATCTGCGACAGCAGGATCATCAGCCACACCCAGACGGTGGCGAAGGTGGCGATCGAGGCGATGATCATGAAGACCTTCTCCGGGATCAGGTAGTTGAGCACCACCGCCAGCAGCAGGGCGACTGACATCACCAGCACCGTCATCCACGGCACGCCGCTGGCGGTCAGTTTGGTGAAGCTGCGCGGCGCCTGGCCGTCCTGCGCCATGCCGTACATCATGCGGCCGGCGCCGAAGATGTCGCTATTGATGGCCGAAATGGCCGCGGTGATCACCACCACGTTCAGCACGTTGGCGGCGGAACTGATGCCAAGGTTGCTGAAAATCTCGACGAACGGGCTGCCGTTCTGGCCGATACTGTTCCACGGATAGATCGCCATCAGCACCGTCAGCGTCAGCACGTAAAACAGCAGGATGCGCACCGGCACGGCGTTGATCGCCTTCGGCAGCACTTTGGCGGGGTCTTTCGCCTCGCTGGCGGTAATGCCGATGATCTCGATGCCGCCGAAGGCGAACATCACCACCGCTAATGACGCGACCACGCCGCCGAAGCCGTTAGGCATAAAGCCGCCGTGTTGCCACAGGTTGCTGATACCGGTGGCGTGTTGGGTTTGCCCGAAACCGAACAGCATCACCGCCGCACCGCCGACGATCATCGCCACGATGGCGGCGACCTTGACCAGCGACAGCCAGAACTCCAGCTCGCCGAAGACCTTGACGCTGCACAGGTTGAGCGCGCCAATAAACAGGATGATGCTGAGCACCCAAACCCACTGAGCGACGTCCGGGAACCACAGCCCCATATAGATGCCGAAGGCGGTGACGTCCGCCAGGGCGACGATCACCATTTCAAAGGTGTAGGTCCAGCCGGTGAGGAACCCGGCCAGCGGGCCGAGGTAGTGGCTGGCGTAGTGGCCGAACGAGCCGGAAACCGGCTGGTGTACCGCCATTTCACCCAGCGCGCGCATCACCATGAACACCGCCGCGCCGCCCACCAGGTAGGCCAGCAGCACGGCCGGGCCGGCCAGCTGGATGGCGCCGGCGGAGCCATAGAACAGGCCGGTGCCGATCGCCGAGCCGAGAGCCATGAAACGGATATGCCGCGCGTTTAGTCCGCGTCTGAGTTGTGTCGTTTCGTTACGCATGTTGTTTCCCGTTAAGTGTTTGCCGAACAGGCACGCGCTGCCCGCGCCGGGTGGAATGCACCCGGCGGGGCAGAACAAACTGCGTGATTCAGTGTGTGATGATTATGCCTGGCTAGGCAGCAGCGCCGCAGGCAGCAGCGATGTCAGGTGACCGGCCGCCAAAAGTTGGCTGGCGGCTTCAATGTCGGGGGCGAAGAAACGATCCTTGTCGTAGAAACTGACATGCTCGCGCAGCAGACGGCGCGCCTGCTCCAGACCTTCCGAGGTCTTCAGGCCGTTGCGGAAATCCAGGCCTTGGCAGGCGGCCAGCCATTCGACCGCCAGAATGCCGCGCACGTTATCCGCCATGCTCCACAGGCGGCGACCGGCGGCCGGCGCCATGGAGACGTGGTCTTCCTGGTTGGCGGAGGTCGGGATGCTGTCGACGCTTGACGGATGCGCCAGCGCTTTGTTTTCGCTGGCCAGCGCCGCGGCGGTGACCTGGGCGATCATGAAGCCGGAGTTCACGCCGCCGTTTTCCACCAGGAACGGCGGCAGTTGCGACATGTGTTTGTCCATCATCAGCGAGATGCGGCGTTCGGACAGCGAACCGATTTCGGCAAACGCCAGCGCCAGGTTATCGGCGGCCATCGCTACCGGTTCGGCGTGGAAGTTGCCGCCGGACAGTACGTCGCCCTGTTCGGCGAACACCAGCGGGTTATCGGAGACGGCGTTGGCTTCGATTTCCAGCACCTCGGCGGCCTGGCGGATCTGCGTCAGGCAGGCGCCCATCACCTGTGGCTGGCAGCGCAGGGAGTAAGGATCCTGCACTTTTTCACAGTTGCGGTGCGAGTCGGAGACTTCGCTGCGCGCGCCGAGCAGGTGGCGATAGGCGAGGGCGGCGTCGATCTGGCCGCGCTGGCCGCGCACCTCGTGGATACGCGCATCGAACGGGCTGCGAGAGCCCAGCGCCGCTTCCACCGTCAGACTGCCCGCCACGGTCGCAGCGGCGAACAGATCTTCGGCATCGAACAGGCCGCGCAGCGCGAAGGCGGCGGAGACTTGGGTGCCGTTCAGCAGCGCCAGGCCCTCTTTCGCCGCCAGCGTCAGCGGTTTCAGGCCGGCTTTGGCCAGCGCTTCGGTCGCCGGCAGCCATTGGCCCTGATGGCGCGCCTGGCCTTCGCCCAGCAACACCAGGCTCATGTGCGCCAGCGGCGCCAGGTCGCCGGAGGCGCCGACTGAGCCTTTCAGCGGAATATGCGGATAAACTTCGGCGTTGACCAGCGCGATCAGCGCCTGAATGACTTCCAGACGAATGCCGGAGAAGCCGCGCGACAGGCTGTTGATCTTCAGCACCATGATCAGGCGCACCAGGTTGTCGTCGGTCGGCTCGCCCACGCCGGCGGCGTGTGACAGCACGATCGAACGCTGCAGGTTTTCCAAATCGTCGCGGGCGATGCGGGTCGAAGCCAGTAGGCCAAACCCGGTGTTGATGCCGTAAGTGGTGCGGTTTTCTTCAACGATGCGTTCCACGCAGGCCACGCTCTGTTGGATAGGGCCGTAGGCGTTGTCGTCCAGCGTCAGCGTCACCGGATGTTGATACACGTCGCGTAGCTGGGCCAGCGTCAGTTTGCCCGGGCGAATAGTCAGCGCTTTCATGCTTTTTCTCCTTGGGTCGCGGCAACCATCGGCAGGTTCAGGCCTTGCTCGCGGGCGCAGTCGATAGCGATATCGTAACCGGCGTCGGCGTGACGCATGACCCCGGTAGCCGGGTCATTGTGCAAGACGCGGGCGATGCGCTCGGCGGCCTCGTCGGTGCCGTCGCAGACGATCACCATGCCGGAGTGTTGGGAGAAGCCCATGCCGACGCCGCCGCCGTGGTGCAGGGAAACCCAGGTGGCGCCGCTGGCGGTGTTCAGCAGGGCGTTCAGCAGCGGCCAGTCGGAAACCGCATCGGAACCGTCTTTCATCGCTTCGGTTTCACGGTTCGGGCTGGAAACGGAGCCGGAATCCAGGTGGTCGCGGCCGATGACGATCGGGGCGGACAGTTCGCCGCGGCGTACCATCTCGTTGAACGCCAGGCCCAGCTTGGCGCGCTGGCCGAGGCCAACCCAGCAGATGCGCGCCGGCAGGCCCTGGAAGCTGATGCGCTCGCGCGCCATGTCCAGCCAGCGGTGCAGGTGTTCGTCATCCGGGATCAGCTCTTTCACCATGGCGTCGGTTTTGTAGATGTCCTGCGGATCGCCGGACAGCGCCGCCCAGCGGAACGGCCCGATACCGCGGCAGAACAGCGGACGGATGTAGGCCGGCACGAAGCCCGGGAAGTCGAAGGCGTTGTCGACGCCGGTTTCTTTCGCCATCTGGCGAATGTTGTTGCCGTAGTCGAAGGTTGGCACGCCCATCTGCTGGAACGCCAGCATGGCTTTGACGTGATCGGCCATCGACTGCTTGGCGGCGGCGACCACTTTGGCCGGCTCGGTTTGCGCGCGCTGGCGATACTCTTCCCAGCTCCAGCCCTTCGGCAGGTAGCCGTTCAGCGGATCGTGGGCGCTGGTCTGGTCGGTGACCATGTCCGGGCGCACGCCGCGGCGCACCAGCTCAGGCAGGATTTCCGCCGCGTTGCCGCACAGAGCGATGGAGATGGCTTTGCCTTCTGAGGTGTATTTCTTGATGCGGGCCAGCGCGTCGTCCAGATCTTTGGCCTGCTCATCGACGTAGCGGGTTTTCAGACGGAAATCGATGCGGCTCTGCTGACATTCGATGTTCAGCGAGCAGGCGCCCGCCAGCGTCGCGGCCAGCGGCTGCGCGCCGCCCATGCCGCCCAGACCGGCGGTCAGCACCCAGCGCCCCTGCAGGCTGCCGTCGTAGTGCTGGCGGCCCGCTTCAACGAAGGTTTCATAGGTGCCCTGAACGATGCCCTGGCTGCCGATGTAGATCCAGCTGCCGGCAGTCATCTGGCCGTACATCGCCAGGCCTTTGGCGTCCAGTTCGTTGAAGTGTTCCCAGGTTGCCCAGTGCGGCACCAGGTTGGAGTTGGCGATCAGCACGCGCGGCGCGTTGCTGTGGGTTTTGAATACGCCGACCGGTTTGCCGGACTGCACCAGCAGGGTTTCGTCTTCTTCCAGCGTTTTCAGGGTTTCGACGATCTTGTCGTAGCAATCCCAGTCGCGCGCGGCGCGGCCGATGCCGCCGTACACCACCAGCTCGTGTGGGTTCTCCGCAACTTCAGGATCGAGGTTGTTCATCAGCATGCGTAACGGCGCTTCGGTCAGCCAGCTTTTTGCGTTTAATTGTGTGCCGCGTGGCGCGCGTACATCGACATTGCGAACTTTGTTATTTGTAGTCACAGCAGTTTCCTCAAACAGTATCGGTGCAGATTCCATGCCGCGGTGGGGATGAGTACCACGGCATAACAATGCGTAGGGCTTATTAACATATACTTGTATGTACAAGCATATGCAACACTGACCAGTTGCCGCTGAAAAGTGGCATAAGAAAAAGTTATTTTCTTTTTATATCAGTTTGATATGCGAGTTTTTATCGCCGGTCCCAGGTACGGAAAGCCGGAGAAAAGTGAGCTGTTCGGCAAAAATGAATTAAAATTGACTCATTTTTGGGCGGCTAGTCACAATATTTTTACAGTCTGGTTACAGTTGACGGCGCAGGATAAACAAGCCCTATCACCGAAGGAAGAAAGCCCGCCGTGGGCGGGCTAGCAAGGGTCAGGCGGCCGGCTGCAGCGTCGGTTTGCGGCTCATCTTGCACACCGTGGCGATGGCGGCGATCAGCGCCGGCACGCACAGGAACATCAGGATGCTCTGCACTTCCCACTGCATCGCCAGCAGTTGGGCGCCCATCATGGTGCCGGCGACGCCGCCGAAGCGGCCGATGCCCTGCATCCAGGCGATGCCGGTGGCGCGGCTGTGGGTCGGGTAGAAGGTCGCCGCCAGCGTTTGCAGCCCGGACTGCGCGCCGTTCATGGTGACGCCCATCAGGAAGATGAAGGCGCCCAGCAGCACGATCTGTTTATCTTCGGTGGCCATCGCCACGATCAGCAGGGCGGTGACGACAAAGCCGCTCGAGACCACTTTATGCGCATTCCAGCGATCCATCAGCCAGCCGGCCACCAGAATGCCCAGCGTGCCGCCGAAGGTGAACAGCGAGGTGAGCATCGCCGATTGTTCCAACTGGTAACCCAATCCCTGCATCAGGATCGGCATCCAGCTCAGCAACACGTAGTAGATCACCAACCCCATAAAGTAGGTCAGCCACAGCATCAGCGTGCCGAGCAGATAGGGGCGGCTGAACAGCAGGCCGACGCTGGTTTTGGTCTGCGCCAGCTTCTCTTCGTACAGGTAAAAACGCGTCACGCCGTCGAGGCTCCGGCTAACGAAGCGCTGCGCGATGCGCTTGATCTTCGCCGCATCCTGGCCGCGGTTAACCATATATTTAACCGACTCCGGCAGCAGCAGGATCAGCAGAACCGTCAATACCAGCGGCGCAATGGCGCCGAGCAGCAGCACACTGTGCCAGCCGTAGCTCGGGATCAGCCACGATGAAATGGCGCCGCCGCCGGCCGCGCCCAGCGGAAAGCCGCAGTACATGGTGTTGATCGCCAGCGAACGGCAGCGCTGCGGCGCGTATTCGGAGATCAAGGTAATGGCGTTGGGCATCGCCGCCCCCAGCCCGAGGCCGGTGAGGAAGCGCCACAGCGTCAGGCTGTTGAGCGAACCGGCGTAGGCGGTGGCCAAACTCGACAGGCCGAAGAACAGGCAGGAAAACACCAGCACGCGCTTGCGGCCGATGCGGTCGGAGATCGGCCCGGCGATCAGCGCGCCGAGCGACAGCCCCAGCAGCGCGGCGCTCAGCACCGGCCCCAGATCCTGTTTGACGATGCCCCAGTCTTTGGCGACCGAGGGGGCGATATAGCCCATGGCGGCGGTATCGAAACCGTCGATGGCGAGGATCAGGAATCCGAGAATGATCAGGGTCCAGTGAAACAGCGAAAACTTGCTGTCGTCGATGGCCTGTTGAATGTTTAACTCGCTGGTGGAATGAGTCATGGCACCCTCTAAACGCAGATGTAGTCGTGATGGAACGTGGCCGAAACTGGCGCTCGGCTTGTGTTTGCTTGTATATACATCTGCGCGTCAGCGCTTTATGTCAAATATAATTATCTTATTTGTTAACTGCGTGTTGTTTTCTGTGGAGCAGGTTGCACCGCCGATGAAAGGCCAAAGACCGGTTAACAAATTAAATGAACGCCATTGGCGGTGAGATATGCTGATGGCGGCGCGGAGGATAAAATTTAATACAATTTTGGCCGTTTGGTCGCCGGGCCGGAATCTGCGATAATCGCTTTTTACTTTTCCAGATTGAGAAACCGATGCAGTACCCGATCAACGAGATGTTCCAAACCTTGCAGGGCGAAGGCTTTTTCACCGGCGTGCCGGCCATTTTCATCCGCCTGCAGGGCTGCCCGGTAGGGTGCAGCTGGTGCGACACCAAACATACCTGGGAAAAGGAAGCCCATCGGGAAGTCGACCTGCAACGGATCCTGGTCAAAACAGAAGAGAGCGACGCCTGGGGCAATGCCAGCGCCGAGCAGCTGTTGGCGGTGATGCGCCAACAAGGCTACACCGCGCGTCATGTGGTGATCACCGGCGGCGAACCCTGCATTTACGATCTGGCGCCGCTGACCGAGCTGTTCGAACAGCACGGCTACCGTTGCCAGATTGAGACCAGCGGCACCCACGAAATTCGCTGCTCCGCCAACACCTGGGTGACGGTTTCGCCCAAGGTGAATATGCGCGGCGGCATGAAGGTGCTGGATCAGGCGCTGCGGCGCGCTGACGAGGTGAAGCATCCGGTGGCGCGCGAGCGCGACATCGAGGCGCTGGATGCGCTGCTGGCGACGCTGCAGGACGATAAGGCGCGCATTATCGCGCTGCAACCGATCAGCCAGAAAGAAGAGGCGACCCGCCTGTGCATCGAAACCTGCATTGCGCGCAACTGGCGGCTGTCGATGCAGACCCACAAATATCTGAATATCGCCTGAGTTTATTGGCCGGAAGCGTTCGAACGAGACAGGAGTTGTCGGTGAAGATTTTATCGCGCGCATTCGAGGCGGTGACGGAAGCGGAATTGCGTTCGATTCGCTCGCTGTTGTCCGACGCTTTCCCCGAGATAACCGACGGATTTTATCTGCAGCAGGTGCCGGCTTGCCTGGTGACCGCCACGGAAGGCGAGGCGATCGTCGGCCAATTGGCGGTGCATAAGCGGCCGGTGTTGATTGACGGTGAGGCCGAGGTGATCGGCATCATCAGGCTGGTGGCCGTGGCACACACGCATCGGCGCCGCGGCGTGGCCGCAAACATGCTGGTGAAGGCGCATGACTATTTGCGCAGTAAAGGGATCGCGTATTCCATACTGTTTGCGGTAAGCGAAAAGTACTATACCGGCGCCGGCTATCGGGCGATGGAAAACGAGACGGCGTTCATTGAGGATGGCGAGAGCAAAACGTTTGTCTATCGCGGGGGAATGGTGCTGAGCCTGTCGGAAAGGCCCTGGGTGGCGCGGCGCCTGGATCTGCAAGGCGAGGTAGTGTGAGGGTATCTGCACATACCCTCACGGCATCAACCTTTATATACGCATCCCGCCGTACAGGTCTCTTTCACCATCACCGCAGTCAGTTCCGGTAACTGGGGCTTGAGCTGCTGCCAAATCCAGGCGGCGAGCACTTCGCTGGTGGGATTTTCCAATCCTGGAATATCGTTCAGATAATGGTGATCCAGCCGCTCCCAGATCGGGGAAAACACAGCCTTGAGCTCGGCGAAATCCATCACCCAACCGGTGTGGGGATCCACGTCACCGGTCACTTCCAGACGCACCATAAACGAATGCCCATGCAGACGGCCGCATTTGTGGCCCTCCGGTACATGCGGCAAACGGTGTGCGGCTTCAAACTGAAAATCTTTAAACAGCGTGGTTGCCATTATTACGGCCTCATTGACTCAAAAACCGCCGCATAGTACCGGAAAGCGCGCCTGCTTGCCATTTATACCGTTATGGTCTACCGCCACGGCAAACGCACCCGGTTAACACTTTTTTTGTTTGGTGTCTGCGGCACCTATCGGCTGGGGTTATGAGCCGAAATGTTGAACGGTGAAAAAATGATGAAAAAAAGTGCTTTATTTTCATCTGGATAAAAAACTTTGTTTAACGGTTTAAGCGTTATCCCTTACCAGAAAAACAGCTTAGTCATTTTGGTTATGATTTATTGCTATCCCTTATTTAATCGTTGCTATTCTGCTCGGTAACCTTACAAACTCTCCTGATCTTTTCCGCACACCCGACGCAGCGAAGAGACAGCGACTGGCACTGGCGCGCGCCTGGCAGGAAAGGCGCTAAGTATAGGAAATAAGTACAGCAATGACGACTCAGGCTCCTCCAACATCTTTGCTCCCGCTGACGCCCGAACAGCTGGCGCGCTTACAGGCGACGATCGGCGACTATTCGCCGACGCAGCTGGCGTGGCTGTCCGGTTATTTTTGGGGCATGGTCAATCAACAGCCCGGAGCCGTGGCCATTGCGCCTGCCGCCCCTGCGGCTGCGGCCGCCATCACCATCATTTCCGCTTCGCAGACCGGCAATGCGCGCCGCCTGGCGGAGCAGTTGCGCGACGATCTGTTGGCCGCCAATCTGAGCGCCACGTTGGTCAGCGCCGGCGACTACAAGTTCAAACAGATAGCGCAAGAGCGCCTGTTGGTGATCGTCGCCTCCACGCAAGGGGAAGGCGAACCGGCGGAAGAAGCGGTGGCGCTGCATAAATTCCTGTTCTCGAAGAAGGCGCCGAAGCTCAATGACACCGCGTTTGCGGTGTTCGGGCTGGGCGACACCTCTTATGAGAATTTCTGTCAGTCTGGTAAAGATTTCGACGGCAAGCTGGCCGAGTTGGGTGCCGAGCGCCTGGTGGAGCGCGTGGATGCCGACGTGGAGTACCAGGAGCTGGCCGCCGCCTGGCGCAAACAGGTGGTATCGGTGCTGAAGGCCCGTGCGCCAGCGGAAAGCGCTGCGCCGGGCGTGTTGGCCAGCGGCGCGGTTGACCTGATCGACAGCAGCCCGTACAGCAAGGAACAACCGCTCACCGCCCAACTGGCGGTTAAGCAGAAAATTACCGGCCGCGCGTCGGATAAAGACGTGCGCCATATCGAGATCGATCTGGGCGACTCCGGCCTGCGCTATCAGCCGGGCGATGCGCTCGGCGTATGGTTCGACAACGATCCGGCGCTGGTGGACGAACTGGTGCAGCTGTTGTGGCTGAAAGGCGACGAGCCGGTCGAGGTGGAAGGGCAGACCCTGCCGCTGGCGCAGGCGCTGCGCAGCCATTTTGAGCTGACGCAGAACACCACGCCGATCGTCGATAAATACGCCGCGCTGTCGCGCGACGAAACGCTGATCGGCCTGTTGGCGGATAAGGCTGCGCTGCAGCAGTACGCGCACAATACGCCGATCGTCGATATGGTGCGGCAGGCGCCGGCGGATCTGAGCGCCGAACAGCTGGTTGGCCTGCTGCGCCCGTTGACGCCGCGCCTGTATTCCATCGCCTCTTCGCAGGCGGAGAACGAAAGCGAAGTGCACATCACCGTGGGCGTGGTGCGTTACGACATCGACGGGCGCGCCCGCAGCGGCGGCGCCTCCGGCTTCCTGGCGGATCGCCTGGACGAAGACGGTGACGTGCGTGTGTTTATCGAGCACAACGACAACTTCCGCCTGCCGGCCAATCCGGAAGCGCCGGTGATCATGATCGGCCCGGGCACCGGCATCGCGCCGTTCCGTGCCTTTATGCAGCAGCGCGACGCCGACGGCGCCGGCGGCAAGAACTGGCTGTTCTTCGGCAACCCGCACTTTACCGAAGATTTCCTGTACCAGGTCGAATGGCAGCGCTACGTGAAAGACGGCCTGCTGACCCGCATCGATCTGGCCTGGTCCCGTGACCAGCAACATAAAATATACGTACAAGACAAACTGCGCGAACAGGGCGCAGAAGTGTGGCGCTGGATTCAGGAAGGCGCGCACATTTACGTCTGCGGCGATGCCAATCGCATGGCGAAAGACGTGGAAAACACATTACTGGAACTGGTGGCCGAGCACGGTGGCATGGATACCGAGCAGGCGGATGAATTTTTAAGTGAGCTGCGCCTTGAGCGCCGTTATCAGCGAGATGTTTACTGATGAGTGATAAACACCCCGGGCCTTTGGTAGTCGAAGGCAAACTGGCCGATGCGGAGCGCATGAAGAAGGAAAGCAACTTCCTGCGTGGCACCATCGCCGAAGATTTGAACGACGGCCTGACCGGCGGCTTCAACGGCGACAACTTCCTGCTGATCCGTTTTCACGGCATGTACCAGCAGGATGACCGTGACATTCGTGCCGAACGCGCCGAGCAGAAGCTGGAGCCGCGCCACGCCATGATGCTGCGCTGCCGCCTGCCGGGCGGCGTCATCAGCCCACAGCAGTGGCTGGGCATCGACAAGTTCGCGCAGGAGAGCACGCTGTACGGCAGCATTCGCATCACCAACCGCCAGACGTTCCAGTTTCACGGCATCCTGAAAGGCAATGTCAAACCGGTGCACCAGCTGCTGAACCGCCTGGGGCTGGACGCGCTGGCGACCGCCAACGACGTGAACCGCAACGTGCTGTGCACCTCCAACCCGGTGGAGTCCGAGCTGCATCAGGAAGCCTACGAGTGGGCGAAGAAGATCTCCGAACACCTGCTGCCGCGCACCCGCGCCTACGCCGAGGTGTGGCTGGATCAGGAAAAGGTGGCCACCACCGACGAAGAACCGATTCTGGGGCCGACCTACCTGCCGCGCAAATTTAAAACCACGGTGGTGATCCCGCCACAGAACGACGTCGATCTGCACGCCAACGACATGAACTTTGTGGCGATCGCCGAAAACGGCAAGCTGGTAGGCTTCAACCTGCTGGTGGGCGGCGGGCTGTCCATCGAACACGGCAACAAGAAAACCTACGCGCGCCAGGCCAGCGAGTTCGGCTACATTCCGCTCGAACATACGCTGGCGGTAGCGGAAGCGGTGGTGACCACGCAGCGCGACTGGGGCAACCGCACCGATCGCAAGAACGCCAAGACCAAATACACGCTGGAGCGCGTCGGGGTAGATGTTTTCCGCGCCGAAGTGGAAAAGCGCGCCGGCATTACCTTCGCGCCGATCCGGCCGTATGAATTCACCGGCCGCGGCGATCGCATCGGTTGGGTGAAGGGCATCGACGATCAATGGCACCTGACGCTGTTTATCGAGAACGGCCGCCTGCTGGACTATCCGGGGCGCCCGCTGAAGACCGGCATGGCGGAGATCGCCAAGATCCATAAAGGTGACTTCCGTCTGACGGCGAACCAAAACGTGATCATCGCCGGCGTGCCGGAAAGCGAGAAGGCGAAGATCGAAGCCCTAGCGCGCGATCATGGCCTGATCGACGACGAGATCAGCGAGCAACGCAAGAATTCGATGGCCTGCGTGTCGTTCCCGACCTGTCCGCTGGCGATGGCGGAGGCCGAGCGCTTCCTGCCGCAGTTCGTCACCAAGGTGGAGGGGATCATGCATCGGCACGGGGTGGGCGACGAGCATATCGTGCTGCGCATTACCGGCTGCCCGAACGGCTGCGGCCGCGCGCTGCTGGCGGAGCTGGGGCTGGTGGGCAAGGCGGTCGGCCGTTATAACCTGCATTTGGGCGGCAACCGCGAAGGCACGCGCATTCCGCGCATGTACCGCGAGAACATCAACGAAGACGAGATCCTGAACGAGATCGACCTGTTGGTGGGGCGCTGGGCGGAGGAGCGCAACGGCGGCGAAGGCTTCGGCGACTTCACCGTGCGTGCGGGCATCGTCAAACCGGTGCTGGATCCGGCGCGAGATTTCTGGGAGTGAGGCCGGGCGGCCTCTGGGCAGAGGGGCCGCGCAGGTAATTTCAAGCATCAGGAGAGACAACATGGCTGAATTCGATCTGGCGGCGCTGAACGCGTTGCCCAAATCCGGGCAGGCGCTGGCATTGGCGGTAGTCAACGGCCAACTGGAGACCCTCAGCGCCGAACAGCGCGTTGCATGGGCGCTGGAGCATCTGCCCGGCGAGTTCGTACTCTCGTCCAGTTTCGGCATTCAGGCGGCGGTATGTCTGCACCTGGTGACGCGCATCCGGCCGGATATCCCGGTGATCCTGACCGACACCGGTTACCTGTTCCCGGAAACCTATCGCTTTATCGATCAACTGACCGACCAGCTGAAGCTGAATCTGCAGGTGTTCCGCGCCGAACAGTCTCCCGCCTGGCAAGAGGCGCGCTATGGCAAGCTGTGGGAACAGGGCGTGGAAGGGATTGAAAAGTACAACCAGATCAACAAGGTTGAGCCGATGAACCGCGCGCTGGAGACGCTGGGGGCGCAGAGCTGGTTCGCCGGTCTGCGGCGCGAGCAGTCCGGTAGCCGCGCCAATCTGCCGGTGCTGGCGGTGCAGCGTGGGGTGTTCAAGATCCTGCCGATCATTGACTGGGACAACCGCAAGATTTACCAGTATCTGACCGAACACGGGCTGAGTTATCACCCGCTGTGGGAACAGGGCTACCTGTCGGTAGGCGATACCCACACCACCCAGAAATGGGAGCCGGGCATGAGTGAGGAAGAGACGCGTTTCTTCGGCCTGAAGCGCGAGTGCGGTCTGCACGAAGGCTAAAAGAGGCGAATCACCCGACAGGGCTCAGCAATGCTGGGCCCTGTTTTTTTGTAGGCTACTTTTTCTTTTGTGCTTTCGGCGGGTGCGCCTGCGCCAACTCTTTGATCAGCGGCAGCAGGATCTGCACGCTGTCGCGGCTGCGTTTGTCGATCCGCCCCGGCAGATAGCGATCCAGATACTGCAGGTTGTCGTATTGCGGGCGGTGCCAGGTGATGCCCTGCGGGAAGTGCGGGCTGACGGCGCGCTGCTGATAGCCGTCCTTCTCCCCCAACGACCAGTTGGTGGCCTCTACCGACAATACCGGGATGCCTGCGGCATCGAACACCTCTTGATCGGAGCAGCAGCCGGTGCCCTGCGGATGCTGTGCGCTGCCTGGATTGGTGGCGGCGGCGATGCCGTAGCGATGGGCGATATCCAGCGCGCGATCGCGGGAGCGCTTCGCCATCTGCGGCGGCGTGTTGCGCCCGGCGTTGAAGTACAGCCGATCGCCAGTGATCAGGCTGTCGAGATTGATCACCAGCACGGTGTTGCTTTTCTCTTCCGCACTCATTCGCTGCAGGTAGTTCTGCGCCCCCAGCGAACCGAGCTCTTCGGCGCTGGTGGCGACGAAGCGCAGGCCGTAGGCGGTGGGGATGTTCTTCAGGCGTTCCGCCAGTTCCAGCATTACGCCGATGCCGGAGGCGTTGTCGTCGACACCCTGCAGCGTCAAGCCACCGAGGTTGTTATCCAGATCCTCGTCGCTCTGCGGCGTATAGGTGTCGAAGTGGGCGACGACCACGATTTGTTTCGGGCTGTCGCCGTTGCGGGCGGCGATCACCGAGCTGGCGGTGACGTTGTTCCAGTTCTTCTTGCCATCTTTGCTGGTGTAGAGATAGCGCGTATTGACGCTGCGAATATCGCTTTGGTAACCCATCTTGCTGAATTGCTGCTTCAGGTAGTCGGCGGTGAGCAATTCGGCCGGGCTGCCCGCCATGCGGCCGGGGAAGTAAGTGGCAATGTGGCGGGTCTGTTCGGCGGCGAAACGGCCCATTGGCGCGTCTTTTACGGGCTGTGCGGCACACACGCTGAAGACGCCGCCGAGTGCGAGGGCCAGCAGGCTGGTCTTCAGGTAAAAACGGGAAAACATACCGAAAAATCCTTCTTTGCTATCGGCGCTGCCGATCATTTTTCTTCGGCACCCAGTATGAGACGCCGGGCGGCATTACACAATTTCCCTGTCTCTTAATTTTCGCGCCAACGTGCAAACTGCTGTCGTGAGTATCACCGTTTGCCTTCGGCGTTGCGGCCTATATTCCATAAAGGAACTAATCATTCCTTTTCGTCATTTCAGAGGCTAAATCTCAGCCCGTATAGTCACACTATCTTTCTGTTATATGAAAAGGCTGTTGTGGACTATCTACCAATATTCGCCGACCTGAAACAACGTCCGGTACTGGTCGTTGGCGGTGGTGACGTGGCGGCGCGCAAAGTCGATCTGCTTCAGCGCGCCGGGGCTGAAATACGGATAGTTGCGCAGTCGCTCTCACCGGAACTGGAACAACAACGTCAGCAAGGGCAGGTGCTCTGGCTGGGGAAAAGCTTTGATCCGCAGCAGCTGGACGACGTGTTTCTGGCGATCGCCGCCACGGACGACAACGCGTTGAACGCCGCGGTGTTCGCCGAGGCGGATAAACGCCGGGTGCTGGCCAACGTGGTGGACGATCAGCCGCGTTGTTCGTTCATCTTCCCGTCGATCATCGATCGCTCGCCGCTGGTGGTGGCCGTATCGTCCAGCGGCCAGGCGCCGGTGCTGGCGCGGTTGCTGCGCGAAAAGCTGGAGGCGTTGCTACCCGCCAGTTTGGGGCAGATGGCGCAGGTGGCGGGCCGCTGGCGCGGCCAGGTCAAACAGCGGTTGGCTTCGATCGGCGAACGCCGCCGTTTCTGGGAAAAAACCTTCGGTGGCCGTTTCGCCACGCTGGTGGCCAACGGCCAGACGGCGCAGGCGGAACGCCAGCTGGAGCAGGATTTACACCGCTTCGCCGCAGGCGATGAGGGCGCCCAGGGCGAGATAGCGTTGGTGGGCGCCGGGCCGGGCGACGTGGGGCTGTTGACCCTGCGCGGGCTGCAGGTGATGCAGCAGGCGGACGTGGTGCTGTATGACCATCTGGTCAGCGGCGAAATCCTCGATCTGGTGCGCCGTGACGCCGAACGCATCTGCGTGGGCAAGCGCGCCGGCGCGCACTCGGTGATCCAGGAGGAGACCAATCGGCTGCTGGTGGAACTGGCGCAGCAGGGCAAACGCGTGGTGCGCCTCAAGGGTGGCGATCCGTTCATCTTTGGCCGCGGCGGCGAAGAGCTGCAGGTGGCCGCCGCCGCCGGCATTCCTTTCCAGGTGGTGCCGGGCGTCACGGCCGCCGCGGGGGCGACCGCCTACGCCGGCATTCCGCTGACGCACCGCGACCACGCGCAGAGCGTGACCTTTATCACCGGCCACTGCCGCCCCGACGGCGATGGCCTGGACTGGGCCGATCTGGCTCGGGCGCGGCAGACGTTGGCTATCTACATGGGCACGATGAAGGCGGCGGACATTAGCCAGCGGCTGATCGCCCACGGTCGCGCTGCCGCGACGCCGGTGGCGGTGATCAGCCGCGGCACGCGCGCCGATCAGCAGGTGCAGATCGGCACGCTGGAACAACTGGAACACCTGGCCCAACAGGCGCCGCTGCCGGCGCTGTTGGTGATCGGCGAAGTGGTGGAACTGCACCATCAAATCGCCTGGTTCGGGCATCAATCGCAGACGGAAGGGGCAGCGCGCCCGGCCGTCGTGAATTTGGCATAGGCAAGGCTTTTAAGGACCTGTTATGGACGAAAAACGACTCACTCATTTGCGGCAATTGGAGGCGGAGAGTATCCATATCATCCGTGAAGTCGCCGCTGAATTCGCCAACCCGGTGATGCTGTATTCCATCGGCAAAGACTCTTCCGTGATGCTGCATCTGGCGCGCAAGGCGTTCTTCCCCGGCACGCTGCCGTTCCCGCTGCTGCACGTCGATACCGGCTGGAAATTCCGCGAAATGTACGAATTCCGCGATCGCACCGCGAAGGAGTACGGCTTCGAGCTGCTGGTGCATAAAAACCCGGAAGGGGTGGCGATGGGCATTAACCCGTTCGTGCACGGCAGCGCCAAGCATACCGACATCATGAAGACCGAGGGCCTGAAGCAGGCGCTGAACAAGTACGGTTTCGACGCCGCCTTCGGCGGTGCGCGGCGCGACGAGGAGAAATCGCGCGCCAAAGAGCGCATCTATTCGTTCCGCGATCGCTTCCACCGCTGGGATCCGAAAAACCAGCGGCCGGAGCTGTGGCACAACTACAACGGCCAGATCAACAAAGGGGAGAGCATCCGCGTCTTCCCGCTGTCGAACTGGACCGAGCTGGATATCTGGCAGTACATCTTCCTGGAAAAGATCGACATCGTGCCGCTGTACCTGGCGAAACCACGCCCGGTGGTGGAGCGCGACGGCATGCTGATGATGGTGGACGACGATCGCATCGATCTGCAGCCGGGCGAAGTGATCAGCCAGCGCATGGTGCGTTTCCGCACCCTGGGGTGCTGGCCGCTGACCGGCGCGGTGGACTCGCAGGCGCAAACCCTGCCGGAGATCATCGAAGAAATGCTGGTCTCCACCACCAGTGAACGCCAGGGGCGGATGATCGATCGCGATCAGTCCGGCTCGATGGAGCTGAAAAAGCGTCAAGGGTATTTCTAAGGAGCCGCCGGATGAACAACGCAATTGCACAACAAATCGCTGACCAGGGCGGCGTCGAGTCCTATCTGCACGCGCAGCAGCACAAGAGCCTGCTGCGCTTTCTGACCTGCGGCAGCGTCGACGACGGCAAAAGCACCCTGATCGGCCGCCTGCTGCACGATACCCGCCAGATCTACGAGGATCAGCTGTCGACGCTGCACAGCGACAGCAAACGCATCGGCACCCAGGGCGAGAAGCTCGATCTGGCGCTGCTGGTGGACGGCCTGCAGGCCGAGCGCGAACAAGGCATCACCATCGACGTGGCCTATCGCTACTTCTCGACCGAAAAACGCAAGTTTATCATCGCCGATACCCCGGGGCATGAGCAGTACACCCGCAACATGGCCACCGGTGCCTCTACCTGCGATCTAGCGATCCTGCTGATCGACGCTCGCAAAGGGGTGCTGGATCAGACTCGCCGCCACAGCTTTATCGCGACCCTGCTGGGCATTCGCCATCTGGTGGTCGCGGTGAACAAGATGGATCTGGTGGACTATCAGGAAACGGTGTTCGAGCAGTTCAAACAGGATTACCTGACCTTCGCCCAGCAGCTGCCAGGCGACCTGGACATCAAATTCGTGCCGCTGTCGGCGCTGGACGGCGACAACGTGGCGAGCGAAAGCACCCATATGCCGTGGTACAGCGGCCCGACGCTGCTGGAAGTGCTGGAGAGCGTTGATGTGATCAGCGAGCGAGAAAACCAGCCGCTGCGCTTCCCGGTGCAGTACGTCAACCGCCCGAACCTCGATTTTCGCGGCTATGCCGGCACGCTGTCTGCCGGCGTGGTGCGGGTGGGGCAACGGGTCAAAGTGCTGCCTTCCGGTGTGGAGTCCAACGTGGCGCGCATCGTGACCTTCGACGGCGATCTGCAAGAAGCGGTGCCGGGCGAGGCGATTACGCTGGTGCTGAAGGATGAAGTGGACATCAGCCGGGGCGATCTGCTGGTCGACGCCGGCGAAAGTCTGCAGGCGGCGCAGAGCGCGCTGGTGGACGTAGTATGGATGGCCGAGCAGCCGTTGGTGCCGGGCCAGAGCTACGACATCAAGATCGCCGGTAAAAAGACCCGCGCACGCGTGGAGAGCATCCGTCATCAGGTGGAGATCAATACGCTGGCGCAGCATCCGGCCGACACGTTGCCGCTCAACGGCATCGGATTGGTGGAACTGACCTTCGACGAGCCGCTGATGCTGGACAGCTATCAGAGCAATCACGACACCGGCGGGCTGATCTTTATCGATCGCATGAGCAACGTCACGGTTGGCGCCGGTCTGGTGCGTGAAACGCTGCAGGCCGCATCGGCGGCGCGCGGCGAATTCAGCGCCTTCGAGCTGGAGCTGAATGCGCTGGTGCGCAAGCACTTCCCGCACTGGGGCGCGCGCGATCTGCTCGGTGGCCGATAAGGTGGCCGTTGAACTGAGGGCGACCGGGCCGGACGACGAGAACGTGGTTTGGCATCCGCACGCGGTGACGCGCGCGGATCGCGAAGCGCGCAACGGCCATCGCGGCGCGGTGCTGTGGTTTACCGGGCTGTCCGGCTCGGGCAAATCCACCGTCGCCGGCGCGCTGGAGCAGGCGCTGCATGGGCTCGGCGTCAGCACCTACCTGCTTGACGGCGATAACGTGCGCCATGGCCTGTGCCGCGATCTCGGCTTCTCCGACGAGGATCGGCGCGAGAACATTCGCCGGGTGGGGGAAGTGGCCAAGCTGATGGTGGACGCTGGGCTGGTGGTGCTGACCGCGTTCATTTCGCCGCACCGCGCCGAACGGCAGATGGTGCGCGAGATGCTCGGTGACGATCGCTTTATCGAGGTGTTTGTCGATACGCCGTTGGCGATCTGCGAGGCGCGCGATCCGAAGGGATTGTATAAGAAAGCGCGCGCCGGCGAGCTGCGCAATTTCACCGGTATCGACGCGGTTTACGAGGCGCCGCAGCAGCCGGAAATCCACCTTGATGGCCAACAATTGGTAACAAATTTGATTGCGCAATTGTTAGACGTGTTGCGTGGTCAGGCTATTATCAAACCCTGAATTCAAAAAAAGCGTGTGGCGTTTTTCGCCATGCGCTTTTTACTCTAAGCCGCCGCAGAGCGAGCCGAATAACCAGGGATCACTATGCAAAATGTCACGCCTATCTTGATCGACGCCAAGCAATCAAAACAGGAGAGAGAGGAGCCTTCTTATTCTTTCCTGGGCGGCGTCAGCGGCTTTGTTTTCTACTGGCTGGCGTTCGCGTTGCCGTTTCTGGTTTACGGTTCCAACACGCTGTTTTTCCTGCTTTATACTTGGCCATTCTTCCTGGCGCTGATGCCGCTGTCGGTGTTGATCGGCATCACCCTCAGCATGCTGCTGCGCGGTCGTCTGATCTTGACGCTGCTGTTGACCGGCACCATTGTGCTGTGCCTGTTTTGGCTGGTGTTCAGCTTCCTGACCGGGTGGTGAGGGAGCGGGCGCCGATGCCGGCGCCCGAAGGATTGCAAAGCGGTGCCGAAGGTTACAAAACTTTGCTTAGAAATGCCTGAGTGCGCGGATTAGTCGGATGGCTGAAGATCTGCTGCGGTGCGCCTTCCTCCTGAATGATCCCCTGATCGATAAACAGCACCCGGTCGGCCACCTCGCGGGCAAAGCCCATCTCATGCGTTACCACCACCATGGTCATGCCCTCGTGGGCCAGCGATTTCATCACTGCCAATACTTCGCCCACCAGCTCCGGATCGAGCGCGGAGGTCGGTTCGTCGAACAGCATGATCTTCGGCTCCATCGCCAGCGCGCGGGCGATCGCCACCCGCTGCTGCTGGCCGCCGGACAGGCTGTTGGGGTAGGCGTCAATCTTGTCGAGCAGGCCGACCTTGCGCAGCAGCTGTTCAGCTTGCGTAATGGCTTCGGCGCGAGGCAGTTTCTTCACGCTTACCGGTGCCATGATGATGTTTTCCAACACCGTCATGTGCGGGAACAGGTTGAAGCGCTGAAATACCATGCCCACGCTTTCACGCATTTTGTTCAGGTCGGTTTTCTGATCGTGGACGGCGAAGCCATTCACCTCGATCTCGCCGCCGGAGAGCGTTTCCAGCGCGTTGATGCAGCGCAGGAAGGTGCTCTTCCCTGAGCCGGAAGGGCCGATGACGCACACCACTTCATTGGCGGCGATCTGACAGGAAATGCCGCGCAGCACGTGGCTCTCGCCGAACTGTTTTTGCAGGTTATGTACGCGAATCACTTTTACCGAACCTCTTTTCCATGTGTTGCACCAGCAGCGAGAGCAGGAAGGTGATGACCCAATAGACCAGCGAAATGGTCAGATAGGGCTCCCAGTAAGTGGCGTAGGCGCCGGAGACGGTACGGGCGGCATAGGCCAGATCCGCCAGGCCGATGGCGGAGGCCAGCGACGAATCCTTGACGATCGCGATGGCGTTGTTGCCCAGCGGCGGCAGCATGCGGCGGAAGGCCTGCGGCAAGATAACCTGTCGCATGGTCTTGCCGTAGCTCATGCCCAGCGAACGCGAAGCCTCCATCTGGCCGCGATCGATCGATTGGATCCCGGCGCGGAAGATCTCCGACACATAGGCGCCGGCGTTGAGCGTGATCGCCACCACGCAGGAAAGAAAGGCACCGTAGTCGGCGCGCAGAGCACGGGCGAAATCGACGCTCATCAGGCCGCTGGTGACCAACAGGCCGTCGCGCGGATTGATGAACAGTGGCACCAATGCAAAGTGCACCACCATGATCTGCACGAACAGCGGCGTGCCGCGAAAGGCGCTGATGTAGATGCGTACCGGCCACTGAACGCCGTAATGCAGGATGGGTTTCCAGATGCCGTGCGGCGCCTGCGCCAAGCGGCCCAGCCCGAGGATCAAGCCCCAGGTGGTGCCCAGCAGCACGCAGATAATGGTGCATTTGATGGTCATCCAGGCGCCTTCCATAAACAGCGGCGCGTATTCCTGGATGATCTCCCAGCGGAAGTTCAAGGGGTATTCCTTCTTGGTAGGCTGAAACGGTGGCGCGCCGACGCCCATGCGGGCGCCGGCGGCAGGGCATTATTCCGCCGGCAGCGTCGGTACGTTGCTGTCGAACCAGGTTTGGTAGATCTTGGCGTAGGTGCCGTCGGCGACGATTTTCTTCAGGCCGGCGTTGATTTTGTTGCGTAGCTCATCGTTGCCTTTGGCGACGGCGATGCCGAAATACTGGCGCTCAAACTTGGCGTCGGGCACCAACTTGAAGGCTTTCTCAGGGTGGGTTTTGATATAGAACTTGGCCACGCCGACGTCGCCGACCGCCGCGCCGATGCCGTCTTCATACAGCTCTTGCAGCATCAGCGGGGTATTGTCGAAGCGCTTGATAGCGGTGCTGTTTTTACCCAGCACGTCGGACACCACGATGTCGCCGGTGCTGGAGTTCACCACGCCGACCTTCAGTGCCTTGAGCGCGGCGATGGAGTCCACCGTCGAGTCTTGCGGCACCACGATAGCCTGCTCGGCCGGGAAGTAAGGCGCTGAGAAATCAACCATTTGCTTGCGCTTGTCGGTGATGGTGATGCCGGAAATGATGATGTCGCGATCGCCGGAATTCAACGTGGCGAAGATCCCCTCCCACGGCGTATTGATCAGTTTGATTTGGAAGCCTTCGGCCTTGGCCACCGCTTTGATGATGTCGATGTCGAAACCTTCCAGCTGCTTTTGGCTGTTTTCAAACTCGAACGGCCGATAGGTGCCGCCGGAGCCGACGACGTAGGTCGTTTCAGCCGCTAACGCGGCGGTGGAGAAGGTGGCGGCTAGGCAGGCGCCGATCAGAACTAAACGTTTTAACATCGCGATCCCCGATAATGAATGGTTATATATTGGAATTATTTATGCACTATGAGTGCATAAAAATAAGCTCCAATGAATGAAAGTGCAACCACTGCATGATAATTATTCTTTCTATGGTGTTAAATATTCACTTTTGACGTTGCTTTGGCGTAAGAAATGGGTCAGCAAGCGGCGATGCAGTGGTTCTTGCTGCATAATGGGGAAAGGGCAGTGCGTGTCTCATCGGAAAATGCGCCGCGCGTGCCGGGCAAAAGGGGCTTTTTTTGCCGCTTTCACCACGGAATTAGGCGATAAAGTCGGGAATCCTTCATCCGTATTCTGAATTTGGCGTTGAAATGCCGCTCTCAGTGTGGAGTCCAACGAGAAGTTGTGGGATGATTGGTCGGTTTTTCAGGGGGCGGAGATGGGAAAACTTACGCTGCTATTGCTGGCATTGCTCGGTTGGTTACAGTATTCACTGTGGCTGGGCAAAAATGGTATTCACGATTACGTGCGAGTCAATGAAGACGTTGCGGTCCAACAGGGCAGTAACGCCAAGTTGAAAGCGCGTAACGATCAGCTGTTTGCCGAAATCGATGATTTGAACGGCGGTCAGGAAGCGATCGAAGAGCGAGCGCGTAATGAGCTGGGCATGATCAAGCCCGGTGAGACTTTCTATCGTCTGGTTCCTGACCAATCCAGACGCAACGCGGCGTCTTCCTCGCAAAATAACGCACAAAAATAACGCATGAATCACTCCGCAGGCACCTTTCCCTCGGTGATTGCCGTCCTGCCCGCTGCCGGTATCGGCAGCCGCATGCAGGCGGAATGCCCGAAGCAATATTTAACCATCGGCCGGCACAGCATCGTCGAACACGCTATCCATGCCCTGTTGCGCCACCCGCGCATTGAACGGGTGATCGTGGCGATTAGCCCGGAAGATCGCCAGTTCGAACGGCTGCCCATCGCCCAGGATCCGCGGGTGACCGTCACTCAGGGCGGCAAACAGCGCGCTGATTCGGTGATGGCCGGGCTGAAGCTCGCGGGCGACGCGGACTGGGTGCTGGTGCATGACGCTGCGCGCCCCTGCCTGCACGCCGACGATCTCGAGCGCCTGCTGGCGATCACCGCACACAGCAAGGTCGGCGGCATTCTTGCCGCGCCGGTGCGTGACACCATGAAACGCGCCGAACCTGGCCGCGACACCATCGCCCACACCGTCGAACGGCAGGATCTGTGGCATGCGCTGACGCCGCAGCTGTTTCCGCTGCCGCTGCTCAAGCAGTGCCTGCAGCGCGCGCTGGATGAAGGCGCTAACGTCACCGACGAAGCCTCGGCGCTGGAGTATTGCGGTTATCATCCGCAGCTGATCGCCGGCAGGGCGGACAACATTAAAGTAACGCGGCCGGAGGATTTGGCGCTGGCGGCGTTCTATTTGACTCAGTTAGACAATTAAGGAGCGCACCATGCGTATCGGTCACGGTTTTGACGTACATAAATTCGGCGGCGAAGGCCCGTTGGTGATCGGTGGCGTTCGCATCCCTTACGACAAAGGTTTGCTGGCCCATTCCGACGGCGACGTTGCGCTGCACGCCGCGACCGACGCCTTGCTGGGCGCTGCGGCGCTGGGCGATATCGGCAAGCTGTTCCCCGATACCGATCCGGCTTTCAAGGGCGCGGACAGCCGCGAGCTGCTGCGCGAAGCCTGGAAACGTATCCGTGCCAAAGGATACCGCCTCGGTAACCTCGATATCACGATTATCGCTCAGGCGCCGAAAATGGCGCCGCACATCCCGCAGATGCGCGTCTTCCTGGCGGAAGATCTGCAGTGCCATATGGATGACGTCAACGTGAAGGCCACGACCACCGAGCAGCTCGGCTTCACCGGGCGCGGCGAGGGCATCGCCTGCGAAGCGGTCGCCTTGCTGATCAAGGAATAACCGCATGGATATGGCGAAACTGACCTGGCTGCATGGCCGGCCGCAGAGCACCGGGGTGTTGAAAGCCAATCCGGAAGACTTCGTGGTGGTGGAAGACCTGGGCTTTGCGCCGGACGGCGAAGGCGAGCATGTGCTGGTGAACATCCGTAAAAACGGCTGCAATACCCAGTTCGTGGCCGACTATCTGGCGCGCTTCGCCGGTATTCACGCCCGTTCCGTCAGCTATGCCGGCTTGAAGGATCGCCACGCGGTGACCGAACAGTGGTTCTGCCTGCATATGCCGGGCAAGGACACGCCGGATTTCTCACAGTTTGCGCTGGAAGGCTGCGAGGTGCTCTCGTTCGCCCGCCACCTGCGCAAAATGCGCATCGGCAACCTGAAGGGTAACCACTTTACGCTGGTGCTGCGCCACATTTCCGATCGTCAGGACGTGGAAAACCGTCTGCAGGCTATCGCCGCGCAGGGCGTGCCAAACTATTTCGGCAGCCAGCGCTTCGGCCGCGGCGGCAACAATCTGGTGATGGCGCGTCGCTGGGCAAACGACGAAATCCGCGTCAAAGAGCGCAGCAAACGCAGCTTCTACCTTTCCGCCAGCCGCAGCGCGCTGTTCAATCTGATAGTCGGCCGGCGCCTGACCGACGGCCTGCAGCGCACCGTGCTGGAGGGGGACGCCCTGCAGTTGAGCGGCCGCGGCAGCTGGTTCGTCGCCAAGGCCGATGAGCTGGAGACGTTGCAGCAACGGCTGGATGCCGGCGAGTTGGTTGTCACCGCGGCGTTGCCGGGCGACGGTGAGCCAGGCACCGCCGGCAAAGCCTTGGCTTTTGAACAACAATGCTTGGCGGAACAACCGGAATTGCTTACGCTTTTAAAGCGCGAGCGTGTCGAACCCGCTCGTCGGGCCCTGCTGTTGCAGCCGCAAAATTTGCAGTGGAACTGGTGGGATGACGTTACCGTGGAACTGCGCTTCTGGCTGCCAGCAGGCAGCTTCGCCACCAGCGTAGTGCGTGAAATTATGCTTCCCGATGATGGTGATGCGGATATCAGTGCGTAACGGAGAATACCCGTTTAGGCTTTGACAATCCCCAAAAGCCCCGGCCGGCCAAGCCGGGGCTTTTGCATTTTTATGCCAGTGCATCCAACTGCGGTGCGGCCATACCACTCAGCTCGATCGACGGTGAATTGTAATGCATGTCCGCCACCGTTTGTTGCAGATCGCGGTTACCTAACGAGAAGACGATATCCTGACTGTCAAAGCCGTGGTTGCCATTGCTGTCGATGATGATATACAGCGCATTGCCCAGCTTTATGGCTCCGACTTCCGCCAGCGCATGTTCGCTGGCGCCGCCGGTGGCTTTACTAAGCGCGGCGCTGAATAGGGATTGTGCGTCGGCACCGCCACCCAACGTGGAGAATAAGGTATTCAAATTGCTCGCATTACCGTAGTCGCCATAGGTAACCAACGATTTGCCGCCGGCCGCTGAGAACGTCCATTGCTGTGCGGCGTCGCCTGCATTGATCCGGTCGTTGGCCGCATTATAATCAGTGATTTTGACCTGGCTGGAAATGGAGCTTTGAGCGAAATTGATCGTGTCGCCATGCACACCCGAGCCATGTCCGGTGATGGTCGTGTTGCCGATCACGCTGAAACGGTCGTCTTGCGAAGCGCCTTCTACCACCAATTGCTTGCCGACCAGCGTATTGATAACTGTGCTGAACTGCCCGCTGTTTTGCAGGCTGGTCAGTGTGTTATAAAAGTCACCGCCGCCGGTCCCGCCGATTTCACTGTGAATGTCCACGCTGATTGGCGCGAGATTGCCGTTAGGGTTGCTCAACTCGCCCACGTAGATGTGGGCCAGCGAATCGGTAAAGCCCGCTTTGACATTGAGCTTCAGTACATAATTATTCGCACCACCCAGTGCGAAACCGTTGAGGCTGATATCCGTGATGTGATTGCTTCCGCCGGATAACGTTAATTCAGAATGGGTAAGGTTGGAGGTGATATTTAATATTTCCTTCACCAGACTATTCGTGTAATGACTGGTGACGGCGAAGGTACCGCCGTTGATTTTCTGGTTGCTGTAGGCGGGAGGCGTGTCGGTATAAGGATTGAACTCTTTGCCGATATCAATATTTAAATCGGTCGTGACATTGCTTCCCTGAGCTTTCGCCAGCTCGACATGTAATTTACTGGCAGCCGTTGCGTCATCAAATATACGAATGGTAGTGGGGATATATTGCCCGGCGGAGTAAGAGGCGTTAGCGTTAATTAAATGGACGTTATCAGCAAATCCGCTAAGGGCAAAAGTAAGCGGCGCACTGGGGAAGTAGGGAGATTGCTCGATGTTGCTGACATTAGCATAAGCGTTGTTGTTGATGATGGCCTTGCCGAAGATAACGCCAGCGTCAAAAGTGTGGGCTCCCTCGGTCGCTACGGGGTGCCCATCGAGGTATATGCTGCCGGTGCCGACATAGCCGGCGAGATCGATATGGCTAAATTGATCGAAGTTGCCGATGTTGCTGTTGATGACCGCGGATTTCGCGCCATTGGCGGCGGTCGAAATCAGGATATCTTTGGTGATGAAGTTGGCGGAAAGGATCGTCGTATTATTTGTGCCATATTCAGCGCTGCCATTGGCGCGAAAATTAGCGCTGACAATGTTTGGCCCACCGAGGGACGAGTTTCCTGCCCAACTTAGCATATTAAAACCGCTGCCTATCTTTATCTGTGCTTTGGAAATCGTTAAGTCTGATGTTGGAGAGATGATTACATTGGTATTGTTGATGTTGGTGAACGACAGTTTTTCTGTTTCCGGTGTCAGTTCAACCGGATAATCAGTCATTGATAAATGAGTCATAATGGTTTTCCCTTTGTGAATAATGGGGTTAAATATTTAAGGTACTGTGGCTTAGGAACCTGTAAAATATAGATGGAAAGCGACATGTATGCTGAGAAAGTGCTTTGTGTTTTATTTGGATTGGTTATTATTTAAATTGAATTTATTTCCATGGGCGTTTTTGTGCATGACTGGGCGTTCCGTATGCCGTGTTGGTGAGAACGGCGGCGCATGCTGTGCAGGCACGGTTTACCGCCGCTGTGCTGCGCTCGCCGTTTCTACGGTGAGTTCGGAGGGCGCTGACATGAGTTTGACGCGCTAGTAACACAATCAAGTTCGGTTATAATTCGGGACAAAGTGAACCAGGGTGATCCAATGAACCCGCAGCCGGACAATAACCGGATAACAAGAGTGCGGTTTTAAGTTTGCTTGTCATGACAACAAGGGGTTGAGTCTACAATGCGGATATTGCTGAGTAACGATGACGGCGTCAGCGCCCCGGGTATTCAGGTGCTGGCGGCGGCGCTGCGGGAGTTCGCCGAGGTGCAGGTCGTGGCGCCGGATCGTAACCGCAGCGGTTCTTCCAACGCCCTGACGCTGGAGTCGCCGCTGCGCACGCAGACGCTGGCCAACGGCGATATCGCGGTGCTGCAGGGGACGCCGACCGACTGCGTTTATCTTGGCGTCAACGCATTGATGCGCCCGGCGCCGGATATCGTCGTCTCCGGCATTAACGCCGGACCGAATTTAGGCGATGACGTCATCTATTCCGGCACCGTCGCGGCGGCGATGGAGGGCCGGCACCTGGGGCTGCCCGCGCTGGCGGTGTCTCTGAACGGTCACCAACACTACGCAACCGCAGCGGCCATTACCTGCCGCATCCTGCGTGCGCTGCAGCGTGAACCGTTACGCACCGGAAAAATCCTGAATATCAACGTGCCGGATTTGCCGCTGGCGGAGATCAAAGGCCTGCGCGTCACTCGCTGTGGCAGCCGTCATCCTGCCGATAAGGTCTTCTGCCAGCAGGATCCGCGTGGACAAAATCTCTACTGGATCGGGCCGCCTGGTGATAAATTTGATGTCGGGCCGGATACCGACTTTGCGGCGGTGGAACAAGGCAATGTGGCGATCACGCCGCTACAGGTGGATTTGACCGCCTACGCGGCGCAGGAAGTCGTGACAACATGGTTAACCAAGGCAGAGGTTAGCGGGGAATGGTGAACAAGCGTATGCAAACATTGCTGACGCAGCTGCGTCAGCAAGGGATCCGGGACGAAAAGCTGCTGAGAGCGATCGAGGCGGTGCCGCGCGAGCGTTTTGTCGACGAAGCGCTGGATCACAAAGCCTACGAAAACACTGCATTACCGATCGGCTCTGGCCAGACCATTTCTCAGCCTTATATGGTGGCGCGGATGACCGAGCTGCTGAATCTGAAGCCCACCTCAAGAGTGCTGGAGATCGGCACCGGTTCCGGTTATCAAACCGCCATCCTGGCGCATCTGGTGCAACACGTTTGTTCCGTCGAGCGCATCAAGGGGCTGCAGTGGCAGGCCAAGCGCCGCCTGAAGCAGCTCGATCTTCATAATGTTTCCACTCGCCACGGCGACGGCTGGCAGGGCTGGGCGTCGCGCGGTCCATTCGATGCGATCATCGTCACTGCCGCGCCGCCGGAGATCCCGCAGGCGCTGGTGGAGCAGCTGGACGACGGCGGCATTTTGGTGTTGCCGGTGGGCGAGCAGGCCCAAACCCTCAAACGCATTCAGCGTCATGGCAACGATTTCGTGGTCGATGCGGTAGAAGCGGTGCGCTTTGTGCCGCTGGTGAAAGGCGAATTGGCCTAGCGATTGTCTGATTTTTCGACCGTCTGCAAAATCTGTTGCACTTTCATCACGTGCGGATAAGGTTTTCTCGTTCCAATCAGGCTAATTTTCACTAGAATTGGCCTTTCTACGTAGTTGTCTTATGGTGCGGCGACGCCAATGTGGTTAGCATTGGCGCGCGTTTTGATGCTCCGGCGGGAGATGACCTGGCGTTCAGGGATCGGCCGGCGGCGCCTTTACATCGCAGAAACTGGGAAGTGGCAAAAGCTCGGCTACGATGTAAAGGGTATTTTGGATATATCACTGATATTGCTGTCATGGGGGAAGCATGAGCACGGGAAGCCCAATGATTACGTTACGCCGGGTAGCGGTGTGTACGATGGTAAGTTTGTGGTTGGCGGGTTGTACGAATACGGCCTCGACGTCGGCCCCTATCAGCAGTGTGGGCGGCGGCGCCGTTCCATCCGGCAATAATAATGGCGGAGTGCAGCAGGCCAGCCCAGAGGGCCGCATTGTCTATAATCGTAGTTATAACGCCATCCCAAAAGGGAGCTACAGCGGCGGTGAAACTTATACGGTCAAGCGCGGCGACACGCTGTTTTACATCGCCTGGATCACCGGCAATGATTTCCGCGACCTGGCTCAGCGCAACAATATTCCCGAGCCATACAGCCTGAATGTTGGTCAAACCATTCAGCTTGGTAATGGTTCTGCCAACGGCGGCGGCGGCATGTTGGCGACGACAGACGCGACCAAAGGCGGCGTTCCGAAGCCACCTTCCAGCGCCCAGATCCAGACGGCAACGGTTGATTCTCAATCAACTAACGCGTATTCTGAAAACTCGGGTAAACAGAATGTAGGTAAGATGTTACCTGCAGCAGGTGCCGCAGCGGTTGGGACCGCGACTGCGCCTGTTACCGCGCCGGAAGCCGCTCCACCCGTGAGCAGCACCGTCAGCAACAGCGCTCCGGTCAGTACCTGGAGATGGCCGACTGACGGTAAGGTTATTGATAACTTTTCCTCATCAGAAGGTGGGAATAAAGGTGTCGATATCGCCGGTTCTCGTGGGCAGTCTATCTTCGCTACCGCCGATGGTCGCGTAGTGTATGCAGGCAACGCTTTACGGGGTTACGGTAATCTAATCATCATCAAACATAATGATGATTACCTGAGCGCCTACGCTCATAACGACACAATGCTGGTCCGGGAACAACAAGAAGTGAAGGCGGGTCAAAAAATAGCCACCATGGGTAGCACCGGTACCAGTTCAGTACGTTTGCATTTTGAAATTCGTTACAAGGGGAAATCCGTAAACCCGCTGCGTTATCTTCCGCAGCGATAGATTGGGCAGAATACGCTGAGATTCTGCTCGCGGTATCACGGGTAGGAGCAGCATATGAGCCAAAATACGCTGAAAGTTAACGAGTTACATGATGATGCGGATTTCGACGAGAATGGAGCTGAGGCCGAGTCGTTTGATGAAAAAGCGCTGGTAGAAGAAGAGACCAGCGAGAACGATTTAGCGGAAGAAGAGCTGTTGTCTCAAGGCGTTACGCAACGCGTATTGGATGCGACGCAGCTCTATCTGGGTGAGATCGGTTATTCACCTCTGCTGACCGCAGAGGAAGAAGTCTATTTTGCGCGGCGTGCTCTGCGCGGTGACGTGCCGTCCCGCCGTCGCATGATTGAAAGCAACCTGCGGCTGGTGGTGAAAATCGCCCGCCGCTACAGCAACCGTGGTCTGGCGCTGCTGGATCTGATCGAAGAAGGTAACCTCGGTTTGATTCGCGCAGTGGAAAAATTCGACCCGGAACGCGGTTTCCGCTTCTCCACTTATGCAACCTGGTGGATCCGTCAGACGATTGAACGGGCGATCATGAACCAAACCCGTACTATTCGTTTGCCTATCCATATCGTCAAAGAACTGAATGTCTATCTGCGCACCGCGCGTGAGCTTTCCCATAAACTGGATCATGAACCGAGCGCTGAAGAGATTGCCGAGCAACTCGACAAGCCGGTGGATGACGTCAGCCGCATGCTGCGCCTGAATGAGCGCATCACTTCGGTGGATACGCCGCTGGGCGGGGATTCGGAGAAAGCGCTGCTGGACATTCTGGCCGACGAGAAGGACAACGGGCCTGAAGACACCACGCAAGATGACGATATGAAACAAAGCATCGTCAAATGGTTGTTCGAACTGAACGCCAAACAACGTGAAGTGTTGGCGCGTCGTTTCGGCCTGCTGGGCTATGAAGCGGCGACGCTGGAAGACGTAGGCCGGGAGATTGGCCTGACGCGCGAGCGCGTCCGTCAGATTCAGGTTGAAGGTCTGCGCCGTCTGCGTGAGATTCTGCAGATGCAGGGCCTGAGCATTGAGGCGCTGTTCCGCGAATAACGCCGGTTGTTGAACCGCATCAAATAAAAACGGTGAGCATTATGCTCACCGTTTTTTTATGCCTGCGTTTGGCGCCTGACTACACCATATTTTTCAGCCGGTAGATCCATTCCAGCGCCTGGCGCGGCGACAGGGAATCCGGATCCAGCGCTTCCAGGGCTTCAACCGCCGGCGAGGCCTCTTCCTGCAGCAGCGTCATCTGGGTGGCATCGACGCTGCCCGACGCGGTGTGGCTGGAGATAGACTCCAGCTCGCGCAGCTTCTGGCGGGCGCGCTTGATGACGTCGCGCGGCACGCCAGCAAGCGCGGCGACCGCCAGGCCATAGCTTTTGCTGGCAGCCCCGTCCTGTACGCTGTGCATAAAAGCGATGGTGTCGCCATGTTCGAGCGCGTCCAGATGCACGTTGACCACGCCCTCCATTTTCTCCGGTAGGGTCGTCAGTTCGAAGTAGTGGGTGGCGAACAGTGTCATCGCCTTGATGCGGTTAGCCAGGTTCTCGGCGCAGGCCCAGGCCAGCGACAGGCCGTCGTAGGTGGAGGTACCGCGGCCGATTTCATCCATCAACACCAGGCTGTGCTCGGTGGCGTTGTGCAGGATGTTGGCGGTTTCGGTCATCTCCACCATGAAGGTGGAGCGGCCGGAAGCCAGATCGTCCGCCGCGCCGACGCGGGTGAAGATGCGATCCACCGGGCCGATGGTGGCCTTGGTGGCCGGCACGTAACTGCCGATGTGCGCCATCAGCACGATCAGCGCCGTTTGCCGCATATAGGTGCTTTTACCGCCCATGTTCGGGCCGGTAATGATCAGCATGCGGCGCTGCGGCGACAGGGTGAGCGGGTTGGAGATAAACGGTTCGCTCAGCACCTGCTCCACCACCGGGTGGCGGCCTTCGGTAATGCGGATCCCCGGCTGCTCACTCATGGTCGGGCAAGCGTAGTTCAGGGTATCGGCGCGCTCGGCCAGGTTGGCCAGCACGTCCAGCTCGGCCAGTGCGGCGGCGCTCTGCTGCAGCTCCGCCAGGTGCGGCAGCAGCAGATCGAACAGTTCGTCGTACAGGCTTTTCTCGATCGCCAACGCCTTGCCCTTGGAGGTGAGCACTTTGTCTTCGTACTCTTTCAATTCCGGGATGATGTAGCGCTCGGCGTTTTTCAACGTCTGGCGGCGCACATAGTGGATCGGCACCAGATGGCTTTGGCCGCGGCTCACCTGAATGTAGTAGCCATGTACGCCGTTAAAACCGACCTTGAGCGTATCCAGCCCCAGCTTTTCACGCTCGCGGATCTCCAGCCGGTCGAGGTAGTCGCTGGCGCCATCGGCCAGTGCGCGCCACTCGTCCAGCTCGCTGTTGTAACCGGGGGCGATCACGCCGCCGTCGCGCACCAATACCGGCGGCGATTCAATCACCGCGCGCTCCAGCAGCTCGCGCAGCTCGTCGAACTGGCCCACCTGCGACAGCAACTGCTGCACGTGCGGGGTGTCCACGTCTTGCAGCAGCGCGCGGATGTCCGGCAGTTGCTGGAAAGCATGACGCATGCGCGCCAGATCGCGCGGACGCGCGGTACGCAGCGCCAGGCGCGCCAAAATTCGCTCCTGATCGCCCACCTGGCGCAGCGAAGGCTGCAGATCGGCGAACAGCTCCTGCAATGCGCCGATCGCCTGTTGGCGGGCGGTGAGAACCTTGATATCGCGGGTCGGCATGTGCAGCCAGCGTTTCAGCATGCGGCTGCCCATCGGCGTGACCGTGCGATCGAGGATCGCCGCCAGCGTGTTGTCGCTGCCGCCGGACAGGCTCTGCGTCAGTTCCAGGTTGCGGCGGGTCGCGGCGTCCATGATGATGCCGTCCTGCTGGCGCTCCATAGTGATGCCGCGAATATGCGGCAGCGAAGTACGCTGGGTATCTTTGACGTACTGCAGCAGACAGCCGGCGGCGCGCAGCGCCTGGTGCGCCTGCTCGACGCCGAAGCCGGTCAGATCGCGGGTGCCGAACTGCAGGTTGAGCTGTTGGCGTGCGGTCTCCAGTTCGAATTCCCACAGCGGACGGCGGCGCAGGCCGTGGCGCTGTTCGATCAGCGCCATGTGTTCGAAGGTTTCCGGGTAGAGCAGCTCGGCCGGATTGGTGCGCTGCAGCTCGGCGGCCATGGTTTCCAGATCTTGCGGCTCGGCGACGCGGAAGCGGCCGGAGCTGACGTCCAGCGTGGCATAACCGAAGCCGCGCGCATCCTGCCAGATCGCCGCCAGCAGGTTGTCCTGGCGTTCTTGCAGCAGCGCTTCGTCGGTGATGGTACCGGGGGTGACGATACGCACCACTTTGCGCTCGACCGGCCCTTTGCTGGTGGCCGGATCGCCGATCTGTTCGCAGATGGCGACGGACTCGCCGAGCTGCACCAGCTTGGCCAGGTAGTTCTCCACCGCGTGGTGCGGCACGCCGGCCATCGGGATCGGTTCACCCGCCGAAGCGCCGCGTTTGGTCAGCGAGATATCCAGCAGTTGGGAAGCGCGCTTGGCGTCATCGTAAAACAGCTCGTAGAAGTCGCCCATGCGGTAGAACAGCAGGATTTCAGGATGCTGGGCCTTGAGGCGCAGGTACTGCTGCATCATCGGCGTGTGCGAATCGAGTTTATCGGTGCTATTCATGCGATTATTTTTCCAATCCATTGAATGTAAAGGGAACTGTGATTTTCATTGTCGTCATTCGCTATCACATTGTTTCAGCAGGCGCCGCCCCCCTTTAGCGTTTGGCGAGCGGCGCAAATCAAATCATCAAAACGCCAAACGGCGCGCTCAAACCCGAGGTTTGCACAGACGCTTATACTAGCCTAGCGGGCAATCGGCTGTCACAGATAAAAATGGGAAGCGCTGCGCAAGGCCGGTTTGTAACGCAGCGAGATTGTTGTTCGCCTGCGGGCAACAACGCAAGTGTCGCCGCCCGCAGTGGGGGGGCGACTTTATTGCGCGGCGGTGAGAGGCAGGGGCAGTTGATAGAGGCGGAAACTGTCGGGCACTTCGGTTTCATGGCCGGGCAGCAGACGGTGGCGGATGCGCGACTCGCTGACGAAGGCGCAGCCTTGTGGGGTGATAGTCAGGTTAACCGGCGACTCCATGCCTTCGCGCAAGACCTCAAGTTGGTGCATCCCTGCCGCCTTGGGTGACGGGATCCGCAGGATCCGCCCTTGGCCGCTCTGGATCCCGTTTTCCAGCACGATCAGCGCACCGTCCGGCGCCAATCCCATTCCGTCCGGGTTTTCAATCAGGCGCGGCAGCTGCATTTCCGTCAGCTGCGGCTGCGGATCGTTATAGCTGAGGGTATAAAGCTTACCGGTGCCGAAATTGGCGACAGCCATCAGCCGATCGTCGAACAGCACGATCCCGGCGGCGCCCAGCTCGCTGGGGGCCGCCAATCGCGCATCCTGAAACAGCGTACTGAATGCCGCTTCGCCCGGCCGCAGGCGCAGGATGCCGCCGCCGCGGGTTTCCGTTACGTACACCGTGCCGTCTGCGCCGAGCACGATATCGTTGCCCATTTCCCCCGTCGGCAGTGCCAGGCTGCGGTTGAGGGTGCCATCCGCGACGTTCAGCGCATAGATGCGGTTGGCCCGCGTTTTGCCGCCGGAAAGGAAGTCCGGCGAATTGCCCCACAGCAACCCGCGCCGTTCGTCCAGCCGCAGCGCGTTTGAGGCGAACACCGTGTCAGCGCCAGGGAAAAAGGTTTCCCACGCTTTACCCGGCCGCTTGCGCAGCACGTTGCCGCTGGTGATCAGGCCGACATACAGCGTGCCGTCCGCCGCGCGGGCGATGCCGTTGGGGTAAAGCGCGCCGGGCGGCAGCGTCATGCTGCTTTCGGCGCAGTGGGTATTGGCGGCGGCCTGCGCCGGAGTGGTCAGGGGGAGTGCGGCGGCGAGGGTGAACAACGCTGCTCGCGCGGTAAGCGCATATGACATGTCTTCTCTCCTGGAATGACGGAAAAGGGGCTACCAGCGATCGGGGCGGGCAGCCTGTGCCATTGGCGCCTCCAGCGCGGCGAGGTCTTCCGGCGATAGCCTGAGGGTGAGCGCTGCCAGCGCATCCTGCAGATGGTGCGGCTTGGACATGCCCACCAGCGGCGACGCCACGCCGGGTTTGGCCAGCAGCCAGGCCAGCGCGATCTGCGCCGGTGGAACGCCGCGTGTGGCCGCCACCTCCGCGACCGCCGCGACGGTGCGTTCCACTTCGTTTCTGCCGCCGTACCAACGGGGCGCCTGTTCGTCGGTGGCGGCGCGCAGCGTGCCGGCGTTGCCGGAGCCGGCCAGCACGCCGCGGGCCAGCGGCGACCAGGGCGTCAGGCTGAGCCCCTCCTCCAGACACAGCGGGATCAGCTCCTCTTCATCTTCACGCGTCACCAGGTTGTATTGGCTCTGCAGCGAAATAAACGGCGCCAGGCGGTGCTGACGTTGAAAGGCCAGCATTTTCATCAGGCGCCAGGCGTGCAGCGAGGAGGCACCGAGATAGCGGATCTTGCCCGCCCGCACCAGGCCATCGAGGGTGTCGGCGGTTTCTTCGATCGGCGTTTCGGTGTCGAAGCGGTGCAGCACAAACAGATCGAGGTAATCCGTCCCCAGCCGCTGCAAAGAGGCGTCGACGCTCTGCAGCAGGTGCTTGCGCGACAGCCCTCGGCTGTTCGGCTGCGCGTCCATCGGAAAGTAGGCCTTGGTGGCGATCACCACGTCTTCGCGGCGGGCGAACGCCTTCAGGGCGCGGCCGAGAATGCGCTCGCTTTCTCCGCCGGAGTAAATGTTGGCGGTATCGAAAAAATTGATGCCCGCTTCCAGCGTTTCGCGGATAAAGGGGCGCGCTTCATCTTCCTTCAGCACCCAGGGGCGCCAGGCCGGATCGCCATAGGTCATGCAGCCCAGGCAGAGACGAGACACTTTCAGGCCGCTGTCGCCAAGCCGAACGTAGTTCATGGCATCGTCTCCTCAGCGCATGCCGGCGATGGTGTAACCGCCGTCCACCAGCAGGCTTTGGCCGGTGATGAAGCGGGCCTCGTCCGTCGCCAACCACAGCGCCACATCGCCGATGTCTTCCGATTCGCCCAGGCGGCCGGCGGGCGTATGGGCTATAAAGGGCGCGAACGCCGCGCTGTCGGCCACGCTGCCGCGCGCCATCGGCGTGTCGATGATGCCGGGGTTGATGTTGTTGACGCGGATGCCCTGGCCGCTGTATTCGAGCGCCACCGCGCGGATCATCGCATCGAGCGCCCCTTTGCTGGCGGAGTAGCTGGATGAGCCGGCCAGCGCGCCGTGGGTCAGCCAGGAGGAGGTGTTGATGATCACGCCGCCCGAGTGCTGAGCTAGGAAGGTTTCAATCTCGTATTTCATCGCCAGCCAGACGCCTCTGAGGTTAATGGCGATCACGCGGTCAAAATCCTCGCTGCTCTGTTCGGTGATGGGGGCGAAGTTGCCGATGATGCCGGCGTTGTTGAAAGCGACGTCGAGCCGGCCGTAGTGGGCGGTCACTGCGGCGAGCAGCCTACGGATATCGTCTTCCAGGGAGACGTCGGCCACGATGGGCAGGGCGTCACCGCCGGCCAGCGCGATATCGCGCGCCGTGGCTTCGATCTCCGCCGCGCGCCGGCCGACCAGTGCGACTTTGGCGCCCTCGCGGGCATAGGCCAGCGCCGCAGCGCGGCCGATACCGGTACCGCCGCCGCTCACCAGTACGACTTTGTCTGCCAGACGGCGCGGCGTTTCATGGGTTGGAGCTGTAGCATTAATCATCGCATCGATACCTGGTAATGGGTTCGATCGCAATGCTATGTTGTTAGATGACGGATAACTATCCGCTAAAAACTCATCTCACTATTAGATAATTTATATCAATAGCATGAAGAAACCCGAACTGTCCGGCCTGGCGGCCTTCGTGGCTATCGCCAGTGAACGCAGCTTCCGCCGCGCCGCCGCCCGATTGGGCGTGACGCCGCCGACGCTGACCCACACCCTGCGCGAACTGGAGGCGCAGGTGGGCATTCGCCTGCTGAACCGCACCACCCGCAACGTCTCGCCGACGGAGGCCGGAGAGCATCTGCTGGCGCAGCTGGTGCCGGCTTTTACCGACATCGACGCCGCGCTCGAGAGCCTGAATGCGTTTCGCGAAGGGCCGCGCGGCCTGGTGCGCATCAACGCGCCGCGTTCTGCGATCGATCTCGCCATCGTGCCGCATCTGGGGCGGTTGGCCAGCGAATACCCCGGCATTACGCTGGAAGTGGTGGCGGACGAGGGGTTCGCCAACATCGTCGAGCAAGGCTTTGACGCCGGCATCCGGCTCGGTGAGGACCTGCATAACGATATGCGCGCGGTGCGCCTGACACCGGATCTGCGTTTCGCCATCGTCGCCACGCCGGACTATTTTCAGCGGCACGGCGAGCCGACGCATCCGCGGGATTTACTGCAGCACCGTTGCATCGGTTGGCGCAAAGCCTTTTCAGGCGAGCGCTACAAATGGGCTTTTCAGCAGGGGGAGCAGCGATTTTCTGTGGCGGTTAACAGCCCGTTGATACTCGATGACGGCAGGATGATGGTGCAGGCGGCGCTGGCGAACGTCGGCATCGCTTTTGCCATCGAGCAGGAGGTGGAAGAATACCTGGCGAGCGGGCGGCTGCGGCGGGTGCTGGCCGACTGGTGCGCGCCGTTTCCCGGTTTTTACCTCTATTACCCCAACCGCAGGAACCATTCCGTGGCGCTGGCCACGGTGATCGAGTTGCTGCGTCTGCCCATGTAATCCTCTTCGCCTGCTGCCGTCGCGTTCGGATGGCAGCAGCCGAATCAAGCTTGAACTATTTTTACTCCCTCGCCGTTTGTTCAGGCGCAAATAACCTCTTAAATTCTCATCGAGTTCATAACTTGCTGTTTATAATTGTCATTTGATTATTTATTACGAATATTCTGAGTTTTTATCGGTTATTTGAGAGCCCGGTCACACTATTTTTTTGTGCAAAATGTGAAGAGGGTCAATCCATCAGGTCAATGAGAGACGGTTCTGTCTCCTCTTGGCTTACCGATCCGTTTTTCATGCTCCGTATACTGTCTGTAACCAGGGCAACGTGACGGAAATTTTCATAAGGAATGTGCGTGAAGCAATCGTGATTGCATCTGGCATACAAATAACACCGGGTTTTTTTGATTATCTGAGGTGCTTGGTATGGAAAAGAAAAAAATCTATCTGTTTTGTTCTGCCGGTATGTCCACTTCCCTGTTGGTATCAAAAATGAAGGCGCAGGCCGAAAAATATGAAGTGCCGGTGATCATCGCCGCCTATCCGGAAGCGCTGGCCGCGGAGAAAGGCGTTGAAGCGGATCTGATCCTGCTGGGGCCGCAGATCGCCTACACCCTGCCGGAAGTGCAGAAACAGCTGCCCAATAAACCTGTTGAAGTCATCGATCCGCTGTTGTACGGCAAGGTCGATGGGCTGGGCGTACTGAAGGCCGCGGTGGCCGCCATCAAGAAAGCCAATCAATAACAGGAGGCCGCCGTGAATACCCTCATTGCCTCGCTCGAGAAGGTTATCCTGCCTTTCGCCGTAAAAATCGGTAAGCAGCCCCATGTCAACGCCATCAAGAACGGCTTTATCCGCCTGATGCCGCTGACCTTGACCGGGGCGATGTTCGTGTTGATCAACAACGTGTTCCTGAGCTTCGGCGAGGGATCGTTTTTCTATTCATTGGGCGTAAGGGTGGACGCCTCCACCATCGAGACGCTGAATAGCCTGAAGAGCATTGGTGGCAGCGTTTATAACGGTACGCTAGGGATCATGTCCCTGATGACGCCGTTCTTTATCAGCATGGCGTTGGCCGAAGAGCGCAAGGTCGATCCACTGGCCTCGGCGCTGCTGGCGGTGGCGGCCTTCATGACCGTCACGCCGTTCAACGTCGGCGAGGCCTATGCGGTGGGCGCCAATTGGCTGGGCGGCGCCAACATCATTTCCGGTATGGTGATCGGGCTGGCGGTGGCTGAGATGTTTGCTTTCATCGTGCGGCGCAACTGGGTGATCAGCCTGCCTGACAGCGTGCCGGCTTCGGTGTCGCGCTCCTTCTCAGCGCTGATCCCCGGTTTCATCATCCTCTCCATCATGGGGCTGGTGGCGTTCGCGCTGGCGCACTGGGGCACCAACTTCCACCAGATCATCATGGACGGCATTTCGGCGCCGCTGGCCAAGATGGGCAGCGTGGTGGGCTGGGTGTACGTGCTGTTCTCTTCGCTGTTGTGGTTCTTTGGAGTACACGGTTCCATGGCGCTGGCGGCGCTGGACAGCGGCATCATGACGCCGTTCGCGCTGGAAAACGTGGAGCTGTACAACAAATACGGTTCGGTCGAAGCGGCGGTGGCCGCCGGCAAAGAGTTCCATATGTGGGCGAAACCGTTCGTCGACTCTTATATTTACCTCGGCGGCACAGGTTCGACGCTGGGTCTGATTATCGCCATCTTCATCGCCTCGCGCCGCGAAGATTACCGCCAGGTCGCCAAGCTGGCGACGCCGTCCGGCATCTTCCAGATCAACGAACCGATTCTGTTCGGCCTGCCGGTGATCATGAACCCGGTGATGTTCATTCCGTTCATCCTGGTGCAGCCGGTACTGACCATTATCACCTCGCTGGCTTATTACTCCGGGTTGATCCCGCCGATCACCAACATTGCGCCCTGGACCATGCCGGTCGGCCTGGGGGCATTCTTCAACACCAACGGCAGCATCATGGCCATGTTGCTGAGCCTGTTCAACCTGGCGGTCGCCACCGTGATTTATCTGCCGTTCGTGGCGATCTCCAACAAGGCGCAGAGCCAGATCGACGCGGCGACGGAAAGCGAAGAAGACATCGCCAAGGCGCTGAAATTCTAACTGTGGAACGGGGCGGCGCGGCCGCCCCGCGAGGGACACGAGTATGGAATATCAATTTGCCGACGGGTTCTGGTGGGGCAGCGCCACCTCCGCGCCGCAGTCTGAAGGTGCGGCAGCGCGGGACGGCAAGAGCCGCAATATCTTCGATTATTGGTACGAGATCGCGCCCGAGCGCTTTCACGATCGGGTGGGGCCGGCCGAGGCCTCGACCTTTTACGACCATTTCCGTACCGATATCGGGCTGCTCAAAACGCTGGGCCACAATACCTTCAGAACCTCGATTTCGTGGTCGCGGCTGATCCCGGACGGCGACGGCGAGGTGAACCCGCAGGCGGTGGCCTTCTATAACGCGATGATCGACGAGCTGCTGGCGCAGGGCATCACCCCGTTTATCAATCTCTATCACTTCGATATGCCGCTGTGCATGCAGCAGCGCGGCGGCTGGGAAAACCGGGCAGTTGTCGAAGCCTATGCGCGTTATGCCGACATCTGCTTCGGTCTGTTTGGCGATCGGATCACCCACTGGTTCACCTTCAATGAGCCGATCGTGCCGGTGGAGGCCGGTTACCTGAATGACCTGCATTACCCTTGCGTGGTGGATTTCAAACGGGCGATCACCGTGGCGTATCACAGCGTACTGGCGCACGCCATGGCGGTGCAGCGTTTCAGAGCGCGCGGGCTGCCGGGGAGCATCGGCATCATTCTGAATCTGAGCCCGACCTATCCGCGCTCCGACGCGCCGGAGGATCGGCAGGCCGCACACGACGCCGATCTGCTGCTCAACCGCAGTTTCCTCGACCCGGTCGCCAAAGGGCGTTATCCGGCGGCGTTGCTGCACTTGCTGGAGCGCCATGGGCTGATGCCCTACTGCGAGCCGCAGGATGCGCCGCTGATCGAAGGCGGCGTGGTGGATATCCTCGGCGTCAATTACTACCAGCCGCGCAGGGTACAGGCGAAAGCGGGGCGTCGTGCCGAGGGGCCGATCGCATCGCCGGAGGATTTGTTCAGTTACTATGCAATGCCGGGCCGCAAAATCAATCCGCACCGCGGCTGGGAGATCTACGAGAAGGGGCTGTACGACATCCTGATGGATCTGAAAGAGAACTACGGCAATCTGCCTTGTTATATTTCCGAAAACGGCATGGGCGTCGAGGGCGAAGAGGCGTTTATCGGCGCCGATGGGCGGGTGGAGGACGATTACCGCATCGACTTTATTCGCGAGCATCTGAAGTGGCTGCACCGCGCGCTGGCGGAAGGCTCGCAGTGCAAGGGCTATCATCTGTGGACCTTTATCGACTGCTGGTCCTGGCTGAATGCCTACAAGAATCGTTATGGGCTGGTGCGCTTGGATCGGGCAGATCAGCGCCGCACCATCAAGAAAAGCGGCTACTGGTTTGCCGAGGCGGCCAGACGCAACGGGTTTGACTAACGGGAGGCCGGTGCCGTGTCCGATAACCGAATTTCGCTGAGTGCCAACGACGTGAAGCTGATTCGCGAGCAGGATTTCTTTAACTGCAAAGATTTTCACCTGTTTATCTACAACAAGGTGGAAAGCGCCACCGGGCTGCATCAGCACGATTATTACGAGTTCACCATCGTGCTGAGCGGCAAATGTTATCAGGAGATCAACGGCAAGCGGGTGCTGCTGGAACGCGGGGATTTCGTCTTTATCCCTATCGGCTCCTACCACCAGAGCTTTTACGAGTTCGGCGCGACGAAAATCTTCAACGTGGCGGTCAGCAAAGCGTTCTTTGAAGAGCACTATTTGCAGCAGCTGCCGCGTTGCTTTGTCGCCTCGCAAGCCTACAGCCTGAGAAGCGAGTTCTTGGCCTACATCGAGTCGGTGGTGAGTTCGCCACAGTTTCGCGAGGATGACTTCGCCGAATTTCTCGAAACGCTGACTTTCTATGTGATCAGCCGTATTCGTCACTATAAAGAAGACAATGACGGCGGCGATGATATCCCGCAGTGGCTGAAGAACACCCTCGCCGGCATGCATGACAAGGCGATGTTCGGCGAAAGGGCGTTGGCGAACATGGTGGCGCTGTCGGGGAAAACCCAGGAATATCTGACCCGGGCGATGCGGCGCTACTACCAGAAGACGCCGATGCAGGTGATCAACGAGATCCGCATCAACTTCGCCAAGACGCAGCTGGAGGTCACCAACTATTCGGTTTCCGATATCGCCTTTGATTCTGGCTATGGCGACGTCAGTCTGTTCATTAAAAACTTCAAGCGGCTCACCGACGTGACCCCAGGCAACTACCGAAAAAAGTGTTACGGCCCTCTTTAGGGCCGCTCCCGATCAGTATTAACGCCGATATGCCGATGAGCTTTAGGCCGCCGGCCGGTTAATCATTCGATTTTTACCTTCGAGAAGGGGAATGCCGCGCCGGTCGGTCGGCCTTTCCTTGCCGAAAATTCATCCTGCGGGAGCCATTATGGAAAAACTACTGATCGTGAATGCCGACGACTTCGGCCTGAGCAAAGGACAGAACTACGGCGTCGTCGAGGCGTATCAGCATGGCGTCGTTTCCTCCACCACGGCGATGGTGAACGGCGGCGGCGCGGAGCATGCTGCAGCGCTCAGCCGGCAATATCCGGGGTTGCCGATCGGGCTGCATTTCGTTTTGACCCATGGCAGGCCGCTGGGCGCCATGCCTTCGCTGGTCAATGAGCATGGCGAGCTGGGCAAATGGCTGTGGCACCGCACCGAGGCCGGCGAGCTGCAGCTGGACGAGATTCAGGAGGAGCTGCAGCGCCAGTTCACGCGGTTTGTGACGCTGTTCGGCAGGGCGCCAACGCACATCGACAGCCACCACCATGTGCATATGCAGCCGCAGATTTACCCGCTGGTGGAGGCGTTTGCGCAGGCACAGGGTCTGCCGCTGCGCCTCGATCGCGAAGAGGCGAAACGGCGCGGTATTGCGTTGCAGACGCCCTACAGCACCGACGCGTTTGACGCGGGATTCTACGGTGAAACGATTTCCGAAGCCTTGTTCCTGCAGAGGTTGGCACGCGCCGACGCGCAGGGCGCCGAGTCATTGGAAATGATGTGCCACCCGGCGTTCCTCGATGCGACGATCCTGCAGAGCAAATACTGCCACCCGCGCCTCGTCGAGCTGGATGTGTTGACCGCGCCGACGCTGAAAGCGGCGATCGCCGAACGCGGTTTTATGCTGGGCTCCTTCCAGGATCTGTAGCACCACCGTTTACAGCATGGCGTGCGCCTTTTTCAGGCCGGTGTCCTCTTGCGGATCGGCTCCCTGAGGCAAGGGTTCCTCCTCCTGTTCTTCGGGCTGTGGCTCCTCGACATCGGGCGCCGCTTCCGGCGGCGGCATGGTGTCGTGAATGATCTGCTCATCGAAGGTCGGATTGAGCGCCGGCGACAGCGGTGAACTGGCGAGGCTGTCTGGCAGCGCAATGTGCGGCACCGGCGCGTCCTGTGCCAGCTGCGGTTCCTCCGCTTTCGCCGTACGGCCGAGGGCCGCCAGCAGTACGCCGCACAGAGCGAAGAAGGCGTACAGGATATTGCCGCCAAGCGGCTCGATCAGTGCGCCGACCGCCAACGGCCCGATGCTGGCGCCGACGCCGAACGCCATCAGCAGACAGGCGGCCAGCGAGACGCGGCGCTCCGGCTCGATCAGATCGTTGGCCAATGCCACCACCAGCGGATAGAGCGTAAACTGCAGCATGCTGACGACGAACCCCACCGCCAGCAGCAGCGGGAAATCGATGTGCGGCAGCAGTGCCAGCGGCAGCGCCGCCACGATCAGCAAAATGGCGTTGAAGCGCATCAGCAACGGGCGGTTATAGCGATCCGACAGCCAACTGAGCGGGAACTGCGCCACCAACCCGGCGAAGATAGCCAGCGCCATGAACAGGCCGGTTTGCTGAGTGGTTAAGGATTGCAGGCTGGCGTAGACCGGCGCCAGGCCGTAAAACGAGCCCACCACCATGCCGATCACCAACGTGGTGGCCAGCACCTTGGGAATGGCGCCGACAAAGTAACGCAGCTCCATCGGGGCCGGCGACATGTGGCGCGCATTGGTGCGGGTGGTGAGAGCGATCGGCACCAGACAGAGCGCGAAACACAGTGCGATCACCAGCAGCGTGGTGATGCCCAGATTGCTTTGCAGCATCAGCACGATCTGGCCCAGCGACATGCCGAGATAGGTCGCCGCCATATAGAAGCCGAACACCATGCCGCGCTGGTTGGATTCCGCCTGGTCGTTCAGCCAGCTTTCCAGCACCATATACTGGCACATCATGCACAGCCCGATCACCAGACGCAGCGCGACCCAGGCGGGAATGAACTCCGTCAGGCCGTGCCCCAGCACCGCGGCGGTGATGATGCCGGCGCAGGCCACGTAGGCGCGGATATGCCCGACGCGGGCGATGAGAAAGTGGCCGACCTTGCCGCCGATCACCAACCCGATGTAGTTGGCGGCGATGATAGCGCCGATCAACGCGCTGCTGACGTGGATGGAGGTCAGCCGCAGCGAGACGTAGGTGGTGAGCAGGCCCGAGCCCAACAGCAGCAGCAGGGTGGTGGTGTACAACGGCAAAAATACGCCCAACGTTTTTTTCACGCTATCATCCTAATCTCTTCTGGTGCGCCCTGAGGCCGCCGCCGCAGCGTGCCGCCTCCGTGATGTTCCTTGTGCTGGTGCGCCGCCGCTCGATGGGGCGCTTCTTTTGATACTAGCAGCTTGGCCGGGCGCTTAAAACCGCACCTCCTGCGAGGCGCTGCGCATTTCAACGTGTCAGCCGCTGCAGCGCCTTGATAAATGCTACTATCGGGCGCATATACCTGAATTCGCGAGGGAGGGATTATGAGTGAAAACCAACTGCGTCAGCTCAGCGTGCTGGCAGGGGAGAAACTGAAGGCTCAGGGCCGCTGGATCACCTGTGCGGAATCCTGCACCGGGGGGGGGATCGCCAAGGCCATTACCGATATCGCCGGCAGCTCCGCCTATTTCGATCGCGGTTTCGTCACCTACAGCAATGCGGCAAAGCATGACCTGCTGGGGGTGAGCGAAGCGACGTTGGCGGCGCACGGCGCGGTCAGCGAAGAGGTGGTGCGCGAGATGGCGATAGGGGCGCTGCGTGCGGCGCAGGCCGATCTGGCGCTGTCGGTGAGCGGCATCGCCGGCCCGGACGGCGGCAGCGCGGAAAAGCCGGTCGGCACCGTGTGGTTCGGTTTCGCCGGCAGCGATGGCCGGGGGCTGTCGCGCAAGATGCAATTCGAGGGCGACCGCGATGCGGTGCGGCAGCAGGCGACGATTTTCGCGCTGCAAACCGCCATCGACGAATTTTTGTAAATTAGGCTTGATACTGTATGACCATACAGTATAATTAGTGACATTTCCTGCACAACATACATTCAGTGGCAGTGTGGGGTAACACCGGCATTGCGAAACGAAGGAGCAAAAATGGCTATTGATGAGAACAAGCAAAAGGCGTTAGCTGCAGCACTGGGCCAGATTGAGAAACAGTTCGGCAAAGGCTCCATCATGCGCCTGGGTGAAGACCGCTCCATGGACGTGGAAACCATCTCCACCGGCTCACTGTCACTCGATATCGCTCTGGGCGCCGGCGGCCTGCCGATGGGCCGCATCGTCGAAATCTACGGCCCGGAATCGTCCGGTAAAACTACCCTGACGCTGCAGGTGATCGCCGCTGCGCAGCGCGAAGGCAAAACCTGTGCGTTCATTGATGCTGAGCATGCGCTGGATCCTATCTATGCGAAAAAGCTGGGCGTTGATATCGACAACCTGCTGTGCTCCCAGCCGGACACCGGCGAGCAGGCTCTGGAAATCTGTGATGCGCTGACCCGCTCCGGCGCGGTTGACGTCATCATCGTCGATTCCGTGGCGGCGTTGACGCCGAAGGCGGAAATCGAAGGTGAAATCGGCGATTCGCACATGGGGTTGGCGGCGCGCATGATGAGCCAGGCGATGCGTAAGCTGGCCGGCAACCTGAAAAATGCCAATACCCTGCTGATCTTCATCAACCAGATCCGTATGAAGATCGGCGTGATGTTCGGCAACCCGGAAACCACCACCGGTGGTAACGCCCTGAAGTTCTACGCTTCGGTACGCCTGGATATCCGTCGTATCGGCGCCATCAAAGAGGGCGACGAAGTGGTGGGCAGCGAAACCCGCGTGAAAGTGGTGAAGAACAAAATTGCTGCGCCGTTCAAACAGGCTGAATTCCAAATCATGTACGGCGAAGGCATCAACAGCCGTGGCGAGCTGGTCGATCTGGGCGTGAAGCACAAGATGATCGAAAAAGCCGGCGCCTGGTACAGCTATAACGGCGAGAAGATCGGTCAGGGCAAGGCGAACGCCTGTAACTTCCTGAAAGAAAACCCGGCTATCGCCGCCGAGCTGGATAAGAAACTGCGCGACCTGCTGCTGCACAGCGGCGGCGAGCTGGTGGCTGCCTCCGGTGACGACTTCGAAGATGACGAAGCGGAAACCAGCGAGCAGTTTTAATCGCTGAAGATGTGCGCCGCCGTTTATGTGGCGCACATCCCCTGAATTCAGGCTCAAATGATGAATGACTTGCTAAGCCGCGCCATGCGCCTGCTGTCGCAACGCGATCATAGTGAAGCTGAACTGCGCCGCAAACTTGCGGCGCAGCCGTTTGTGGCGAAAGCCCGTTTTGGCGGCAAGGGACCACATGCGCCGGCATCACCGCCGGTGGCTGAAGAGCCGGTAGATCCTGCGCTGATCGAGCAGGTTGTCGCCTACTGTTATCAGCATAATTGGCTGGACGATAAGCGTTTCGCCCACAGCTACATTGGCAGCCGCAGCCGCAAAGGTTACGGCGCGCAGCGCATCCGCAGCGAACTGATGCAAAAGGGCGTCGACAAAGCGCTGGTACAGGACGCGCTGGCGGAATGCGACATCGACTGGTGTGAACAGGCGAAACAGGTGGCGCAGCGAAAATTTGGCGATGCGTTGCCAACTGACTGGAAAGAGAAAGCCAAAGTGCAGCGTTATCTGCTCTATCGCGGCTTTTTCCAGGAAGAAATTCAGTCAATTTACCGTGATTTTGCGCAATGAGCGCACACGGGGTTTTACTTCCCTCTGAAGAAAATTTATCTTATCCCCACTTTTTGTTCGTGAGCTGGTTGTCATCGTCGGGATGACGCGCCACCGGCTCACGTGTCGTTATTCTAGCCTTTCCAGGAAAATTATGAGCAAGAGCACCGCTGAGATCCGTCAAGCGTTTCTCGATTTCTTTCATAGTAAGGGTCATCAGGTTGTAGCAAGCAGCTCCCTGGTGCCTAACAATGATCCGACATTGCTGTTTACCAATGCCGGCATGAACCAATTTAAGGATGTTTTCCTGGGGCTCGACAAACGCGCCTATTCCCGCGCCACTACCTCGCAGCGCTGCGTGCGCGCAGGCGGCAAGCATAACGACCTGGAAAACGTCGGGTATACCGCTCGTCACCACACCTTCTTTGAAATGCTGGGCAACTTCAGCTTCGGCGATTACTTCAAGCACGATGCGATCAGCTACGCGTGGGAACTGCTGACCGGTGAAAACTGGTTCAACCTGCCGAAAGAGCGACTGTGGGTCACCGTGTATGAAACCGATGACGAAGCATTCGACATCTGGCAGAAGCAAATCGGCGTACCGGCCGAGCGCATTATCCGCATCGGCGACAACAAGGGCGCGCCTTTCGCTTCCGATAACTTCTGGCAGATGGGCGATACCGGCCCATGCGGCCCGTGCACCGAGATTTTCTACGATCACGGCGATCACATTTGGGGTGGTCCTCCGGGCAGCCCGGAAGAAGACGGCGATCGCTACATCGAGATCTGGAACATCGTTTTCATGCAGTTCAACCGTCAGTCCGACGGCACCATGTTGCCGCTGCCGAAACCTTCGGTGGATACCGGTATGGGCCTGGAACGCATCGCGGCGGTGTTGCAGCATGTGAACTCCAACTATGAGATCGACCTGTTCCGCACCCTGATTGCCGCCGTGGCGAAAGTGACCGGTGCGACCGATCTGGACAATAAATCTCTGCGCGTTATCGCCGACCACATCCGTTCCTGCGCCTTCCTGGTGTCTGACGGCGTGATCCCGTCTAACGAAAACCGCGGCTACGTGCTGCGTCGCATCATTCGTCGTGCGATCCGCCATGGCAACATGCTGGGCGCGAAAGACACCTTCTTCTACAAGCTGGTGGCGCCGCTGATCGAAGTGATGGGCCCGGCGGCCGATGAACTGAAACGCCAGCAGTCGCTGGTGGAGCAGGTGCTGAAAACCGAAGAAGAGCAGTTTGCCCGTACGCTGGAGCGTGGTCTGGCGCTGCTGGATGAAGAGCTGGCCAAGCTGCAGGGCGATACCCTGGACGGCGAAACCGCTTTCCGTCTGTACGATACCTACGGCTTCCCGGTGGACCTGACCGCTGACGTCTGCCGCGAGCGCGGTCTGAAAGTCGACGAAGCGGGCTTTGAAGAGGCGATGGAAGCACAGCGCCGCCGCGCGCGCGAATCCAGCGGCTTCGGCGCCGACTACAACAGCCTGATCCGTGTGGACGGCAGCAGCCAGTTCAGCGGCTACGATCACGACGAGCAGCAGGCGATGGTCATTGCGCTGTTCCGCGACGGCCAGCCGGTCGATCAGATCAACGCTGGCGAAGAGGCGGTGGTGGTGCTGGACGAGACGCCGTTCTACGGTGAATCCGGCGGCCAGGTCGGCGATAAAGGCGTGCTGAAAGCCGCAGGCGCCGAGTTTGTGGTCAACGACACCCAGAAATACGGTCAGGCTATCGGCCATCAAGGCAAGCTGGCGCAAGGTTCGCTGAAGCTGAACGATCGCGTAGACGCGCAGATCGACACTGAACGCCGCAACAGCATCCGCCTGAACCACTCCGCGACCCACCTGCTGCACGCTGCGCTGCGCCAAACGTTGGGCGAGCACGTTGCGCAGAAAGGCTCTCTGGTTAACGACAAATACCTGCGCTTCGACTTCTCGCATTTCGAAGCGATGAAGCCGGAACAAATTCGCGCGGTGGAAGATCTGGTTAACCAGCAGGTGCGTCGTAACCTGCCGGTGCAGACCGAGCTGATGGCGTTGGAAGATGCCAAAGAGAAGGGTGCGATGGCGCTGTTCGGTGAGAAGTACGACGACAACGTTCGCGTGCTGACCATGGGCGACTTCTCCACCGAGCTGTGCGGCGGCACCCACGCCAGCCGCACCGGCGATATCGGCCTGTTCCGCATTCTGAGCGAGTCTGGCACCGCGGCGGGCATCCGCCGTATTGAAGCGGTAACCGGCGCTGGCGCTATCGCTACGCTGCATCAGCAAAGCGATTTGTTGCAAGACGTTGCGCAGTTGGTGAAGGGCGATAGCAACAACCTGACCGATAAAGTGCGCTCGGTGCTCGATCGCACCCGCGTGCTGGAAAAAGAACTGCAGCAACTGAAAGATCAGCAGGCGGCGCAGGAAAGCGCGTCGCTGTCCAGTCAGGCGAAAGTGGTTAACGGCGTGAAGCTGTTGGTCAGCCAGTTGGACAATGTCGAAGCCAAAATGCTGCGCACTATGGTGGATGACCTGAAAAATCAATTGGGTTCGGCCATTATCGTGTTGGCGACGACGGCTGATGACAAAGTCAGCCTGGTCGCGGGCGTGACCAAGGATCTGACTGACCGCGTGAAAGCCGGCGAGTTGATCGGCAACGTGGCGCAGCAGGTCGGCGGCAAGGGCGGTGGTCGCCCTGATATGGCGATGGCGGGGGGGACGGATATCAACGCCCTGCCAGCGGCGTTAAACAGCGTAGAAGCCTGGGTGGCCTCGAAGCTGTGAACATAAATAAATAGCACGCACAAACGCCATAATACTTTGTTGATTATGGCGTTTTCATACTGTGCTAACACAATTTAGTTACAATTGCGGGAACAAAGTTTTTCAGGTCGGCTAAACTTACCATTATCTGAGGTGGGACCAAGTCTGCTTACACTTATTGTGGATTGCGCGGCTTACGTTTTCACCACATATGATGGATAATGACGGGGAAACTGAGAGACCCGACTCTTTTAATCTTTCAAGGAGCAAAGAATGTTAATTCTGACTCGTCGAGTTGGTGAAACCCTCATGATTGGCGATGAGGTTACGGTCACTGTGCTAGGGGTAAAAGGCAACCAGGTGCGTATTGGTGTGAATGCCCCCAAAGAGGTTTCGGTTCACCGTGAAGAAATCTATCAGCGCATTCAGGCAGAGAAGTCTCAGCAGACGACTTACTGATTCCGAAGCAGCGTCTCGTTGCCAGACGAGACGCTACTGCATCGTTTTACCCACTTCTTTCGTTCCCCCCTCTCTTTTTCGTGATTATTTTCCCGGTGAGTTTCCTGCTTTGTTGCCACAGACGCTGCGGTTGCCTGTTGATAAAACGCCCTTTTTGCCGTGAAATCGCCCATGTTGGGTGTGAATTGTGCAAACGCGCATGAGTTGGGAAAAATTGTTTGACTTAAAAGTCGGAGAAAGTAATATGTGCGCCACGCAGTGCCGATGAGCTTCTCCAAAGCAAGTTAGGCACAATTCGAAAGAAGCGTATGGTGAGGTGGCCGAGAGGCTGAAGGCGCTCCCCTGCTAAGGGAGTATGCGGTCAAAAGCTGCATCCGGGGTTCGAATCCCCGCCTCACCGCCATTTGCATCCATAGCTCAGCTGGATAGAGTACTCGGCTACGAACCGAGCGGTCGGAGGTTCGAATCCTCCTGGATGCACCATTCTTTCTGTCGTGTTTCGTTAGCGAAGCAGGCAAGCAGTAAAAAAATAGACATGCATCCATAGCTCAGCTGGATAGAGTACTCGGCTACGAACCGAGCGGTCGGAGGTTCGAATCCTCCTGGATGCACCATCTAAGAGAAACCCGCCTCGGCGGGTTTTTCGCTTTTCAGCCTTTATCTATCTCCCCCTCTTTCCCCTTTGTGCACGATTAGGCACAGCACATTCCGCTATGACGCAGTCAGCGACAACCCATCGGCTTTACGCTAAAGTAGTTTTCTTTCCTCAACGATCATGGAGTAACGATGTACGACCGCTATCAGGGTCTTATTTTCGACATGGACGGCACGATTCTGGACACCGAGCCAACGCACCGTAAAGCGTGGCATGAAGTGCTGTCCCGTTATGGCATGACGTTTGATGAAACGGCCATGGTGGCGCTGAGCGGTTCGCCGACCTGGCGCATCGCTCAGGCGATTATCGCCAGCCATCAGGCCGACCTCGATCCCCATCACCTGGCGGCGGAGAAAACCCGCGCGGTGGAAGCGATGCTGCTGGATAGCGTGCGCCCGTTGCCGCTGATCGAGGTGGTGAAGTCCTATCACGGTCGCCGTCCGATGGCGGTCGGTACCGGCAGCGAGCACCGCATGGCGGAAATGCTGCTGCGTCATCTCGGCCTGTTCGACTGCTTCGACGCGATCGTCGGCGCGGACGACGTACAGCGCCATAAACCGGAGCCGGATACCTTCTTACGCTGTGCTGAACTGATCGGCGTGCCGCCGGAAAAATGCGTGGTGTTTGAAGATGCCGAATTTGGCATTCAGGCGGCGAAAAGTGCCGGTATGGCTGTGGTAGACGTCCGCACGCTGTGAGTAGTACGCTAGCCGTAATATCGTTATTTGGCAGTAGCTTCCTCAGTGCGACGCTGCTGCCGGGAAATTCAGAAATCGTTCTGGTCGCCTTGCTGACCCAGAGTCGCGTCTCGCCGGAATTGCTGGTGCTGGCCGCGACCCTGGGCAACACGCTGGGCGGCTTGACCAATGTCATTATCGGGCGCCTGTTACCGGCGTTGAAACCACAGCGGGGGCTGGCAACGGCGCTCGGGTGGCTGCAACGCTTCGGCCCGGCTGCGCTGTTGCTCAGTTGGGTGCCGGTGGTGGGCGATTTGTTGTGCGTGTTGGCAGGTTGGCTGCGCATGCCCTGGGGCTCTGTCGCGCTGTTTCTGTGTATCGGAAAGGCGCTGCGTTACATCGTTTTGACTATGATAACGGTACAGGGCATCGCCTGGTGGCAGTAACTAAGTGAATATAACTCAATATTCTCTCGGGTGCGGATTCAGTATGCTTACGAGTTATTGTTTTTAGAAGCGGGAGGTCAATTTGATCCCGGACGTATCACAGGCGCTTTCTTGGTTGGAAGCCCATCCTCAGGCATTAAAAGGCATTCGTCGCGGCATCGAGCGTGAAACGCTGCGAGTCACGCCGAACGGCACCTTGGCGACTACCGGGCATCCGGAAAAGCTGGGGGCGGCATTGACGCACCACTGGATCACCACGGATTTCGCCGAGGCGCTGTTAGAGTTCATTACGCCGGTTGATGACAATATCGATCACCTGCTGACGTTCCTGCGCGATATTCATCGCTACGTGGCGCGCAATATTGGCGATGAGCGCATGTGGCCGCTCAGCATGCCGTGCTTTATCGAAGCCGAGCAGGATATTGAGCTGGCGCAGTTCGGTTCGTCGAACATCGGCCGCATGAAGACGCTGTACCGCGAAGGGTTGAAGAATCGCTATGGCGCGTTGATGCAGACCATTTCCGGCGTGCACTACAACTTCTCGCTGCCGCTGGAGTTTTGGCAGGCCTGGGCTGGCGTGCAGGACGCAGAAAGCGGTAAAGAGCAGATCTCGGCGGGGTATTTCCGCCTGATCCGCAACTATTACCGTTTCGGTTGGGTGATCCCGTATCTGTTCGGCGCATCGCCGGCCATTTGTTCTTCGTTCCTCAAAGGTCGCGAGACCACTCTGCCGTTCGAACGCACCGAGCAGGGGATGTGCTATCTGCCGTACGCCACCTCGCTGCGTCTGAGCGACCTGGGTTACACCAACAAGTCGCAGAGTAATCTGGGCATCACCTTCAACGATCTGCACAGCTATGTGGCCGGTCTGAAGCGGGCGATCGTTACGCCTTCCGAAGAGTTCGCCAAGCTGGGCGTGAAAGAGGGTGACCGCTACCTGCAGTTGAACAGTAACGTGCTGCAAATCGAAAACGAGCTGTATGCGCCGATCCGGCCGAAGCGCGTGACCAAAAGCGGCGAGACGCCGTCAGACGCGCTGCTGCGCGGCGGTATCGAATATATCGAAGTGCGTTCGCTGGATATCAACCCGTTCTCGCCGATCGGCGTGGATGCGGTGCAGGCGCGTTTCCTGGATCTGTTCCTGGTGTGGTGCGCGCTGGCCGATGCGCCGGAGATGAGCAGCGATGAACTGCTGTGCACGCGCAAGAACTGGAACCGGGTGATTCTGGAAGGGCGCAAGCCGGGCCAGACCATCGGCATCGGCTGTGGCGCCAGCCATGAACCGCTGGAAAACGTGGGCAAGGCGCTGTTCGCCGATCTGCGTCGGGTCGCGGAAGTGTTGGACGGCGAAGCCGGCAACCGTCAATACCAGCAGGTGTGTGATGAGCTGGTCGCCGCATTTGACGATCCTGAGCTGACCTTCTCCGCGCGCATTCTGAAGGCGATGAAGGCGGAAGGCACTGGGCGCGTCGGTCTGCAGCTGGCGGAGCAGTATCGCCAGACGTTGCTGGAAGAACCGTTGGAAATCCTGAATGAGGCCGAGCTGGATAAAGAGCGGGAAGCCTCGTGGCAGCGCCAACGCGACATAGAAGCCAATGATACGCTAAGCTTTGAAGCGTTCCTGAAGCAAAACGGCGGAAGCTGAAAAAGAAAAAGGCCACATCAATGTGGCCAAATATGCATCTCTGATGACAGGGATGATGATAACAAATGCGCGTCTTTCACATACTCAGACTCGCAGGGTTGGAAAAGGTTTCCCGGTTAGGAAAAAAAGTTTCGAAATAAATGCTCTTTTACGAGGAGGTAGCGAAATGCCATTGCTGGATAGCTTTACCGTCGATCATACCCGTATGGCAGCTCCGGCTGTCCGCGTTGCAAAAACCATGAAAACGCCTCATGGCGATACCATCACGGTGTTTGATCTGCGCTTTTGCCGCCCGAACCTGGAAGTGATGCCCGAACGCGGCATTCACACGCTGGAACACCTGTTCGCCGGCTTTATGCGCGACCACCTGAACGGCCAGGGCGTGGAGATTATCGACATCTCCCCAATGGGCTGCCGCACCGGTTTCTACATGAGCCTGATCGGCGTGCCGGAAGAGCAGCGCGTTGCCGATGCCTGGAAAGCGGCGATGGCCGACGTGCTGAAAGTGACCGACCAGCGCAAGATCCCTGAGCTGAACGAGTACCAGTGTGGTACCTACCACATGCACTCGCTGGAAGAAGCGCAGGAAATCGCCAAGCACATTCTGGATAACGGCGTGGTGGTGAACCACAACGACGAGCTGGCGCTGCCGAAAGAGAAGCTGCAGGAGCTGCATATCTGACCGTACGTTTCCCGCAGAAACAAAAAAGACGCGATTTCGCGTCTTTTTTACGTTCTGGCCGGCGGTCAGTGATGGCCGACGCTGGACTGCAGCGAGGTGATCGGCGTGACTCGCACCTGTTTGATCATGTTGCCCTGTACGTCGAGAATGTCGATATCGTAATGGCCGATACGCACCCGGGTGCCGATTTCGGGGATCTCTTCCAGTTCTTCCAGCAGCATACCGTTGACGGTACGGGCTTCATTGGCCGGCAAGGTCCAGTTGAAGGCTTTGTTCAGCTCCCGTACGTTGGCGGTGCCGTCGATCAAGACCGAACCGTCGCTCTGCGGCGTGACTTCTTCCGCCAGCGTCGGTGACATCGAGGTGGTGAAGTCGCCGACGATCTCCTCGAGGATGTCTTCCACCGTAACCAGGCCCTGAATGTCGCCGTACTCGTCGACCACGATGCCGACCTTCTCTTTATTGCGCTGGAATTTCACCAACTGAACGTTGAGCGGCGTGCCTTCCGGTACGAAGTAGATCTCATCGGCGGCGCGCAGCAGGTTCTCTTTGTTGAACTCTTTTTTCTCGGTCATCAGGCGGTAGGCTTCGCGCACGCGCAGCATGCCGATCGCATCGTCCAACGAGCTGCGATACAGCACGATGCGGCCGTGCGGCGAGTGGGTCAGCTGGCGCATGATCGACTTCCAGTCGTCGTTGACGTCGATGCCGACGATCTCGGTGCGCGGCACCATGATGTCGTTGACCGTCACCTTTTCCAGATCCAGCACCGAGATCAGCATGTCCTGATTGCGGCGTGAGATCTGCGACTGGGATTCGCGCACGATGGTACGCAGCTCATCCTTGCTGACGGCGTCGCTGATGCGCACGTTGGTGCGAATGCCGAACAGGCGCAAGGTCAGGCTGGTGATGCCGTTGAGCAGCCAGACCAGCGGGAACATCACCTTTTGCAACGGGGCCAGCAGGACGCTGCTGGGGAAGGCAATACGTTCCGGATAGAGGGCGGCGAAGGTCTTCGGCAGCACTTCGGCGAACAGCAGCACGGCGAAGGTCAGTATGCCGGTCGCGATCGCCACGCCGAGATCGCCATACAGCCGCATGCCGACGATGGTCGCCAGCGCCGAGGCGAGGATGTTGACCAGGTTGTTGCCGATCAGCACCAGGCCGATCAGCCGATCCGGTTTTTGCAGCAGCTTCTCCACCCGACGCGCCGAGCGGTTGCCCTGTTTGGACAGATGACGCAGGCGATAACGGTTGAGCGTCATCATGCCGGTTTCGGAGGCGGAGAAGTAAGCGGAGACCACGATCATGATCACCAGGATAATGATGAGGGTCCCCGTCGACACATGCTCCAATGCAGTATTCCTTATAGAGAGGGAGAATTGAGCCAGGCTGGCCTAGCGCACCATCACCTGCTGAATCAGACGGCTGCCGAAATAGGCGAGCGTCAGCAGGAAGGCGCCGGCGAAGCTGAACCAGACGACGCGGCGGCCGCGCCAGCCTTCATGGTAATGGCCCCACAACAGCACGATATACACGAACCAGGCCATGATCGACAGCACGGCTTTATGCACGTTCTCTTTGCTGAACAGGTTATCCATGTACAGCAGGCCGGTGCACAGGGTGAGCGTCAGCAGCACCACGCCGATCTGGGTGATATGGAACATCTTGCGCTCGATGCTCATCAGCGGCGGCATGTCGGCGCTGAAGGTCAGCTTCTTGTTTTTCAACAGGTAGTCGAGCCAGGCGAGCTGTAAGGCGTAGAGCGCGGCGATGATCAGGGTGGCGTAAGAGAATAGCGCCAGGCCGATATGCACCATCAATTCCGGGCTGGCCTCCAGGTGAGTGATGAACTCGCCGGGCATGAAGCTGGCGAAGGCCAGATTGATCATCGCGAAGCTGTAGACGATCGGCAGCAGGAACCAGCCGCGATCGCGTGAAGCGACAAAGGTCATCACCGAGCAGATGATCAGGCTGACGATAGAACCAATGTTCAGCAGGCTGAGATTCTGCCCGGCGCTGACGTCAAAGATGCGCTGCTGCAGCGCGATGGCGTGGCAAATCAGCGCCACCACCGCCGAGACGAGGGCCAGTCGACGGTATGCGCTGTTCTTCCGCAACAAGCTGGGAATGATCAGTCCAAGGCTGAGCAGGTAGGCCATCAAAGCCACAATGGAGAAAACTGGCATAGCGTTTAATTTTGCTTCGGCGTGGTTAATAGGAGTGTCAGTATAACGTTGCGCGCGTTTCACTCCAACCTATCTCCAACGCTGAGGCAGAGATCCTGCGCGCTTCGTGTTATCATCGGCGCAATTGTGTCGCCGGAGCGGCCTGTCATTACACGTTGAGCATGAGACGATGTTTGAAAATTTAACCGATCGATTGTCGCGCACGTTGCGCAATATCAGCGGCCGCGGGCGGCTGACCGAAGAGAATATCAAGGAAACCCTGCGTGAAGTGCGTATGGCATTGCTGGAAGCGGACGTTGCGCTGCCGGTGGTGCGCGACTTCATCAACCGCGTCAAAGAGAGCGCGGTTGGTCATGAAGTCAACAAGAGCCTGACGCCGGGGCAGGAGTTCGTCAAGATCGTCAAGGGTGAGCTGATCGCCGCGATGGGCGAAGTCAACACCGAGCTGAATCTGGCGGCCCAGCCGCCGGCGGTGGTGCTGATGGCGGGCCTGCAGGGCGCCGGTAAAACCACCAGCGTCGGTAAGCTCGGCAAGTTCCTGAAAGAAAAACAGAAGAAGAAAGTGTTGGTGGTTTCCGCGGACGTTTATCGCCCAGCGGCGATCAAACAGCTGGAAACGCTGGCGGAAGGTGTCGGCATCGATTTCTTCCCGTCTGACGTTAAAGAAAAACCGATCGACATCGTCAATCGCGCGCTGCAACAGGCCAAGCTGAAATTCTACGACGTACTGATCGTCGATACCGCCGGCCGTCTGCACGTTGACGAAGCGATGATGGACGAGATCAAACAGGTGCATGCGGCGATCAAGCCGGTGGAAACCCTGTTCGTGGTCGACGCCATGACCGGCCAGGACGCCGCCAATACCGCCAAGGCGTTTAACGAAGCGCTGCCGCTGACCGGCGTGGTGCTGACCAAGGTCGACGGCGACGCGCGCGGCGGTGCCGCATTGTCCATCCGCCATATCACCGGCAAGCCGATCAAATTCCTCGGCGTGGGCGAGAAGACCGAAGCGCTGGAGCCGTTCTACCCGGATCGCGTGGCATCACGCATCCTGGGCATGGGCGACGTGCTGTCACTGATCGAAGATATCGAAAGCAAGGTCGACCGCGAGCAGGCGGAGAAACTGGCCAACAAGCTGAAGAAGGGCGACGGTTTCGATCTGACCGACTTCCTGGAGCAGCTCAAGCAGATGCGCAACATGGGCGGTATGGCCAACATGTTGAGCAAGCTGCCGGGCGCGGGCCAACTGCCGGACAACGTCAAATCGCAGATGGACGACAAAGTGCTGGTGCGCATGGAGGCGATCATCAACTCGATGACGCTGAAAGAGCGCGCCAAACCTGAAATCATCAAGGGCTCGCGCAAGCGCCGCATCGCGATGGGGGCCGGCATGCAGGTGCAGGACGTCAACCGCTTGCTGAAGCAGTTCGACGAAATGCAGCGTATGATGAAGAAGATGAAGAAAGGCGGTATGGCGAAGATGATGCGCGGCATGAAAGGTATGATGCCGCCGGGCTTCCCAGGCCGCTAATGGGCCTCCGCACGCTGAGTGCGGGCGCTTTCAGCATTCGCCGTTCGCGGTGAAAACCGCCCGAAATTTGACAGGCTGCAAAAGTTGTCCCCTGCGATCGACGCTTTAGATTGCTTTTTGCGCCAAAATGAGTAAAATTTTCGGGCTTTTTATATTGCAACCGGGCCCCGTCCCTCAATGGGGCCCGGCTGTTTTATTAACTAAAGAGGATGTTATGGTAACAATTCGTTTGGCACGTGGCGGCGCTAAAAAGCGTCCGTTCTATCAAGTAGTAGTGACCGACAGCCGCAACGCTCGTGATGGTCGTTTCATCGAGCGCGTTGGCTTCTTCAACCCGATCGCTTCCGGTCAGGCTGAAGCACTGCGTCTGGACCTGGACCGCATCGAGCACTGGGTTGGTCTGGGTGCAACCGTTTCTGATCGCGTTCACGCGCTGATCAAAGACGCTAAGAAAGCAGCTTAATCTGTCGCGGTGGTGGCAATGAGCAAGCAACTCAAACCGGTAGCGCCGATCGCGCCGATTGTACTCGGTAAAATGGGGTCCGCTTACGGCATTCGTGGTTGGCTCAGAGTGTTTTCATCCACCGAGAACGCCGAAAGCATTTTTGACTATCAGCCGTGGTTTATCCAGCAGGCGGGTCAGTGGCAGCATATCGAGTTGGAAGACTGGAAGCGCCACAGTCAGGATCTGATCATCAAGGTCAAAGGCATTGACGATCGGGACGCGGCGAATCTGCTGACTAATCGCGAGATTATGGTGGATTCTGAGCAACTTCCTCCGCTGGAGGGTGACGATTACTACTGGAAAGACCTGATGGGCTGCCAGGTAGTCACCACCGCCGGCTACGAGCTGGGTAAAGTCATCGATATGATGGAAACCGGCTCGAACGATGTGATGGTTGTGAAAGCGAACCTGAAAGATGCGTTCGGCATGAAGGAGCGGTTGATTCCGTTTCTTCATGGGCAGGTTATCAAGAAAGTCGATCTCACTGCCCGCGTGATTGAGGCAGATTGGGATCCTGGTTTTTGACCCCCGGATCAAACGGTCGAAGCAAGTGGAATAACGGTAAGGGGATTGGCTTGTGTTCATCGGTATTGTAAGCCTGTTTCCTGAGATGTTCCGCGCTATCACCGATTACGGGGTGACTGGCCGGGCAGTAAAAAATGGCCTGCTGAGCGTGCAGTGTTGGAGTCCTCGCGACTTCACCTACGACCGGCATCGTACCGTGGACGATCGCCCTTACGGCGGCGGACCGGGAATGCTGATGATGGTGCAACCTTTACGGGAAGCCATTCATGCGGCGAAAGCAGCGGCAGGCGAGGGAGCAAAGGTGATTTATCTGTCACCTCAGGGGCGCAAGCTGGATCAAACCGGCGTGTGCGAACTGGCGGCCAATCAGAAGATGATTCTGGTATGCGGCCGTTACGAAGGGATAGACGAGCGCGTAATCCAAGCCGAAATTGACGAAGAATGGTCAATCGGCGATTACGTTCTCAGCGGCGGGGAACTGCCGGCAATGACCCTGATTGATTCAGTCGCCCGTTTCATACCGGGTGTGCTGGGCCATCAGGCCTCAGCGGAGGAAGACTCCTTCGCCGACGGATTGCTGGACTGCCCGCACTATACCCGCCCAGAGGTGTTGGAAGGGATGGAGGTACCGCCAGTTCTGCTGTCGGGTAACCATGCCGAGATACGTCGTTGGCGCTTAAAGCAGTCGCTGGGCCGAACCTGGCTTAGAAGACCTGAACTTCTAGAAAGCCTAGCTCTGACTGACGAGCAAGCGGTGTTGCTGGCTGAGTTCCAACGGGAACATCAGGCCAGGCAACAGGACTATGAAGGAAACGTCTGACAACAGACGGGACCGATATATCAGTTTACCTAGGGTAAGAGACATATTATGAGCAACATTATTAAGCAACTTGAACAAGAGCAGATGAAACAAGACGTACCTGCATTCCGTCCGGGTGATTCCGTGGAAGTGAAGGTATGGGTCGTTGAAGGTAGCAAAAAACGTCTGCAGGCATTCGAGGGCGTGGTTATCGCTATCCGTAACCGCGGTCTGCACTCTGCATTCACTGTTCGTAAGATTTCCAACGGCGAAGGTGTTGAGCGCGTATTCCAGACTCACTCCCCAGTAATCGACAGCATTGCTGTGAAACGTCGTGGTGCCGTTCGTAAAGCTAAACTGTACTACCTGCGTGAGCGTACTGGTAAGGCTGCTCGTATCAAAGAGCGTCTGAACCGCGTTGGCTAACGCTGCATCCAAAAGTTAATAGTTATCAGGGGTTGGTATTATGCCAACCCCTTTTTTTATCTTAAATCTCGACTGGTTACATTTGCGAGATTTCGTCTGCGCGCCGCCAACATAATAAAGCCTGCATAAGCAGGCTTTTTGCATTATAGCGCCGCGGCGCTTTGTTTATGCTGACTCTCCGGCGGGTGAGGCTGCGCCGGGATAATGTCATCGCCAGGTTTGACGATCACCCGCGCGACGGACTCGTGCGTGGCGAACGTGCAGCTGCAATTGATGTTGCGGCATTGATGGTAACGCTCTTTGGTCGACTCGCTCAGATAGCGGCTGGAGCGAGTGTGGGCCACGTGACCGCATAGTGGACAGTGCATCATAAGAACCCCCTTGAACAAATTAAGTGAAATTGTTGTGGCATCACCCTTTGGCGAGCGAACTCGTCATGATGAGGCAATCCCCTGCAAGCACAGTGCGCGTTCCATGGCGCGTCGCTGTTCCAGCCCCTTATTTTTCTTTCCGTTTACGTAAATCCAGCGTGGTAACTGATCGCAGGCCTGCCGCCACTGGCGCTGTTGCAGCAGCGCGACCAGCGTAGAGTGGCAGGCTGCGCCGACGCCCACATTGAAGGCGAAGGCGATCACTGCGTCATAGGTTTGTTGCGAGAGCGTATGCGGCAGGCAAGCGGCCATGCCGCGTTCGGTGCGGCGAACATCGTCTACCAAATCCACCGCGGCTTTGCGTTCATCTATCATCTTGTCTGGGATGACGCCGGCAGTGTGTCCAATGCCCTGTGTCCACACCCCGGCGCTACACTGGTAAGGCGACAGGCGGCAGCCTTCGAGATCGGCGATCAGCCTGAGGCCGGCTTCTGAGGTTTGCAGCTCGCCAAATGACGGCAATAGCACGGCGATGGCCAAAACGGTGGCGACGCTGCAGCGCTTAACGATTGCATTCATCGTAAATTTTCCTCCGTGATGCCGCATTGCGTTCAATAGCCTTCAAGATCTGCAGGCTTTTACGTCGGTAGTACCAGTTCACCAGAAACGTGCCGATGCCTACCGCCGCACCGACTAGAAAGGCAATGTCCTGCGGTGACAGCTTGCCGAGCCAGGCGAGAAACAACGCCATGGCGTAGGTGATGAATGAGGTGATTTTCTCCATAGCTTATGCTCGCTTTGTTTACAGTCTCTCGGGAGCTGTGGCGGCTATCGATGCGTTTCTGGCCACTCTCTATCGAAATCCATCATGCCCCGAGGCTGTATAATAATTACTGTATATGCATACAGTATTAAGCTATTTGCTAAAGTCGTCAATGGGTGGGGTGAATATTTTTAGCAGATTGTGCAAAAGAGGGCGGCAGGCATAAAAAAAGCCCATCAATGATGGGCTTTGAGAAATATTGGGGGGAAATTACAGGCCGTAGACCAGCGTGACCGAGGTCGTCGTGTCGGTGTTCTTCGGCGCCGAGGCCGGCGGTTTGCTGTTGTAGGTCACGGTGTAAGCCACGCGCAGCGAGAAGCGATCGTTGATCGCCACGTTCAACGCGCTTTCCGAGTTCAGCGTGGTTTCTTCGTTCGCCAGTGCGGAAACGCCCTGAATGAACTTGGTGTTGTCGGTCAGCTGATAGGAATAGTTGGCCGCGCCATAGGCCAACCCTTTGGTCGAGCGGCCGCCGCCATGGTATTCGTCATGGCGCACGCCGGGACCGAATTCCACCCGCAGATCGCTAAGCGGCCCGTTGAGGAGTTGACGGCCGTAGCCGCCGGTCAGCGTGGAGCGTGAGTCGTAACCGTTGAAACGGTCGCTCAGCCAGCTGGCCTGGCCGAACAGGTAGTTGCGATCGGTCAGGTTATAGCGCGTACGGCCACCGGCCTGGTATTTTTCGGACGAGCGCACGTTGGAGGAGGTGGTGTTGTTAGCCGCCCCCCACAGGCTGTACGCCGCGTCGCTGTTGAACCAGGTCATGTTGGTGTTGGCAAGCAGGGTGGAGCTCTGCGAGTTACCTGACTGGGCGTTGTAGCCCGCCTGCACGTTGCCTTCGAATGGTTTCTTGGCGGTGGCCGGATCGTCCATCGCGGTGAAAAGCGTATTGTCGGCAAAGGCTGAAACACTGGTGAAAGTCGTTAAGCAGCAAATATACAGCGGAAAAGCGCGACGAGCGCGAGAAGAGAGCATCTTGGATCCAGTTGTTAAGGGTGGTTATTGTTGATGACGGTCACATTATATCGGTTCATTTCAGCGACAAAAATAGCCGCTATTAGCTTAAGTTTTTAATTTTTATTCCTCATTTATTCGCTTTTCTTCTACTGAAATTCATCGCTTTCGGCGGCATTTCGTGCTGAGTCTGACGGTATCCGCGCCTGCCCGTTCGTTGGCGCCGAGACGGGCGGCGCATCTTGCCTGTAAAACAAGTTGTACACATATGTTTACGATATGGGGCTTTCGCCGGGAAGGCGAATAGGTGCGTTTTGAGGCGCTTGTGAATTTATTATTTAATTGAATTTGTTTGTTTTTATTGTATTTTCTTGATGTGTTTATGCATGTTATCTCATAAGAGAAATTATGGTAATTTTTTATTTACGGAAATTGGATTGAAAACTTTACATATCGTGATAGGGTAGAGCCCTGAAACGCTCAATGTTCCATTTCAACGCATAACGCCAAACGACAGGAATAGCATCATGCAAAAAGACGCGCTCAATAACGTACACATCAGTGCAGAACAGGTTCTCATCACGCCGGAGGAGCTGAAGAACCAGTTCCCGCTCAGCGCCGACGACGAAAATGAAATCGCCACCGCGCGTAACACCATCGCCAACATTTTGCAGGGGCGCGATCATCGCCTGTTGGTCGTGTGTGGGCCTTGTTCGATCCACGATCCGGATGCGGCACTGGACTACGCCCGTCGTTTGAAAACCCTGGCGGCTGACTTGAGCGATCAGCTGTATATCGTTATGCGCGTTTATTTTGAAAAACCCAGAACCACTGTCGGCTGGAAAGGTTTGATCAACGATCCGTACATGGACGGTTCGTTTGACGTTGAAGCAGGCTTGCATATCGCGCGTCGCCTGTTGCTGGATCTGGTGGGCATGGGCTTGCCGTTGGCTACCGAAGCGTTGGATCCGAACAGCCCGCAGTACCTGGGGGACTTGTTCAGCTGGTCGGCGATCGGTGCGCGTACCACCGAATCGCAGACCCACCGTGAAATGGCTTCTGGCCTGTCGATGCCGGTCGGGTTCAAAAACGGCACCGACGGCAGCCTGGGTACCGCCATCAATGCCATGCGCGCCGCCGCTATGCCGCACCGCTTCGTCGGCATCAACCAGGCGGGCCAGGTTTGCTTGCTGCAGACTCAGGGCAATCCGGACGGGCACGTGATCCTGCGCGGCGGTAAAACCCCGAACTACAGCGCCGAGCACGTTGCGGCCTGTGAAAAACAGATGCTCGAGGCGGGACTCCATCCGTCCTTGATGGTAGATTGCAGCCATGGCAACTCGAATAAAGACTATCGCCGTCAGCCGGCGGTGGCCGAGTCCGTGGTGGAGCAGATTAAAGCGGGTAACCGCTCGATTACCGGCATTATGCTGGAGAGCCATCTGCATGAGGGCAATCAGTCTTCCGAACAGCCGCGTGCTGACATGCGTTACGGCGTATCCGTCACCGACGCCTGCATCGACTGGGAGAGCACGGAAACACTGCTGCGCCACATGCATCAGGAACTCGGCGCTGCGCTGAAGGCACGCACGGGAGAAAAGTAAGTTATGGTGGCAGAACTGACCGCGCTGCGCGATCAAATCGACGAGGTGGACAAAGCGTTGCTGGATCTGCTGGCGAAACGCCTGCATCTGGTAGCGGAAGTGGGGGAGGTGAAAAGCCGCCACGGTTTACCGGTTTATGTGCCGGAGCGCGAGGCGGCGATGCTGGCCTCGCGCCGCCAGGAGGCGGAAAACCTCGGCGTGCCGCCGGATTTGATCGAGGACGTCTTGCGCCGTGTGATGCGCGAATCGTACGTCAGCGAGAACGATAAAGGTTTTAAAACTCTGTGCCCGCAGCTGCGGCCGATCGTCATCATCGGCGGCAACGGCCAGATGGGCCGGCTGTTCAACCGTCTGCTGACGCTGTCGGGTTATCAGGTCAGGGTATTGGATCAGGAAGATTGGCCGCAGGCGGAACAGCTGTTGGCGGATGCCGGTATGGTGATTGTCAGCGTACCGATCCACGTGACCGAGCAGGTGATAAGCCGCCTGCCGCCGTTGCCTGACGACTGTATTCTGGTGGATTTGGCGTCGGTGAAGAATCGTCCGCTGCATGCGATGTTGGCGGCGCACAGCGGCCCGGTGGTGGGGTTGCATCCGATGTTTGGTCCGGACGTGGGCAGCGTGGCGAAGCAGGTGGTGGTTTACTGCGATGGCCGCCAACCGGAGGCTTACCAATGGCTGCTTGAACAGCTGCAGGTGTGGGGGGCGCGGCTGCATCGTATCAGCGCGGTCGAACACGATCAGAATATGGCGTTTATTCAGGCGCTGCGGCACTTCGCCACCTTCGCCTACGGGCTGCACCTGGCGGAAGAGAACGTGCAACTGGAGCAGCTGCTGGCGCTCTCCTCGCCGATCTACCGGCTGGAGCTGGCGATGGTTGGCCGCCTGTTCGCGCAGGATCCGCAGCTGTACGCTGACATCATCATGTCGTCGGAAGAAAACGTGGCGCTGATTAAGCGTTACTACCAGCGCTTCGGCGAGGCGATCAAGCTGTTGGAGCATGGCGACAAACAGGCGTTTATCGATAGCTTCCGCAAGGTAGAGCATTGGTTCGGCGATTACGCCCAGCGCTTTCTGGTGGAGAGCCGCACGCTGTTGCGGCAGGCTAACGACAGCCGGCAGTGAAACGCGGGCAGTAAACGTAAAGGGTTCGGCCAAGCCGAACCCTTTTTTATGGTTTCAGGATGGGTTGACCGGCACCACGGTGTCGCTCGGGTAACAGCCCAGCACCTTCAGCGAGCGGGTGATTGGCGTCAGATCGCGCAGCGCTTTTTGCATCGCCTCGGCGCGTAGGTTGGCCTGCACATCGATATAAAACATCTCTTCCCACGGATTGCCGTTGATCGGGCGTGACTCCAGCTTGGTCATGATGATGCCGTTGTCGCGCAGTACCAGCAGCGCTTCGACCAGTGCGCCGGATTGTTGGCCGGTCGCCATGATCAGCGTGGTTTTGGCCGGCACCTGTTCGGAGACGTCGATCGCTTTGCGCGCCAGGACGATAAAACGGGTGATGTTCTGCTGCTGGTTGGCGAGGTTGTGTTCCAGCACCTGCAGCCCATACAGTGCGCCGCCGGCTTCGCTGCCCAGAGCAGCCACCTTCGGCGAATTCAGCTTGGCGACTTTCTCCATCGCGGCCGCTGTGCTTTCAGTGTATTCGATTTTCCAGTGTGGGAAGCGGTTCAGGAACTGACTGCACTGCTGGAACGGTTGCGGGTGGCTGTAGACGGTTTCAATCTGGCTCAGATCGCTGTCGCCGGCAATCAGAACGCAGTGGTTGATCGGGTTGGTCAGTTCGCCGACGATCGACAGGCTGGTGTGCTGCAGCAGATCGTACACCTCGTTAATCGACCCGGAGCTGGTGTTCTCGATAGGCAGAATCGCATAGTCCGCCTGGCCGGTTTCCACCTGGGTGAAGATATCCTGAAACTTCTGGCAGCCGCATTCGATCAGCTGATCGAAGTGGCGGGCAGCGTATTGGCGTGCTGCCAGATGTGAGTAAGAGCCTTTTGGGCCGAGGAAGGCGATGCGGGCGGAATGTTGGCTGACGGGGTTGAGCTGGTGCTGTAGCAACGCCTGCTGGGTCAGGACGGAATCTTCGATGATCAGTTGAAACAGGCGGGTGACGTAAAAGCCGTCCAGGTCGTAAGGCTTGGCGGCGGCGATCAGCGCATCCAGCAGATCGCGCTCGCGCTCTTTATCGCGGATCGGGCGATGAGAGTGCAGCTTGGTCTTGCCGACTTCGATCGCCAGCTCACGGCGTTCCGCCAGCAGGGCCAACAGTTTCAAGTCCAGTGCGCTGATGCGCTCGCGCAGCACCAATAACGGGTTGTCAGTCATAATCAGCTTCCGCCTTCAGTTCTTATTCGTTGTAAAACAGCCATAAAAAAAGCCTCCTGTTTCCAGGAGGCTTTGTTGTTCGTCTTCGCATTCTTTCTTACACGACGAAACGCCTCCCAGTCAGGGGAAGGTAAAAAAGAATGCGAAGAAAAACGGTGTGCGTGGCATGGTCTACCTAAGGTTAATGCGAACAGGTTTTAAAGTAACCGCTGGCTTTTACCCCGTCAACAAAAATACCCGACAAAAAACGCGCCCTCGGGCGCGTTTGATGCGGCAATCGCTGTCGGACGGTTATTCCTGCTCTTGCGTGACTTCCGGCACGATGTCTTTCACGCTGGCATTGCAGCGGCGCGCTTCGCCTTTATGCTGCACCTTGTTCAACTGGCGTTCCAGCTTGGCGATCAGCTCATTAACGGCGGTGTACATGTCATCATGTTTGGCGCTGGCGACCAGCGGGCCGTTAGGCGTGGTAATGGTAGCGTCGGCGACAAACCCCTGCGGTTCTTTAGATAAGACGATATGTGGGTTTATCAGCTGGGTCTGCCATTTTTCCAGTTTGGTGAGACGGTCTTCGACGTGATTGCGGATTGCGGGAGTGATATCCATTTGTTTGCTGGTAATGTTCAATGTCATATAACTTACCTCTCTGTCTTTCCGTCTTGGTGAACCCAGCATACCCCGCTTTTTGTTTAAATGCGTGATGTAAATCACGATTTTTTGTCACTTTTTGCAAAGTTAGTTCAATCTGTGATTCAGCATTTGAATTGGCTATCTAATGCTTGAGAGTTGCCGCCGGATGGCGCATTATCGATGAGTTGACCGGTGAGGAGCGCTAGCTAACACCGTGTTTTTACTTGTGTATTTTTCCAGTGAAAACCAGGTCGACGCCAATGAAAACGGCAGCCGAGGCTGCCGTTTTGTTTTTCTGCCGTTACCGACGCGCGCTTATTGCGGGTTGGCGGCGATCACTTTGGCCACTTTGTCAGCCTGGCCGTTCAGCTGCAGCTGCTTGTAGGCATTTTCCATCAGCGGCAACACGTCGTGCGTCGCTTTGGTATCCGGGAATTCACGCAACATCTGTTCGGCGCGATTAACGACCGCGACGTAAGCACCGCGTTTAGTGTAGTATTCCGCCACCGAAAGCTCATACTTGGCCAAGCGGTCTTTCAAATACACCAAACGCTTGTTGGCGTCGGTCGCGTATTGGCTGTTCGGGTATTGCTGAATCAACTGGCTGAAGTCGCGGAACGCAGCGCGAGCGTGCTGAGGATCGCGGTCAGAACGGTCAACCCCGAAGAAGCCCTGCAGCGCGCTGTCATCGAGCGCCATGTCGGTCAGGCCGCGCATGTACATCACGTAATCGATGTTCGGGTGCGTCGGGTTCAGACGCATGAAGCGATCGATGGATGCCTGAGCCATCGGCAAGTCGGCGGCCTTATAGTAGGCGTAAATCAAATCCAGCTGGACCTGCTGGGAATACGGCCCGAAAGGATAGCGGTTATCTAACGCTTCGAGTTGCGTAATCGCGCCCTTGAAGTTACCGTCCTGCAGTTTTTGCTGCGCGGTAGCATAGATTTCCGAAGGTGGGTTGTCGGGAACCGCATCCTTGGATGTGGAGCAACCTGCCAGCGCCAGGCTCAACGTGGCTGCCGCCACCAGATATTTCATACGCGTCATGACGTTTTGATTATCCTCAGGGTGTTATTCCGGGAGACTGTCCGTTAAGCTCCCGACAAAGACCAGGTACAATAGCACATTATATTAAACGGCATCGCCGTGAAAACCCAACGTTAACGAAGAAGCTGCATATGGCACAACAAGTACAACTCACCGCAACGGTGGCCGAATCTCAACTCGGACAACGTTTAGATCAGGCTTTGGCCGAATTGTTCCCTGATTATTCACGATCTCGCATAAAAGAGTGGATCCTGGGCGATCGGGTGAAGGTCAATGGCAAAACGTCAAACAAACCGAAAGAGAAGGTGCTGGGCGGAGAGACAGTCGCCATCGATGCACAGATTGAAGAAGAGGCGCGTTGGGAGCCACAGGATATCGCGCTGGATATCGTCTATGAAGACAGCGACATCCTGGTGATCAACAAGCCGCGCGATTTGGTGGTGCATCCCGGCGCCGGTAACCCGGACGGCACGGTGCTCAATGCGCTGCTGCATCACTATCCGGAAATCGCCGACGTGCCGCGTGCCGGCATCGTGCACCGTCTGGATAAAGACACCACCGGCCTGATGGTGGTGGCGAAAACCGTGCCGGCGCAAACCCGGCTGGTGGAGGCGCTGCAGGCGCGCGAAATCACCCGTGAATACGAAGCGGTGGCGATCGGTACCATGACCGCCGGCGGTACGGTAGAAGAGCCTATCGCGCGCCACTCCACCAAGCGTACCCACATGGCGGTGCACCCGATGGGTAAGCCGGCGGTAACGCATTACCGCATCATGGAACACTTCCGTGCGCATACTCGCCTGCGCCTGCGCCTGGAAACCGGCCGTACTCACCAGATCCGCGTGCACATGGCCTATATCAGCCATCCGCTGGTGGGCGATCCGCTGTACGGCGGCCGTCCGCGTCCGCCGAAGGGCGCTTCGGAAGCCTTCATCAGCACGCTGCGCGGTTTTGATCGTCAGGCGCTGCACGCCACCATGCTGCGTTTGTACCATCCGATCAGCGGCATCCAGATGGAGTGGCATGCGCCGCTGCCGCAGGACATGGTCGATCTGATCAATGCGCTGAAGGCGGACACCGAAGAATTCAAAGATCAGATGGACTGGTAATGAACGCGCTCATTCTGCCCGACTGGCCGTTTCCTCCCGGTGTTAAAGCTTGCAGTACCACGCGCGGCGGCGGCGTCAGCCTGCCGCCTTATGACTCGCTGAACCTCGGCACTCACGTGGGTGACGAGGAGCAAGCGGTGAAGCGCAATCGGGAAAGGGTGGTTACCGCCGCCGGCTTGCCGCAGATGCCGGTATGGCTCGAGCAGGTACATGGCACCCGTGTGGTGACGTTGACGGGGCAAGCGCCCGCCGATCTGCGGGCGGATGCGGTGTACAGCAACGTGCCTGGGCAGGTGTGTGCCGTGATGACGGCGGATTGTCTGCCGGTGCTGTTCTGCTCGCAGAACGGCGATGAAGTGGCCGCCGCTCATGCCGGTTGGCGTGGGCTATGCCAGGGCGTGCTGGAACAAACCGTGGCGGCGTTCACCGCCGCACCGGGCCAGATCAGCGCCTGGTTGGGGCCGGCGATCGGCCCGCAGCAGTTTGAAGTCGGGCCGGAGGTGCGTGCCGCCTTTATCGCGGAAGACGCCGAAGCCGAGGCTGCCTTTACGCCGCATGGCGATAAGTTTTTGGCTAATATCTACTTACTGGCTCGCCAACGTTTGTTGCGGGCAGGCGTGCAGGCCATCTATGGCGGCGACCGCTGCACGGTTAACGAAAAGAGTCATTTTTTCTCCTATCGACGAGATGGAATAACCGGACGTCTGGCAAGTTTAATCTGGCTGATATAACCTATTGAATTAGGACGATCCAACGACGCATGGCGTTGTACCGAAAATTTAGCGTCGAGATAACCTTGAAAATTTGAGGGATGACCTCATTTAATCTCCAGTAGCAATTTCGACCCATCTTGGAGGTGTTATGCGTCTGGATCGTCTTACCAACAAATTCCAGCTTGCCCTCGCCGATGCCCAGTCACTAGCCCTTGGGCACGACAACCAGTTTATTGAACCGCTACATCTGATGAGCGCCCTGCTCAATCAGGAAGGGGGCACGGTTCGTCCACTATTAACTTCCGCAGGTATCGATGCCGGGCGTGTGCGCACCGAGATCGAACAGGCGCTGTCCCGTTTACCGCAGGTAGAAGGCACCGGTGGCGACGTTCAACCGTCCCATGAGCTGGTGCGCGTCCTGAACCTGTGCGACAAGCTTGCGCAGAAGCGCGCGGACAAATTCATTTCTTCCGAGCTGTTTGTGCTTGCGGTGCTGGAAGATCGCGGCTCGTTGACCGACTTGTTGAAAGCGGCCGGCGCGACGGCCGACAAAATCAGCAAAGCCATTGAACAGATGAGAGGCGGTGACAGCGTGGAAGATCAAGGCGCCGAAGACCAACGGCAAGCATTGAAGAAATACACTATCGATCTGACCGAGCGCGCCGAGCAGGGCAAGCTTGATCCGGTGATCGGCCGTGACGAAGAGATCCGCCGCACCATCCAGGTGCTGCAACGTCGTACCAAAAACAACCCGGTGCTGATCGGCGAGCCTGGCGTGGGTAAAACCGCCATCGTCGAAGGCCTGGCGCAGCGCATCATTAACGGCGAAGTGCCGGAAGGGCTGAAGCACAAGCGCGTATTGTCCCTCGATATGGGCGCCTTGATCGCCGGGGCCAAATATCGCGGCGAGTTTGAAGAGCGTCTGAAAGGCGTGCTCAACGATCTGGCCAAGCAGGAAGGCAGCGTTATCCTGTTTATCGACGAACTGCACACCATGGTCGGCGCCGGTAAGGCGGATGGCGCGATGGATGCAGGCAACATGCTCAAACCGGCGCTGGCGCGCGGCGAGCTGCACTGCGTCGGCGCGACTACGCTCGACGAGTATCGTCAATATATAGAGAAGGATGCGGCGCTCGAACGTCGTTTCCAGAAAGTGTATGTGGCGGAGCCGAGCGTGGAAGACACCATCGCTATCCTGCGCGGCCTGAAAGAGCGCTATGAACTGCACCACCATGTGCAGATCACCGACCCGGCCATCGTGGCGGCGGCAACGCTTTCGCACCGCTATATCGCCGATCGTCAATTGCCGGACAAGGCTATTGACCTTATCGACGAAGCGGCGTCCAGCATTCGCATGCAGATGGACTCCAAGCCGGAGTCGCTCGACAGGCTTGAGCGCCGTATCATCCAATTGAAGCTGGAACAGCAGGCGCTGAATAAAGAGTCTGACGACGCCAGCAAGAAACGCCTGGACATGCTCAGCGATGAGCTGGGGCAGAAAGAGCGCGAATATTCTGAGCTGGAAGAAGAGTGGAAAGCGGAAAAAGCGTCGCTCTCCGGCACCCAGAACATCAAGGCTGAACTCGAGCAGGCCAAAATCACCCTGGAGCAGGCGCGCCGCGTCGGCGATCTGGGGCGGATGTCGGAACTGCAGTACGGCAAGATCCCTGAGCTGGAGAAACAGCTCGCCGCCGCTACGCAGGCCGAAGGCAAGAGCATGAAGCTGTTGCGTAACCGGGTGACCGATGCGGAGATTGCTGAAGTGCTGGCGCGTGCCACCGGGATCCCGGTGGCCAGAATGCTGGAAGGTGAGCGCGACAAGCTGCTGCGCCTGGAGCAAGAACTGCATTCGCGAGTGATTGGCCAAGACGAAGCGGTCAGCGCGGTCTCCAATGCGATCCGCCGCAGCCGTGCGGGGCTGTCCGATCCTAATCGGCCGATCGGTTCGTTCCTGTTCCTCGGCCCGACCGGGGTGGGGAAAACCGAGCTCTGCAAGGCACTGGCTTCGTTCCTGTTCGACAGCGACGACGCTATGGTGCGTATCGATATGTCCGAGTTTATGGAGAAACACTCCGTGTCGCGTCTGGTCGGTGCGCCTCCAGGTTATGTCGGTTATGAAGAGGGCGGCTACCTGACGGAAGCCGTACGTCGCCGGCCTTATTCGGTGATTCTGCTGGATGAAGTCGAGAAAGCGCATCCGGACGTGTTCAATATTCTGTTGCAGGTGTTGGATGACGGCCGCCTGACCGATGGTCAAGGCCGTACCGTCGATTTCCGCAATACTGTGGTGATCATGACGTCCAACCTGGGGTCCGATCTGATCCAGGAGCATTTCGGTCAGATGAACTACGCGCAGATGAAAGAGTCGGTGATGGAGATGGTGAGTCACCACTTCCGTCCGGAGTTCATCAACCGTATCGACGAAGTGGTGGTGTTCCACCCGCTGGGCGAGAAACACATTGCCGCGATCGCCAAGATTCAGCTGTCGCGTCTGTACAAGCGTTTGGAAGAGCGCGGTTACGAAGTGACCATGACCGAACCGGCCCTGGCTCTGTTGAGCAAAACCGGTTACGACCCTGTATATGGTGCGCGTCCGTTGAAACGCGCTATTCAGCAGGAGATCGAGAACCCGCTGGCGCAGCAAATACTGTCCGGCAAGCTGATCCCTGGCAAGCTGGTCACGTTGGATGTGGAAAACGACCATATCGTTGCACGCCAATAACGGCAATCGAGCGTAATAAAGATGAAAGGGAGCGGGTGACCGCTCCCTTTTCTTTATCTCCGTTTGTCCCTATTTACAGGGTTTGCCGCTATTACTGTGTTAAAACCGGTATTTTTTGACTAATAAACATCCTAAAAAGGCATTTTTGGTGATTATTTGAACGCTTGAAAAGTTTTTTGCATTTAGGGGTTGCGGCCCGCCGAGAACTCCCTATAATGCGCCTCCACTGACCGGGAACAACGACTGACAAGCCGCCGGGTCAGCGAGAAGAAAGCGAAATAAACGCTTGACTCTCAGGGCGAAAAGCGTAATATACGCAGCCCGCGCCGATGAGTTTCTCGGCACTGCTCTTTAACAATTTATCAGACAATCTGTGTGGGCACTCCACAAGACGATATCCAGCATC
>NZ_JASGBT010000017.1:0-2122 GCF_030053255.1 Serratia sp. PF-27
AAAAAAATCGCTCAGAAAATTATTATATTACGCGGCAAAGCGCGATCCGCAGGGGGATAGGGGGGGGCACGCGTTCGCGTTTTGTTTATGCCTTACTGTATAAATATACAGCTTGGTTATGATTATGCTGAGTACTTTAAGGTTGTATGCTTTTTCACCAGTTGAGCCCCTGACGTTACCGCTGTTTGCCGATCGCGTGGCCTGCGGTTTTCCCTCCCCGGCGCAGGACTATGTCGAGAGCCGGCTGGATATCGGCAAACTGCTGGTGCGGCATCCTAACGCCACTTATTTCGTGCGCGCCAGCGGTGAGATGGAGCGAGCAGGATGGATCAGGCACTGAATTTTTCACTCAGCTATGCGCAGCTGACCCGGGAAGCAGAAGATGCGATTAAAAAATGCAATCTGAACCAGGGCGGGATGGGTTACACCCTAGAGTTGGGTAAGGCTTCTGTCATTCTGAGTTTCTGGTACGGTCTGGCGCTGCAGGGCTATCCGGGCACAATAATGGATGAACGTGTTGATGCCGACCGGCTGCGCCTGCATGTCCTCATCTATAAGAGAGAGGGGTGACATCGTGGCAACGGTTAACGTCCGCCGGCCGTCGCCGCTGCAGCGACGGATGCTGATTGTGCTGGCCGCCCCCAAACGGTAACTGATATTTTGCTGGTTGAGCAGATAGACCGCCTGACCCGTCTCAGCAACAGTGACTGGATGACGTTGAAAAAGCAGATTGAGCAGCATGAGTTACGGATTGTCAGCCTGGATGTCCCTACCTCATGGCAGGCGCTGTTAGAGAAAGATCCTCCACAGGCGGGCCCGATCACCCGTGCAGTAATAACCGCCATCAATAACATGCTAATCGACCTGATGGCCGCGATGTCACATAAGGACTGGTTGAGTCGCCGCCAACGGCAAAAGCAGGGAATTGAACGGGCGCATACGTTGGGTAGATACCGGGGAAAGCAGGCAGATCAGGAACGACATCAGAAAGTCCTGTACTACCGACAGATTAAGAAACTGAGCATCCGAGAAACAGCAGACGCGACAGGCTACAGTACTTCCCAAGTTTGTCGCATTCAGGCCTTCTATAAAGAAGTTGAGACTGATTAAAAAGCAGCCTTAATGTACAATAATTTTCGATATCCAAACTGACCCCATGAACAATCAATGAGTTAGAGGTGAAAGATGATTTCATACAAAAAAATCATACCTGCTCTTGTCATATTCGCTTTATCTAATGCTGTGGCATATGCGAATGATTTCGACAAATCAAATGAAGCGATGGCAATTTCAGCAATAGGTTTTTCTGGCTCAAATGCTCGTGTTGCACATGATGTTTGTGGGGCAACCAATGAGAAAATTGATAAATATAAAAAACAAATAAAAGACTCATTAACTAGAACATTAAAGTATGAACAGTCAGGATTCGATACGCATTGGGATAATGGTTGGAAAAATGCTGATTTTTTGGTTAAGTCATTAAGTAATGATGAAGCCTATAAAAAAGAATATTGCCGAGAGGTTTTAGATGGAATTAATAATCCTGAAATGAATTAAGGATTATTCCTTATTCGGGGTTCTACGCCGGAACCCCAGATTTTTCCGTCCGCTAAAATTATCCCCGGTTGAGCAGCTTTATACCGTCAGCTCGCAGTGGATCATCAGGGGAAATGTGGCGGTACAGCGTTTGTCGGGTTATCCCAAGCTCCTGGCATAACGTACTGACTTTCGTCTCTGGCCGTCCCATTGATGCCATTGCCAGTCGCAATTTTATTGGCGTCATTTTGTAAGGCCGTCCGCCGTTCCTCCTGTGGGCTCTTGCTGAGGCAAGGCCTGCCGCTGTTCTTTGCGGCGCTGTACGCAGCAGAGACCGACGGCCGCGCGCGACTGGCTCGACACCCGCTTAGTCCCGCCCTCTGGTCAAATGCAGGCTGACGTGTACAGCCTGCAGGCAGAGGATTTCGTCTGGCAACCGGTATCGCCCGCCGTCGGCGCCGTTCGCAATGACAATCCCTCACTCATCCTGCCCATCGATACGCCAACGGTCTGAGTGCCGCATTATCCACAGTTTTGGTGGATAACGTGTGTGCAAGGGGCAGTAAAACACTTAGCAGGCGTAAAA
>NZ_JASGBT010000018.1:0-199 GCF_030053255.1 Serratia sp. PF-27
ATGCATTGAGCTAACCAGTACTAATGATCCGTGAGGCTTAACCTTACAACACCGAAGGTGTTTTGGTGAGACCAAGACAATATTCAGCTTGTTTACAGATTGGATTGACTGGCTTCAGCGATGAAGCGGGTTGATTGAAACAGAATTTGCCTGGCGGCAATAGCGCGGTGGTCCCACCTGACCCCATGCCGAACTCAGA
>NZ_JASGBT010000018.1:392-4767 GCF_030053255.1 Serratia sp. PF-27
ATTGATAAGCCCTGAGTCTCTGACTCAGGGCTTTTTCATATCTATATTTTGCGATTTTCAGGCCGGAATTGTCCTTCCTTACCGCCTTACTCCCCATATTGTTGCCTTTAGATCAAAAGTCTTATGCCGAACCAGGCGTTTTTGATCATTAAAAAAGTTGCCATAATCCTCCTCATACCACATCTACCCATTAATGAGAGAAAACATTATGAGCATCCCTGCATTTGGTTTAGGTACTTTCCGCCTTCAGGATCAGGTTGTTATCGATTCTGTCAGCACCGCACTCGAGCTGGGCTATCGCACTATTGATACTGCACAGATCTATGAAAACGAAGCGGCTGTTGGCCAGGCTATCGCTGCCAGCGGCGTGAAACGTGAAGACCTGTTCATCACCACCAAGATTTGGATCGCAAACCTGGCGAAAGGCGCGCTGATCCCAAGCCTGCAAGAAAGCCTGAAAAAACTGCAAACGTCCTACGTTGATCTGACGCTGATCCACTGGCCGTCACCCAACGACGAAGTGCCGGTTGCCGAATTTATGGCTGAGCTGCTGGAAGCGAAAAAGCTGGGGCTGACCCGCCAAATCGGCGTATCTAACTTCACCATCGACTTGATGCAGCAAGCGATTGACGCGATTGGCGCCGATGAAATCGCCACCAACCAAATCGAGCTGTCACCGTTCTTGCAGAACCGCAAGGTGGTAGAATTTGCGCAGCAGCACGACATCGCCATCACCTCTTACATGACGTTGGCCTACGGCAAAGCGCTGCAGGACGAAACGATCAAAAGCATTGCTGCTCGTCACAATGCGACCCCAGCACAGGTTGTCCTGGCTTGGGCATTGAAGCTGGGTTATGCGGTTATTCCTTCTTCGACCAAGCGTGAAAACCTGGCGAGCAACCTGTTGGCGCAGCAACTGACGCTGACCGACGAAGATATGGCGCAGATTGCCGCACTGGAGTGCAACGGCCGTCTGGTTAGCCCAGAAGGTCTGGCGCCAAACTGGGATTAATCATTCCTCGCAGTAGTCAGCATAAGGCGTCCATCGGGGCGCCTTTTTTATCGTTTCAGGTATTCACTCACAAAATCAATAAAACTGCGCAGACGGTTGCTGACGGCGCTGTCGCTGTAATAAACCGCGTTGATCGGCATGGCGACCGGCAGTGTCGCTTCCACCAGAATCGGGACCAAATCTCCACGTTTGATATCTTCGTCGCTCATAAAGTCCGACAGGCAGGCGATACCGTTGCCATGCAGACAGAGATGGCGCTGGGTTTCTCCGCTATTGGTCGTCAAGCCTGGGGTGATTTCCAACTGGCTGCCATCTGAGCAAGCCAGTGGCCAGCGGTTCAAGCTGGGAAGGTCGTTGAAGCCGATGCAGCAGTGATGTTCAAGATCTTCTACCGTTAGCGGCGTGCCGTGTTGAGCCAGATAGGCGGGAGAGGCGAGCACATGCCGGTAGCTGGTCATCAGTTTGCGCGCTTTCAGTGTGGAATCGGTCAGTTCGCCTACGCGGATTGCGATATCCACTTTTCGCTCGATCAAGTTGATAAAGTTTTCCGAAGACACCAACGATAACGACATTTCAGGATAACGTTCGCGGAACTCCGCCACTAAAGGCGTCAGCATGTGCAGCACCACCGGCGTTGCCGCGTCGACGCGAAGCAGGCCTTGCGGACGCTGGCGGCTTTCCATCAGCGCATTTTCCGCCGCGGCCATGTCGTTCAGTATCTTCTGCACCTGGCGAAAGTAATTCTCCCCTTCCTGAGTCAGGCTGATTTGGCGCGTGGTGCGGTTGAGCAACGTTACACCCAGCTTGCTTTCCAGTTTTTTCACCGTTCGGCTGACTACGGAGTTCGCTTGTTCCAGGCGTTCGGCCGCCCGGCTGAAACTGCCGCTTTCCACTACGGTGACAAAGGTGATCAGCTCGTCTGAGTTTGCTTTCATTTTTGCTCCGATAGCAAAGTTAATTTGAAATTTTGAGCATTTTTATCATTTAAGCATAGGCAGATAATAGCCGTCATCAACTTGAATGCTATTTCGGAGTAAAAAATGCCACTCGCATTACTTGCCTTAACCATCAGCGCTTTTGCTATCGGCACGACCGAGTTCGTGATTGTTGGGTTGATCCCGACTATCGCGGAGCAGATTGGGGTGACCGTACCGTCCGCTGGATTGCTGGTGGCTATCTATGCCCTCGGCGTGGCCATTGGCGCGCCGGTGCTGACGGCCCTGACCAGCCGTATACCGCGCAAGCTGCTGCTGGTTGGCCTGATGGTACTGTTCACTCTCGGTAACCTGCTGGCCTGGCAATCACCCAGCTATGAATCGCTGGTGATTGCCCGGTTGTTGACCGGCCTGGCGCACGGCGTGTTCTTCTCTATCGGCTCCACTATCGCGACGAGCCTGGTGGCGAAAGAGAAGGCGGCTTCCGCCATCGCCATCATGTTTGGCGGCCTGACGGTGGCGCTGGTGACCGGCGTACCGTTAGGGACGTTCATCGGCCAGCAGTTTGGCTGGCGTGAAACCTTCCTGGCCGTTTCTCTGATTGGCGCGGTCGCTACGGTGGCCAGCATTATTCTGGTGCCGAACAATATCAAGAACCAGGGCAGCGCCGGCGTGCGGGAACAGATGAAAGTACTGACCCATCCTCGTCTGCTGCTGATTTACGCAATTACCGCATTGGGATACGGTGGGGTCTTCACGACCTTTACCTTCCTTGCGCCAATGATGCAGGAACTGGCGGGCTTCTCTGCTCCGACCGTGAGCTGGATACTGTTGGCTTATGGTGTCGCGGTGGCGGTGGGTAACATCTGGGGGGGCAAGCTGGCCGATCGCCATGGGGCGGTGCGTGCGTTGAGCTTTATCTTTGCCGCGCTGGCTGTTTTGTTACTGGTGTTTCAGTTTACCGCCAGCCACAGTATTGCCGCTTTGCTGACGGTGATTGCGATGGGCGTGTTCGCTTTCGGCAACGTGCCGGGGCTGCAGGTCTATGTGGTGCAGAAAGCCGCGCAATACACGCCAAATGCGGTAGATGTGGCGTCCGGTCTCAATATCGCGGCGTTCAACATCGGTATTGCGCTCGGTTCGGTGATTGGCGGTCAGACCGTCGCTTCACTGGGGCTGGCGCAGACCCCCTGGATTGGCGCGCTGATCGTGGTAGTTGCACTGTTGCTGGTTAGCCTCAGCGGCCGCCTGGATAAAAAGTCTCAGCTGCAAACGGCTTGATACACAAAATCATTGTTGTCTGGCCCGCATTTTGCGGGCCTTTTCGCATTTTTCACCTATTACTCCCTGTCTTTACACAGCTATACCGTCAGAAGATTGAAATCGCTGCAGGTGGCCCCTATAACTGAAAAGGTGATGCCCGCAAAAGCCATGCCCTCTATGCGGGGTAGGCGTATAATCAATTCATCGTTGGCGAGTCTTCATCGCCAGTTTTCATGTTAATGGGTAATAGGCGAATCGCGTGCCGAAACGAACTTATGCAATGAGGTATGTTGCAGGTCAGCCAGTTGAGCGAATCTTTCCTGGCGCCGTTAACCAGCCGTTGCCGCCAGGGGCGGCGCTGCCGACGACCGGCGCTCTGCGCGTTATGGTGTGGAATATTTTCAAACAGCAGCGAGCCGACTGGCTTTCGGTGCTGAAAAACCATGGCAAAGACGCGCAGCTGGTGTTGTTGCAAGAGGCGCAAACCACGCCGGAACTGGTGAGCTACGCTACCGCCAACTATCTGGCGGCCGATCAGGTTCCGGCCTTTGTGCTGCCGCAGCATCCTTCCGGCGTGATGACGCTGGCGGCCGCTCATCCGGTTTACTGCTGCCCGCTGCGCGAGCGAGAGCCGCTGCTGCGGCTGTCCAAGTCGGCCCTGATCACCGTTTATCCGCTGTACAATGGCGAACTGTTGATGGTGGTGAACATTCATGCGGTGAACTTTAGCCTGGGCGTCGACGTCTACAGCAAGCAGTTGGGGCCGATAGGCGAACAGATCGCCAGTCACCGGGGGCCGGTGATTATGGCGGGGGATTTCAACGCCTGGAGCCGCAAGCGCATCAATGCGCTGTATGACTTTGCCGGAGAGATGGCGCTGCGCGAAGTGAGCTTCACCGACGATCACCGCCGCAAGGCCTTCGGTCGTCCACTGGATTTCGTATTTTACCGCAATCTGGGAGTGGTGGAGGCGTCGGTGCTGGTGACCAGCGCGTCGGATCACAATCCGTTGTTGGTGGAGTTCCACCCGGAAAAAGACTCTCCCGTCTGGTGAATCGCAGGTAATAAAAAAGCACCCCGCAGGGTGCTTTTTTGTACCGGATGACCCGTCCTGAATAGCGTTGACACATTTTACTCACGCACAGAGGAAAATGTGATGAACCAG
>NZ_JASGBT010000018.1:4777-39032 GCF_030053255.1 Serratia sp. PF-27
CCGGCATCGAGAGATGCAACGTAAAAGAATCGGTGGAGCGGTAGTTCAGTTGGTTAGAATACCTGCCTGTCACGCAGGGGGTCGCGGGTTCGAGCCCCGTCCGTTCCGCCACTTATTTAATTATGCCTGCTTTATTAGCAGGCATAATGTTAAGCGAGATTTAGGGGCGTAGCTCAGTTGGTAGAGCACCGGTCTCCAAAACCGGGTGTCGCGAGTTCGAGTCTCTCCGCCCCTGCCATATTAAGAACCCTTTGCGAAAGCAAAGGGTTTTTTTTTACCTATTATCCCTTCCCTTAGTGCATTCCCGCTTTGGAAAAGAGCGCTTTTGACGCTATATGCCGAGGTTTGCCCGATCCTGGCTGCTTCATGTTCTTCCGAGCTTTACCCTGCACGCCTCCGGATTCTCTTATCGTTTTGCATTATCTTCTCTCAGAAGGCGATGGGCGGCTTTTGGCATGATAGACAGTCATTACCACGATGACGGCATTTAAGGCCGCCATAATGCTTTAGGCTGCGGTATTTAAAGGTATTTTAAGTAATTGCCGAATCAAAGGCTGTTGATCGCTGTTTTGCAACCAGACGGCATACAGTGGGCGGATAATCGGCGGGATCTCAGTAGTGGCCACCAGCTGCGGATACTCCTTTTCCCACTGGCTGGGCAGGAAAGCGCATCCGCCCGTGGTTTCCAGCAACTGACGCGTCAGATGAGCGGAGGTAGTCGTGAGGACTGGCACGTTATCACCTTCCAACATGCGGCTTTCCTGTTGGTGGAAGTCGGCTCCCCATTCCAGCTTGATGTAGGGCATTGGGGCCTGTTTGTCACGATACGCGGATGAGAACAGGCGTAATGAGAAATTGCTCATCTGTTGGCTGGCCAATTCGTCCATCTTCGGCGGTTCGGTGGTGATCAGTAAATCGAGCTGCCTTTCATGCAGTTGTTTTACCAAAGAGTGCCTTAATGCCACCCTGGCTTCGAGCTGCAGCGCCTCGCGTTGTTGATAGAGCGCCTGCAACCAAGGGGTCAGATAGGCCTCCCACAGCGAAGCGGTAGCGCCGATCGACAACTCGGTGTGTTGCAGCGAACGCACGACCTCCTTCTTCGCCAACTGCCAGGTGTTCATCAGGCTTTCGGCATAGGGCAGAAGCCGCTCACCGGCAGGCGTCAGGCGGATATTATTGCGATGACGGGTAAATAAATTTGCGCCCAGCTGGTTTTCTAACTGACGGATGCGGAAACTGACCGCGGACTGCGTTAAGTACAAAGATTCTGCGGCTCTGCCAAAGTGACGCGTTCTACTGACCTCCAAAAAGGTTTTCAGTAATTCGGTATCCACACCTATCTCCAAAAAAATTTGTCGTTAAGATTTAAATGTTTTGTTTTACACGCTGTCAAGCCTATCTAATACTCCGCGCCATAAACAGCACGGCCATAAGAGAATTAGGAGCGTGTCAGATGGCGGATAGCTTCACCACGACCAATCGTTTTTTTGATAATAAACATTACCCTCGCGGGTTCTCCCGTCACGGCGATTTCACCATTAAAGAGGCGCAATTGCTAGAGCGTTTCGGCTACGCGTTTAACGAGCTGGACTCGGGTAAACGCCAGCCAGCGACTGAAGAAGAACAGCTGTTCGTCGCAGTGTGCCGAGGTGAGCGCGAAGCGGCTACCGAGCAGGAAAAAGTATGGGCTAAATATCTGGCGCGCACACGTCGCCCGAAGAAATTCCATACTCTGTCCGGCGGTAAACCGCAGGCTGACGCAGTGGAAGATTACAGCGACAGCGAAGACTAAAGACGATGGGGCCTGCGGGCCCCATTTTCATTCCAGACTGCGATGCAGCTGTAACAACAGACGATCCATACTGCGATAGCCCAGCGCTTCGCTGAGGTGGCGCCTGTCGATCTCAGTATCTCCCGCCAAATCCGCCAGCGTGCGAGCCACTTTCAGGATGCGCTGCCAGGCGCGTACCGATAGCCCTAACGCGTTTAATGTCGCTTCCAGAAACTCGGCGTCTGCCGGCTGCAACACGCAATCCCGTTCTACTTCGCGGTTGCTCAACAGCGCATTGACTTTACCGGCGCGTTCGAGCTGGCGGGTGCGTGCCAGTTGCACTCTTTCCTGAACCAGCTCACTGCTTTCTCCCTGCGTTTGCCGCTTACTGAGCGTACCCGGCGGCAACAGCGGCACTTCGATAGACAGATCGAAACGGTCGAGAAAAGGCCCTGACAGCCGGGCCAGATAGCGCAACACCTGCTGCGGCGAGGCGCGGTTGTGCAACCCATGATAATGCCCTGTCGGGCTGGGGTTCATTGCCGCGATCAACTGTACTCTGGCAGGGAAACAGACCTTGGCGTTGGCGCGTGAAATCACGATCTCGCCGGATTCCAACGGCTCGCGCAGCGCATCCAGGACCTTACGCTCGAATTCCGGTAGCTCATCCAGAAACAGCACGCCGTTATGCGCCATCGATATCTCGCCCGGACGCGGCAGTGAGCCGCCGCCGACCAATGCCGCCATCGATGCGCTGTGATGCGGCGCGCGAAACGGCCTCTGGCGCCATGGCAGAGCGCTCAGAACAGGGTGTTGCAAGCTGGCGATCGCCAGGCTTTCCAGCGCCTCAGGCTCCGTCAGCGGCGGCAGTAAGCCCGTCAGTCGGCTGGCCAGCATGGTTTTGCCTGTGCCCGGCGGCCCAATCAGCAGCAGGTTATGCCCGCCGGCGGCGGCGATCTCCAGCGCCCGCTTGGCCTGCTCCTGGCCGATGATGTCGCGCAGATCGGCGTTTTCGTACGCATTGCCGGCTGCGGGAGGTGTGACGGCCACCGGCAGTTCGCCCTGGCCGAGTAAAAAAGCACAGACCTCCAACAGGTGTTGGGCGGTATGGGATTGTGACTGTGCGATCAGTCCGACCTCGGCGGCGTTGTCCGTCGACAGGATCAATTGTCGCCCGGCGTCAGCCGCCGCCAGTGCCGCCGGGATGGCGCCTCTGACCGCACGCAGTGCGCCGGACAGCGCGAGCTCGCCAAGAAACTCGTAGCGTGCCAACGGTGCGAGGGGCAGTTGCTCGGAGGCGGCGAGGATCGCCAGCGCTATCGGCAGATCGTAACGCCCGCCTTCTTTCGGCAGATCGGCCGGTGCCAAATTGACGGTGATGCGCCGGGCGGGAAAGGTGAAACCGTTGTTGATCAGGGCGCTGCGCACCCGATCGCGCGCCTCTTTTACCGTGGTTTCCGGCAGACCGACCAGCGTCAGGCCGGGCAGGCCATTGCTGATATGCACCTCCACCGTCACGGAAGGGGCCTGAACGCCGATGATGGCGCGGCTATAGATTACCGCCAGTGACATATCGCTCTCCTTGCTAAGGGCGGCATGATGCGCGATTTATCCAGGTACCGCGCGGCGTTCTTGGCATTTTTTCCATGAAACTCGCAGCATAATCACTGATTTTCATCGAATTGAACGAGATTGTGCGAACCGTCTCGCAACCTGCTGCAATACCCATTAACAATTCGCTGAAGGCTGCAACACATTAGCGGCCCATACGCATTGCAACCATAGGGTTAACGGGTGTATTTAACAATTGATTAAAATAAAAATCACTTCTTTAACACACTCCGACCGCCGCCGCAGTCTGCCCGGCAGCCGCTAAACCTCCTGACTTCGTACTCTACGGTAGGGATAACACTATGTTTGGTTGGACCCCGCTGCAACGCAACGCGGCAATTGCCAGTTTTTCAAGCTGGACGCTCGACGCTTTCGATTTTTTCGTGCTGGTATTTTTACTCAGCGACATCGCACAATCCTTTCACGTCGGTCTGGAACAGGTCACGTTGGCTATTCTGCTCACGCTGGCGGTGCGCCCGATCGGCGCGCTGATCTTCGGGCGTGCGGCGGAAAAATATGGCCGCAAACCGATCTTGATGCTGAATATCGTCTTCTTCTCGGTGTTTGAGCTGCTCTCCGCCGCCGCGCCCTCGTTGACGGTCTTCTTGCTGTTACGAGTGTTGTACGGCGTTGCGATGGGCGGTATCTGGGGTGTGGCGTCGTCATTGGCGATGGAAACCATACCGGACCGCTCGCGCGGCTTGATGTCGGGCATTTTCCAGGCCGGCTATCCGTTCGGTTATCTGCTGGCGGCGGTGGTGTACGGCCTGCTGTTCGAAACGGTCGGCTGGCGCGGCATGTTCGTCATCGGCGCGGCGCCGATCCTGCTGCTGCCGTTTATTTATTATTGCGTGCAGGAGTCGCCAGTGTGGCTGGCGGCACGTGAGCGCAAAGAAAGTACGGCTTTATTGCCGGTGTTGAAGAGCCACTGGAAGCTATGCTGCTATCTGGTGCTGCTGATGGCGGCGTTCAATTTCTTCTCTCACGGCACGCAGGATCTGTATCCGGTGTTTCTGAAAGTTCAGCATGGTTTCGATCCTAAAACTGTCAGTATCATCGCCATTAGCTACAATATCGCGTCAATTATCGGTGGCGTTTTCTTCGGTTCATTATCGGAAAAAATCGGTCGTAAAAAAGCGATCATTATCGCCGCGTTGCTGGCCTTACCGGTGATCCCATTGTGGGCATTTTCCAGCGGTTCGCTAATGTTGGGGATCGGCGCTTTCCTGATGCAGTTCATGGTGCAGGGTGCCTGGGGTGTGATACCGACCTACCTGACCGAACTGGTGCCGGCCAACACCCGTGCGGTGCTGCCGGGGTTCGTGTACCAGCTGGGCAATCTGATCGCCTCGGTCAACGCTACGCTGCAAGCCACCATCGCCGAGCATCATGGGCATAATTACGGCTTGGCGATGGCGATCGTTGCCGGTACGGTGGTGGTGGCGATCGCCCTGTTGGTGTTCTTCGGCAAGGATACGCGCGGCAAGGCGATCACCGACGCGGTGAGAAATCCGGGCGTGCGCGCCAACGTATGAAAGAGAGGCGATTCGCGTGAGGTATGACCAGATTGCGCCGAATAATAACGCAAAAAAAGTGTTGTCATGTCGCGCGCGGCTGTGGTACCTCTGTAAGCATTAGTTCTGAATGAGCACAGTGAACAAACCCATTATGAAAGCCTTTGCCCAAGTGATTAGCCTAGTCGTGATTAGCGTGGTGGTGATTATTATCCCACCGTGCGGGGCTGCACTTGGACGAAGAAAGGCTTAGCAAACAAGCCGGAATCGCAAGAGAACCCCCGCACCGTCAGGTCCGGGGGTTTTTTATTGGCAAGAGAAAAGTGGAGCAAGGGGCAGAGCATGAAAAACAGAACAAAATCCTGCAGTTGTCGAAGTAAGGCGGGGAAATAACTATGAATGGCGCTCAGTGGGTAGTTCAAGCGTTGCGTACGCAGGGGGTGGATACCGTATTCGGCTATCCGGGCGGGGCAATCATGCCGGTGTATGATGCGCTGTACGACGGCGGCGTGGAACACCTGCTGTGCCGCCATGAACAGGGCGCCGCCATGGCCGCCATCGGCTACGCCCGCGCCACCGGCAACGTCGGTGTCTGTATCGCCACTTCCGGCCCCGGCGCCACCAACCTGATCACCGGCCTGGCGGATGCGCTGCTCGATTCCGTTCCCGTTGTCGCCATCACCGGCCAGGTGGGGTCCGCGCTGATCGGCACCGATGCCTTTCAGGAGATCGATGTTCTCGGCCTGTCTCTGGCCTGCACCAAGCACAGCTTCCTGGTGGAATCGCTGGACGCCTTGCCGGGCATCATGGCGGAAGCGTTCGCCATCGCCGCCGGCGGCCGTCCCGGCCCGGTGCTGATCGATATCCCGAAAGACATCCAGCTGGCGCAGGGCGACCTGCATCCGCACCTGATGCCGGTCGATGAAGCGCCGGCGTTCCCGGCGGCGGCGTTGGCAGAGGCGGCCGAGCTGCTGGCGCAGGCGCACAAACCGATGCTGTACGTCGGCGGCGGCGTGGGCATGGCCCAGGCGGTGCCGGCGCTGCGCGAGTTCATCGCCGTGACCCGCATGCCGAACGTCGCCACCCTGAAGGGGCTGGGCGCGCCGGATGCGCAAGATCCGCTGTACCTCGGTATGCTGGGCATGCACGGCACCAAGGCTGCCAACCTGGCGGTGCAGGAGTGCGATCTGTTGATCGCCGTCGGCGCGCGTTTCGATGACCGCGTGACCGGCAAGCTGAACGCCTTCGCGCCGCACGCCAAAGTGATCCACATGGATATCGACCCGGCGGAGATGAGCAAGCTGCGCCAGGCGCATGTCGCCCTGCAAGGCGATTTGAAAACGTTGCTGCCGGCGTTGCAGCGCCCGCTGAACATCGCCGCCTGGCAGCAGCAGGTAATAGCGCTGAAAGCCGAGCACGCCTGCCGCTACGATCACCCCGGCCAGCCGATCTACGCGCCGCTGTTCTTGCGCCAGCTGTCCGCCCGCAAGCCGGCCAACAGCGTGGTGACCACCGACGTCGGCCAGCACCAGATGTGGAGCGCGCAGCACATGACGTTCGAGCGCCCGGAGAATTTCATCACCTCCAGCGGCCTCGGCACCATGGGGTTCGGCGTGCCGGCGGCGGTCGGGGCCCAGATCGCGCGTCCGCAAGATACGGTGATCTGCGTCTCGGGCGATGGCTCCTTCATGATGAACGTGCAAGAACTGGGCACCATTAAGCGCAAACAGCTACCGCTGAAGATCGTGCTGCTGGACAACCAGCGTCTCGGGATGGTGCGCCAATGGCAGCAGCTGTTCTTCGACGGCCGCTACAGCGAAACCAACCTGTCCGATAACCCCGACTTCCTGATGCTGGCCGCCGCCTTCGGCATTCCCGGCCAGCGCATCAGCCGCAAGGATCAGGTGGAGGGCGCGCTCGAGGCGCTGTTCAATACCGAGGGCCCTTATCTGCTGCAGGTCTCTATCGACGAACTCGAAAACGTCTGGCCGCTGGTGCCGCCGGGCGCCGGTAACGAAACCATGTTGGAGGAAATATCATGATGCAGCATCAACTCTCGATCCAGGCGCGTTTTCGCCCCGAAATGTTAGAGCGCGTATTGCGGGTCGTGCGTCATCGCGGCTTTCAGGTTTGTGCTATGAATATGGTTTCCCCGGCCAACGCCGACAGCATCAATATCGAATTGACCGTTGCCAGCCCGCGCCCGGTCGCCCTGTTGTCATCTCAATTAAGCAAACTGATGGACGTCTCCTGCGTCGAGATCCAGCAGCCAACATCACAACAAATACGCGCCTGAGGCGCTGAGAAGGATAAATAACAATGACTAAGAAAGCCGATTATATTTGGTTCAATGGTGAGATGGTGCCTTGGGCCGAGGCCAAAGTGCACGTGATGTCGCACGCGTTGCATTACGGCACGTCGGTGTTTGAAGGCGTACGCTGCTATGACTCGCACTTGGGGCCAGTGGTATTCCGTCATCGCGAGCATATGCAGCGCCTGCACGATTCGGCGAAAATCTACCGCATGCCGGTGTCGCAAAGCGTCGACGAGCTGATGGAAGCCTGCCGCGCTACGCTGTGCAAGAACAACCTGGTCAGCGCGTACATTCGCCCGCTGGTGTTCGTCGGCGATGTCGGCATGGGCGTCAACCCGCCGGCCGGTTATAAAACGGACGTGATTATCGCGGCGTTTCCTTGGGGCGCTTATTTGGGTGAAGAAGCGCTGGATCAAGGCATCGATGCGATGGTCTCCTCCTGGCACCGCGTAGCACCAAACACGATCCCCACTGCGGCCAAGGCCGGCGGCAACTATCTTTCCTCCCTGCTGGTGGGCAGCGAAGCGCGCCGCCACGGCTATCAGGAAGGCATTGCGCTCGACGTGCACGGTTACATTTCCGAAGGGGCGGGCGAGAACCTGTTTGAAGTGAAAGACGGCGTGCTCTATACCCCGCCGTTCACCTCGTCGGCGCTGCCGGGCATCACCCGCGACGCGATCATCAAGCTGGCGAAAGACATGGGCTTCGAGGTGCGCGAGCAGGTGCTGTCGCGCGAATCGCTGTACCTGGCCGACGAAGTGTTCATGTCTGGCACCGCGGCGGAAATCACGCCGGTGCGCAGCGTGGACGGCATTCAGGTCGGCATCGGCAAATGCGGCCCGGTGACCAAACAGATCCAACAGGCGTTCTTCGGCCTGTTCAGCGGCAAGACCGAAGACAAATACGGTTGGCTGGATCCGGTAAACCCGTAACGACAAGGCTCGCCGCGCCGCGTGGCGGACGACAAGACAGACAAGATAAGAATATCCAGGCGGTTCGTTCGCCGCCTGTCATAAATACATTTGGAGTGAAAAGAGCATGCCTAAGTACCGTTCCGCCACCACCACCCATGGCCGCAATATGGCGGGTGCCCGCGCATTGTGGCGCGCGACCGGGATGACCGACGCCGATTTCGGCAAGCCGATCATCGCCGTGGTCAACTCCTTTACCCAGTTCGTGCCGGGCCACGTGCATCTGCGCGATCTGGGCAAACTGGTCGCCGAACAGATCGAAGCCTCCGGCGGCGTGGCCAAAGAGTTCAACACCATCGCGGTGGATGACGGCATCGCCATGGGCCACGGCGGCATGCTCTATTCTTTGCCGTCGCGCGAGCTGATCGCCGACTCGGTCGAATACATGGTGAACGCCCACTGCGCCGACGCGATGGTGTGCATCTCCAACTGCGACAAGATCACCCCGGGCATGCTGATGGCGGCGTTGCGCCTGAACATTCCGGTGATCTTCGTTTCCGGCGGCCCGATGGAAGCTGGCAAAACCAAACTCTCCAACCAGATCATCAAGTTGGATCTGGTAGACGCGATGATCCAGGGCGCGAACCCGAACGTCAGCGACGCCGACAGCGAGCAGATCGAGCGTTCCGCCTGCCCGACCTGCGGCTCCTGCTCCGGCATGTTTACCGCCAACTCGATGAACTGCCTGACCGAAGCGCTGGGCCTGTCGCAGCCGGGCAACGGCTCGCTGCTGGCCACCCACGCCGATCGCAAGGAACTGTTCCTCAACGCCGGCAAGCGCATCGTCGAGCTGACCAAACGCTATTACGAGCAGGATGACGAAAGCGCGCTGCCGCGCAATATCGCCAACAAGGCGGCGTTTGAAAACGCCATGACGCTGGACATCGCCATGGGCGGCTCGACCAACACCGTGCTGCACCTGCTGGCTTCGGCGCAGGAAGGCGAGGTGGACTTCACCATGGAAGACATCGATCGCCTGTCGCGCAAAGTGCCGCATCTGTGCAAGGTGGCGCCGAGCACGCAGAAATATCACATGGAAGACGTGCACCGCGCCGGCGGTGTGATCGGCATCCTTGGCGAGTTGGATCGCGCCGGCTTGCTGAACCGCGAGGTGAACAACGTGTTGGGGCTGACCCTGCCGCAGACGCTGGAAGCTTACGACGTGATGCTGACCCGCGACGAAAGCGTCAAGAAAATGTACTCCGCCGGGCCGGCCGGTATCCGCACCACGCAGGCATTCTCTCAGGATTGCCGCTGGGATTCGCTGGACACCGACCGCAAGGAAGGCTGCATCCGCACCCGTGAGCACGCTTACAGTCAGGACGGCGGGTTGGCGGTGCTGTACGGCAACCTGGCGGAAAACGGCTGCATCGTCAAAACCGCCGGCGTGGACAAAGAAATCCTCACCTTCCGCGGCCCGGCCAAAGTGTATGAAAGCCAGGACGACGCGGTAGAAGCGATCCTCGGCGGTAAAGTGGTGGCGGGCGACGTAGTGGTGATTCGCTACGAAGGGCCGAAAGGCGGGCCGGGCATGCAGGAAATGCTTTACCCAACCACCTACCTGAAATCGATGGGGCTGGGCAAGGCGTGTGCGCTGATCACCGACGGGCGTTTCTCCGGCGGCACCTCCGGGTTGTCCATCGGCCATGCTTCGCCGGAAGCGGCTAACGGCGGCCTGATCGCCCTGGTGCAGGACGGCGACATGATCGCGATCGACATTCCTCATCGCGGTATCCAGCTGGATGTCAGCGAGCAGGAGTTGGCGGCGCGGCATGAGGCGGAACTGGCGCGCGGCGACGCGGCCTGGACGCCGAAAAATCGTGAACGTCAGGTGTCCTTCGCGCTGCGCGCTTACGCCTCGTTGGCCACCAGCGCCGACAAAGGCGCGGTGCGCGACAAGAGCAAACTGGGGGGATAAGCAGCATGGCGGTCTCTCAACCCCTACCCAGCGCCCCCTGCGGCGCGGAATATCTGCGAGCTGTACTGCGCTCGCCGGTTTACGAGGTGGCGCAAGTCACCCCGTTGCAGGCCATGAGCAAAATCTCTTCGCGCCTCGGCAACACCATTTTGGTGAAGCGCGAAGATCGCCAGCCGGTGCACAGCTTCAAGCTGCGCGGGGCCTATGCGATGATCGCCGGGCTGGATGAAGAGCAGAAGGCGCGCGGCGTCGTGACGGCTTCGGCCGGCAACCACGCGCAGGGCGTCGCCTTCTCCGGTAAACGGCTGGGGATCAAAACGCTGATCGTGATGCCGGTGTCCACCGCGGACATCAAGGTGGATGCGGTGCGCGGCTTCGGCGGCGAAGTGTTGCTGCACGGCGCCAATTTCGACGAGGCCAAAGCGAAGGCAATCGAGCTTTCCCAACAGCAGGGCATGACCTTCGTGCCGCCGTTCGATCACCCGACGGTGATCGCCGGGCAGGGCACGCTGGCGATGGAGCTGTTGCAGCAAGACGCGCATTTGGATCGGGTCTTCGTGCCGGTCGGCGGCGGCGGCTTGGCCGCCGGGGTGGCAGTGCTGATCAAACAGCTGATGCCGCAGATCAAAGTGATCGGCGTCGAAGCGGAAGACTCCGCCTGCCTGCGCGCGGCGCTGGATGCCGGCCATCCGGTGGATCTGGCGCGCGTCGGGCTGTTCGCCGAAGGCGTGGCGGTGAAGCGCATCGGCGACGAAACCTTCCGCCTGTGCCGTGAGTATCTGGACGACGTGATCACCGTGGACAGCGACGCCATCTGCGCGGCGGTCAAAGATCTGTTCGAGGACGTGCGCGCCATTGCCGAACCTTCCGGCGCGCTGGCTTTGGCGGGGCTGAAAAAGTACGTCCAGCAGCACAATATTCAGGGCGAGCGTCTGGCGCACGTGCTGTCCGGCGCCAACCTCAACTTCCACGGGCTGCGCTACGTTTCCGAGCGTTGCGAATTGGGCGAACAGCGCGAAGCGCTGCTGGCGGTGACCATTCCGGAACGGCAGGGCAGCTTCCTCAAGTTCTGCCAACTGCTGGGCGGGCGCTCGGTGACCGAATTCAACTACCGCTACGCCGATGCTGACAACGCCTGCATTTTCGTCGGCGTGCGGCTGACGCGCGGCCACGCCGAACGGCGGGAGATCATCGACGAACTCAACGCCGACGGTTATCAGGTGGTGGATCTGTCGGACGACGAGATGGCTAAACTGCACGTGCGCTACATGGTGGGCGGGCGTCCGTCGAAGCCGCTGCGCGAACGGCTGTACAGCTTTGAGTTTCCGGAGTCGCCGGGCGCGCTGCTGAAGTTCCTGCAGACGCTGGGCACGCACTGGAACATCTCGCTGTTCCACTATCGCAGCCACGGTACCGACTTCGGCCGGGTGCTGGCGGCCTTCGAGCTGGCGCAAAGCGAGCCGGAATTCGAGCGGCACCTGCAGGCGCTGGGCTACGATTGCCACGATGAAACCGACAACCCGGCGTTCCGCTTCTTTTTGCAGGGGTGAGTCGAATTGATAAGTAACCGTGACGCATGAGTCAGTTTATGGGTTGCGCGGTTGTGATTTTGTCGTGCATTTTTATACTGCCAAGACTTCTGACGTATAGGGATGCACGACAATGAAAACTGCTTTTTCTACGCCGTTCGGTTCTCCCGAAGACGATTTGACCAACGCCGAGTTTGCCCGCCTGTTGGGCAATACCGGCGTACAAGAATTCTATCGCGATATTAATCTGCAAGCCTTGCAGGACTCGCTGGACTGCAGCCTCGCCTTTCATGGCGTGGGAATTATTTTTTCCGACGGGCAAAACTCATTTTTAGTCCGCCCGACGCAGCACACCGGTTACTCGAACGCTTCGCAGGTGACCCACGTGGTCATCAGCAAAACGGTGGCTCATACCTCGCGCGTTGCCGCGACCAATACGCTGTCGGAAGCGTTGAGCAAACCCAGCGTCAGCAAAGAGCTGGCCTCGGCCGCGCTGTCGTGTGGAACGCTGCTGGTATCGGTCTTTTTACTGGCGTCGGGCAGCGTCGCCGTGCCATTTACCGGCGGTACCAGCTCAGCGGTGGCTTATCTGGGCTATGCCGGCATGGCCGCCAGCGCGTTGCAGTGCGGTAATGGGCTGTACCGCGTCAACAAGCTTTATGACGGGAAAGGCGATGAATTGGCTCAGCTCGATTCAGAGCAGTGGTATATCGCCACCAGTACCGTGCTCGATGTGATCTCGCTGGCCAGCGCCGGGGCTGCCCTGAAGGAAGCGACGATGACCTATCGTGCCATGCGCCGCATTTCGGCGCGCAAGGCGACGGAGTGGCTGAAAAGCATGCCCCGCAGCGAAAGGAAGCGACTGACCGAAAACATCATTCGGGCGGAAAATCCGGGAATTTCCAACAACGTCTTGAAAGAGATGGTGAAGAACGGCCTGTATCCGAAACGCTACCCGACGGAAGCGATCCAAAACGGGCTGCGCCAGCAATTGCACTCGGCGCTCAATAACGCGTTGACGTTTGTCGGCAGCGGCATCAGCGGCACCCTGTCGGCGCCGGTGAATGTGAAAACCACCGGGCAGTATTTTGTGGGCATTATGCAGAAATTGCCGCAGATGGTGAGGTAATGGCGGAGTGGATGATTAAACGCCTGATCGTGCAGGGTCGGGAGATGGAAAGCCAAATCGCGGCGCGCGATCGCGCACTTTTCGCCGGTGTGGATGCGCAGCTCGAGCAGCATTTCATGACGCCGGGCCAGCGGTTGTCGCCGCCGGGCGTCGGCAATGTCATGTTGCTGATGGTGTGCCTGACGCTGGGGCTGGCGGGCGTGATGGGTCTGGTCACGGATGTGGCGGCCGCCTGGAGCGGCAAGACCTCCGCCGCCGTGTTGATGGGCAGCGGCGCGATCGTGGCGGTGTGGATGACGTTGATCCTGTTCCAACTGGTGCAGGGTAAAAACAGCGGGGTGGTATTGTTGCAATATTACCTTGGCATGCTCGGTCTGTGTTGCCTCGGCGCCGCGGCGGCGTGGGCGGCGGGCATGACCGGGATCGCCACCGGCGCCCTGCTGCTGGGGGGCGTGGTTGGCGGTGCGCTGTTCAGTAACCGGGCGGCGTTCTACCTGTATGTCGCCTATTTCCGCACGCGTCGGCGCGTGTTTATCAAACGCCGTTGGCAGAGGGAAGATCTGCGCAACACCCGATAAACCGTCAGAACGGAAAAACTTATGACGCAACCTTTCTCAGGCTTTAGCCAGCAGGGCCTGAATTTCCTGCAGCAGGTGCGGATCGAGAACGATAAGGCCTGGTTCGACGGCAATCGCGACATCTACGATCGCGAGCTGCTGGCGCCGTTTCGCGCGCTGGTGGAGCAACTGGCTCCCGGCATGCTGGCGATCGACCCGCAGTTCGAGACCCGCCCGGCGATCGGCAAAACGCTGTCGCGCATTCATCGCGATACGCGGTTTTCTCACGATAAATCGCGCTACCGCAGCCGCATGTGGCTGACGTTCAAGCGCCCGAGTAAAGACTGGAAAGACGCGCCGGTCTACTTTTTCGAACTGGGGCCGGACATGCTGCGCTATGGGCTCGGCTACTACAGCGCCAACAAGCCGACCATGGATCTGTTCCGCCATACGCTGAGGCAGCGGCCGCAGCCTTTCCTGGAGGTGGCCGCCTGCTGCCGGCCGCCGTTCGAGCTGGTGGGCGAGCGCTACAAGCGCCCGCTGGTGAAGGAACAGGCGGCGGAGATCGCCACCTGGTACAACCGCAAGTCGTTTGCGGTGATGGTGACGGACAGCGAAGTGGAAAAGCTGTTCAACGCCGATCTGGCGTCGCTGCTGGCCGGGGCATTTTTGCAGCTTGAGCCGCTCTACCACTGGTTGATGCAGGTAGAGACGATGAAGCAGATCGATCCGGCAGACCTTTGAAACCCCGCGTCAGCGGGGATGCAGTAACCGCCAAAAGGCGTCGATCAACGGATCGCTGAGGCGCTTTTTCTGAACGCAGACCCCCAGTTCAAACGGTTCGACCATCGAGATGTTATCCAGCTGCGAGATGCGGTTACGTACCGGCTCCGGGCTGTTGTCCACCACCACGCTTGGGATCAGCGCGATGCCGCAGCCCAGGGCCACCATCGACACGATGGCCTCGTGGCCGCCGACGGTAGCGTAAATCAGCGGATTGCTGATGCGATGGCGGCGGAACCACAGCTCGATGCGTTTTCGCGAGGGGCCGTGCTCCGGCAGGATGAACGGGATCTCGGCCCAGTCGGGCTTGTCGGCGAACGCCTGGCTGCGCACCGCACAGGGCAGCGCCGGCGCGATCAGCACTAGCGGAATTTCGCCGATTTTGGTGAACGCCACGCTGGCGGGCAGCGTTTCCGGCCGGCCGGCGATGCCGAGATCGGCCTCGTTGGACTGCACCTTGTCGACCGCGTCGGCGGCGTCGCCGGTGGTCAGCTTGATCTCTACCAGCGGGTGCTGCGCGCGGAAGCGGTCGAGGATCGGCGGCAGGTGGCTGTACGCCGCGGTCACCGAGCAGAACAGCCGCAGTTCGCCGCTCAGCGAAGGGCCGTGCTGGCCGAGCGAGTGCTTCAGCTGCTGATACTGCAGCAGCGTTTGCTGGGCGAATTCTTTCAGCTGTTCGCCGGCGTCGGTGAGCTGCACGGTGCGGTTATCGCGCAGGAACAGCGGCTGCCCGAGGATCTCTTCCAGCCGCTGGATCTGGCGGGAGAGCGTCGACGGGCTGACGTGCATCGCCTTGGCGGTGCGCCCGAAGTGATGGCTTTCGGCCAGATGCAGGAACAGCTTTAAATCACGTAAATCCATATCGATACGCTCGCAGTGAGAGTGTTGCAAAAATTGCAATGTCACGTTCTCAATATATCAATTTAAGCAACGCATTTCCTGTTATACATTGAGTTTAACGAATCTCCGCACAGACAGGGCGGGGAATGAAAATAACAATGCAAGACAACATCAAACCGGAGTACCACCATGGCTAACTATTTCAACACATTGAACCTGCGTCAGCAGTTGGCGCAATTGGGTAAATGCCGCTTTATGGCGCGCGACGAATTTGCTGACGAAGCCGGCTACCTGAAAGGTAAAAAAGTGGTGATTGTCGGCTGTGGCGCCCAGGGCCTGAACCAGGGGCTCAACATGCGCGATTCCGGTCTGGATGTCGCCTATGCCCTGCGCAAAGAAGCGATCGACGAGAAGCGCGCTTCCTGGCGCAAGGCGACCGAAAACGGCTTTAAGGTCGGCACCTACGAAGACCTGATCCCGCAGGCGGATCTGGTGGTCAACCTGACGCCGGACAAGCAGCACTCTTCCGTAGTGCGCGCGGTGCAGCCGCTGATGAAAGACGGCGCGGCGCTGGGTTACTCCCACGGCTTCAACATCGTTGAAGTGGGTGAGCAGGTGCGCAAAGACATCACCGTGGTGATGGTAGCGCCGAAATGCCCGGGCACCGAAGTCCGTGAAGAGTACAAGCGCGGCTTCGGCGTGCCGACCCTGATTGCGGTTCACCCGGAAAACGATCCGAAAGGCGAAGGCATGGCGATCGCCAAGGCCTGGGCGGCGGCGACCGGCGGCCACCGCGCCGGCGTGCTGGAATCTTCCTTCGTGGCCGAAGTGAAATCCGATTTGATGGGCGAGCAGACCATTCTGTGCGGCATGCTGCAGGCGGGTTCGCTGCTGTGCTTCGACAAGCTGGTTGCTGAGGGCACCGATCCGGCTTACGCCGAGAAACTGATTCAATTCGGCTGGGAAACCATCACCGAAGCGCTGAAGCAGGGCGGCATCACGCTGATGATGGATCGCCTGTCCAATCCGGCTAAGCTGCGTGCCTATGCGCTGTCCGAACAGCTGAAAACCATCATGGCACCGCTGTTCCAGAAGCACATGGACGACATCATCTCCGGCGCGTTCTCCAGCGGCATGATGGCCGACTGGGCGGAAGACGACGTGAAACTGCTGACCTGGCGCGAAGAGACCGGCAAAACCGCGTTCGAGAATGCGCCGCAGTTTGAAGGCAAGATCGGTGAACAAGAGTACTTCGATCACGGCGTGCTGATGGTGGCGATGGTGAAAGCAGGCGTCGAGCTGGCGTTCGAAACCATGGTCGATGCCGGTATCATCGAAGAGTCGGCTTACTACGAGTCACTGCACGAGCTGCCGTTGATCGCCAACACCATTGCGCGTAAGCGTCTGTATGAAATGAACGTGGTCATCTCCGATACCGCGGAGTACGGCAACTACCTGTTCGCCAACGCGGCGGTGCCGTTGCTGAAAGACTTCATGACCACTCTGCAGGCGGGCGATTTGGGCAAAGCCGTGGCGGGTACGGCGGTGGACAACGCGCAACTGCGCGACGTGAATGAAGCGGTGCGCAGCCACCCTATCGAAACCGTTGGCCGTAAACTGCGTGGCTACATGACTGACATGAAACGCATCGCCGTCGCGGGCTGATTTTCCGCAAGGCAAAGCACAAAGAGCCGGCAGCGATGCCGGCTTTTTTATGCTTCCGGCGGTGCGATAAGCTGACGCTCGAGACAGCGCCGGATCGCGTGTTTGGCGTTCGTGACCCCCAGCTTACGCACCGCATTGCCGATGTGAAACTTCACCGTACGGGTTTTGATCCCCAGGATCAGTGCGATCTCGTGGTAGGTTTTGCCCTGGCTGGCCCAATAGAGAATTTCCCCTTCGCGCGGCGAGAGTCGATCCGTCCGGTTCGCCTCGGCATTGGCCAATGTCAGCGCGTGCTGGTGGGTATCGACCAAGACCATCTGCAGGTTGGCCCTTTCGTCTTCCATCAGCTGCCGCAGTTCGGCGTCATCGGCCGCCGTCGCGCTGATCGACAAGATCGCCAGGTTGTTGTCGTGATCGTGCAAAACAAAGCTGCAGCCGTGCACGATGTCGTACTCCCGTGCCTGGCTGAAGATCTTCCGGTAATGCCGATCCTCGGTGGTGATTGGGGTGTCGTGCCACATAAAGGGCGCGCAGCGGCTATGGGCGGTGCGCACGACGGGGTCGATGCGTTGATAGCGATTGTCGCTGTAGATGTTCAACCATTCTTGCGGGTAGCTCGATACCAACAGATGGCGATCGGGATGGTGTTTGTTGAAGGTCAAATAAGCATATTTGAATCTGCCGAAGGCGTGCAGCCGGCTGTCCAGATGCAGTCTTGCGGCGACGGCGTTGGCGAATGCGACGGCCATCGGTAACCTCCCTGTCGTTCGGCGATTCAGCCCGACCTGCACCAAAGTCCAGCTAGTCAGTGCGGCGGATTGAAATTTATACTCGGCTAATAAATTCAAAAAGTCGGCAATGCCAAGACCTGAGCTTAGCAGTTCTGGGTATCAATAAGCCAACGCCAGGGAAATTCTTCAATCATCCTCTCATCAATACGTCTGGGAGCCATTGCGCCGGCGGCGAGGTCACCTCGCCGTCGTCTTATTGGTTGGGCATCGCTGCTGCGGGAATGATGGCGCCGCGATGTTGGATCACCGATGCGGCGAGCAGATGGCCGCGCTGCGCCGCCTGCTGGGCGCTGCCGCCGTTCAGGCGTACCGCCAGGTAACCGGCGCTGAAAGAGTCGCCTGCTGCGGTGGTATCCACCACGCGCTCCGGCGGCAGTGCGATCGCCGGTACCTCAAGCCGCTCTCCCTCCACGCTGAACACCAGGCAGGCCTCTGCGCCGCGTTTGATAACGATCTCGCCGACGCCGAGCGCCTGCGTGCGTGCCACCACCTGTTCAACCGGCTGCGCGCCCCACAGCAACGCTTCGTCATCCAGCGTCAGGAAGGCGATGTCGGTGCAGGCTAGCACCTCACGGTAGGCCTGCTGCGTTTCCTCACGGCTTGGCCACAGGCGCGGACGGTAGTTGTTGTCGAAGATGACTAGACCACCGTTGGCACGGCAGCGGCGCAGCAGCGCCAGCAGCTTCGTGCGGTCGGCAGGCGCGAGGATCGCCAGGCTAATGCCGCTGAGGTACAGGTAATCGAATTGCGCCAATCGGTCGCACAGTGCGTCGGCCTGGGGGCCCGCAAGCCAATACCGGGCGGCGGCGTCGTTGCGCCAGTAGTAAAAGGTGCGTTCGCCGGCGGCGTCGGTTTCGATCACGTACAGGCCCGGCAGTTTGTTGTCCAACTGCTGAATCAACCCGGTTTCGATGTTCTCCTGCCGCCAGGCCAGCAGCATCTCGCCGCTGAAGCTGTCGGTGCCGAGTGCGGTGACGTAATGCACCTGCAGCGTCTGTTCCGGCATTTGGCGGGCAAGGTAGACGGCGGTGTTGAGGGTATCGCCGCCAAAGCCGCGCGTCAGCTGTGCGCCCTGCTGTGACAGCTCGATCATGCATTCGCCGATCACGGCGAGATTTCGGATAGTCATCGTCAATAAGCCCTGGCTAAAGAAGAAGCAACAGCCGCCAGTCTCCACGTAAGGCGGTCAGGGAGTCAATAAATTAAAACAGTGTTTTAATTTTTTATGATCGCGATCGACCAACGCCAACAGGGTGAAGAGGAAAGCCTGCGGTAATTCGTGCTTAAAGTTTTACGCGGCGCGGCCGATAAGCTGGGTAAAGAAACAGCGGCAGCGCTCTCACTTCCCCGCCACGGCGATAGTACCGATGATAACCAACCTGATCTCGGGTCTGCTGGCGCCCTGTTTTGCCCTCTATGCCTGCGCCAAATCGCGGCGCTACTGGCGGCAATGCCGGCGCTTGTATACCTTCCAGCCGATTTATCGCACCAGCGGCGCGTTGCTGGCGGTGGAACTGCTGACGGCGGTGTATCACCCTAATGAGCCGGACAAACGGCAATCCCCGGAACAGTATTTTGCCTCGCTCGGCGTCGCCCAGCGTTTGCGGGTGATCCAGGAGCAGTTGGCGCTGTTGCAGCGCTGGCAGGCGTTGTTCATTCGCCACGCGGTGATGGTGTCGGTCAATATCGACGGTATGGCGCTGCAAGCGTTGCAGCGTCATGACGCGTTGCAACGGCAGATCGCCGAGATGCCCTACCTGCGCTTCGAGCTGGTGGAGCAAGCCGCAACGGCGTCAAACCGCCCGTTGCAGCAGATCGTCGGCGGCGAACGGCTGTGGCTGGACGATTTCGGCAGCGGGCTGGCCAACTTCTCCGCCGTCGGCGCCTGGCGCTATCAATACATCAAGGTGGCGCGCGAATTGTTCACCTTGCTTAAACAGTCGGAAGAGGGCGTACAGCTGCTCGGCACCCTGATCAAGATGATGAACCAGCACAGCGACGGGGTGATCGTCGAAGGCGTGGAAACCGAGCAGGAATGGCGGCTGGTGCAGCGTTCCGGCGCGTTGGCCGCGCAGGGCTACTATCTTTCCCGCCCGGCGTGCTTTGAAACTTTACACAGCGTACCGACGCTGTTCGCCGCGCCCGGCGCGCCGGCGTGAACTCCGGGCTATCCTCAGCTAGGCTTAAACGGGGCTGCTCATTCCTTTTCCTTTCATTCGGCAGCCCGGTTTATGTGCTGAGGGAGCCCTATGACAAGAACAGGAAAGGTTTTCAGCTGGCTGGGCGGCATTGTGCTGCTGGCGATCGTCGCGCTGGCGATCTTTATCGCCACCTTCGACTGGAATCGACTCAAGCCCACCATCAACGACAAAGTGTCGGCCGAACTGCGGCGGCCCTTCGCCATCCGCGGCGATCTGGGCGTCGATTGGTCGCGTAACCGGGATGAGGGCGGCTGGCGCGCCTGGGTGCCCTGGCCGCATATTCACGCCGAAGACGTGTGGTTGGGTAATCCGAAAAACATCCCCGGCGACAGCATGGTGACGCTGCAGCGCGTCGACGCCAGCATCGCACCGCTGGCGCTGCTGAGGAAAGAACTGCTGATCCCGCGCATCTGGCTCAAGCAGCCGAATGCGTCGTTGCAACGCCTGGCCAACGGCGACAACAACTGGACGTTTGACCTGGCCGGCGGCCAGGATCCCAAGCAGCCGCCTTCCGCCTGGTCGTTCACTGTGCACGATATCGTGTTCGACAAGGGACAGATCGCCTTTAAAGACGCCACGCTGAAGGCGGATTTCCGCGCCGTTATCGATCCGCTCGGCAAACCGCTGCCGTTCAGTGAAGTGACCGGCAAACAGCGCGGCGGCAAGGTCGCTACACCCGATTATGTTTTCGGCTGGCAAGTGAAAGGCAAATATAACGGCGAACCGCTGAGCGGCAGCGGCAAGATCGGCGGCATGCTGTCATTGCAGAGCGCCGATCTGCCGTTCCCGCTGCAGGCCGACGTGCGCTCCGGCAGCACCCGGGTGGCGGTGGCGGGCACCTTGTCCGATCCGCTGAACCTCGGCGGCCTGGACGTGCAGCTGAAATTTTCCGGTGAAAGCCTGGGGAATCTCTATGGCCTGACCGGCGTGCTGCTGCCGAACACGCCGCCGTATGCGACCGATGGCCATCTGATTGCCCGCCTGCACCAGCCGGGCGGCGCCGTGTTCGAATATCAGAAATTCGACGGCAAAATCGGCGACAGCGACATTCATGGCGACTTGAAATACGTTGCCGCTAAACCGCGGCCGACGCTGAGTGGCGCGGTGAGCTCCCGGCAGCTGAGGCTGGCGGATCTGGCGCCGCTGATCGGCGCGGATTCCAACGCTGCCAAAGCCGGCCGCGGCGAGAAGAGCCGCCAGCCGGCGGATAAGGTGCTGCCGGTTGAACAGTTCGATACGCAAAGCTGGAGCAAGATGGATGCGGACGTGAAGTTTGCCGCCGCGCGCATCGAGCGCGGCAGCGATTTACCGCTGAGCGATCTGGCCACGCACCTGAAGCTGAACAATGGCGAGTTGCGTCTGGATCCGCTGCGCTTCGGCATGGCGGGCGGCAGCCTGAACGCCGTGGTGCGCCTCGACGGCGGCAAAAAGCCGATGCGCGGCCAGGTAGATATGCACGCGCGCAAACTCCAGCTCAAACAGCTATTGCCTAACGTGGCGGCGATGAAGCGCAGCCTCGGGCAGATGAACGGCGACGCCAGGCTGACGGGCAGCGGTAATTCGGTGGCCGAGCTGCTGGCGACCAGCAACGGCGATCTGCGCCTGCTGATCAATAACGGGGTGATCAGCCGTAGCCTGATGGAGATCCTCGGTCTGAACGTCGGCAACTATCTGGTGGCGCAATTGTTCGGTGACGACGTGGTAGGCATCAACTGCGCGGCGGCGGACGTCGGCATCCGCAGCGGCGTCGCCGCGCCGCGGCTGTTCGTGTTCGACACCGAGAACGCGGTGATCAACATCACCGGCAACACTAACCTCGCCACAGAGCGGCTGGATTTATCCATCGATCCGGAAAGCAAGGGGATGCGCGTGCTGACCCTGCGATCGCCGCTGTACGTGAAAGGCACCTTCAAGCACCCGGACGCCGGGGTGAAAGCCGGGCCGCTGATCGCGCGCGGCGCGGCGGCGGTGGCGTTGGGGGCGGTGCTGACGCCGGCGGCGGCGCTGCTGGCGCTGGTCTCGCCCAGTGAAGGCGGCGAGGAGAACCAGTGCGGGCAGATCCTGCGGGAGATGAAAGGCAAAAAATAATCAGGCGCGCGGCGGTGGCGTAAGCAGCCGGCAGTCGTGATCCTGGATCTCTTCCGCCGAGGCCAGGGTGAACGGCAGCAGGCTGCGCTCGGTCGCCAGCAGCAGGAAATCGCCGTCCGGCAGCGCGGTCATCGCCAGGCCGAAGCTGCCCATGCGCCCGTCGGCGCGCGGCAGGCCGGCAGCCAACAGGCGGAAGGCGCCCTGTTGCTCCAGCTCGGCAGGGGTTACCCGCCGCCCCAGATAGTCATGCCCCAACAGGCCGCCGGGCAGCGGTTGCCATTGCTCGATGAAATCGGGGCCGATCTGCGCCAAGCGCTGTTTTACCGCCGGCAACAGGCAGGAGATATGAATGTGCAGCTGGTTTTGCGTGCGGCCATATTCCGAATTGATGGCCAGTGAAATATCACCGTCGTCGATGGGTTTGCCATAGCGTTCCGCCATCACGTGGCGCGCGCGCCAGGCCTGGGCGAAGAAATTCGGCGTGGCGGCATCCAGCACCGCCGGGCTTTCTATCCCGGTGATTTTGGCGCTGGGCATCAGCAGGTATTGCAGCGGTCCGTTGCGATCTTTAAACACCACGAAGCCGGCCTGCACATCCACCTGCTTGCAGGGCGCCGGGTTGTCATGCGCTTGCTGATTGGGCAGACATTGCTGGCTGACGATGCGCCACAGCGCATCGGGATGGTCGGGCTTCAACCCGTAATAGAGCGCGATGGCGAGAGCCGCCAGCAGCGCAACGCAGACAAATACCCCACGACGCAGAGACATCGGCCGATCCTGTTACCGAGAGAAACGACCAGCATAGCCCGGTTTTATGACAGGAAACGAACAACGCGTGCGGCCCCCGCAGTGAGGGGGCCGCAGGGGATCACAGCGACTGGTGGCGGGTTTCTTTCATCAACAGCAGAGCCAGTAGCGTCAACCCGGCCATTGCCGCCAGGTACATGCCGACGTAGAACAGCCCGTAATGGGCCGCCAGCCAGGTGGCGATATAAGGCGCCACGGACGCGCCGAGGATCGACGCGACGTTGTAGGAGAACGACGCGCCGGTATAGCGCACTTCGGTAGGGAACAGCTCCGGCAGCAGCGCGCCCATCGGGCCAAAGGTCAGCCCCATGATGCTCAGGCCGCACAGCAGGAAGCCCATTACCAGCGCCTGGTTGCCGGAGCCCAGCAGGGTCGGGAACAGAAACGCGAAGCCGATCATCAGCAGGGTAATGGCGATCATGGTCTTGCGGCGGCCGAACGCGTCCGCCAGCAGGCCGGCGATCGGCACCATCACGCCGAAACCGATCACCGCCACCATCAGCATCCACAGGAAGCTGTTACGGGAGTAGCCGAGGCCCAGCGGCTGCGGCGCGGTGCCGTAGGTCATCGAATACACCGTCATCAGATAAAACAGCGTGTAGGTCGCCAGCATGATGAAGGTGCCGAGGATGGTGGCTTTCAGATGCTTGCTCAGCAGCGTGCCGAGCGGCACTTTTACCTGTTTGCCGGCCTTGGCCGCTTTGGCGAACACCGGCGTTTCATGCAGTGATACCCGCACGTACAGGCCAATCAGCACCAGCGCGGCGGAGAGAATGAACGGCACGCGCCAGCCCCATTCCATAAACTGCTGATCGCTCAGCAGCCAGGAGAGCAGCAGGAAGGTGCCGTTGGCGAAGAAGAAGCCGATCGGGGCGCCCAACTGGGGGAAAGAGCCGTATAGCGCGCGCTTTTTGGCCGGCGCGTTCTCCGTTGCCAACAGGGCGGCGCCGCCCCATTCGCCGCCCAGCCCCAGACCCTGGCCAAAGCGCGCCAGCGCCAGCAGGATAGGGGCGAAGATGCCGATGGTTTCATAGCTCGGCAGCAGGCCGATCAGCACGGTGGAAATCCCCATGGTCAGCAGCGAGGCGACCAGCGTCACCTTGCGCCCCACGCGATCGCCGAAGTGGCCGAACAGCGCAGAGCCGATAGGCCGCGCGACAAAGGCGACGGCGAAGGTGGCCAGCGACTGCAGCGTCGCGGTGGTCGGGTCGCCCTGCGGGAAGAAGATGTGCGGGAACACGATCACCGCGGCGGTGGCATAGATGTAAAAGTCGAAGAACTCGATGGCGGTGCCGACCAGCGAGGCGACGATGACTTTCCCGCGGGAATTCACCGGTGTAGACGCGTCGTCGGCGTCGAGTGGGGGTGCGATGGTGGCTTGCATATCTATTTCTTATTGTTGGAGGGGGTAAAAATCCATCTTAGTGACAGCATTCCGCCTTTTCAACGCTGTAACTCTGGGCTGCGCCGCCGCTAACCGGTTAAAAAGACTAATGTTTTACCGGGCTTCTTTTCTGTAGCGTTAAACGTTGAGAAATGGGTTTCATACAGAGGGAATGGCTGTAAAAACGGGAAAGAAAAGTGAATGGGTAGTTTGTTATGCTGGTTTTCCGAATGTCATGCCGCATGATTTAGAGGGATTGACTGGGTTTTTGCTTATTAACCAGAGGAAAGTGCCGGCGTGTGCGATAACACCGGCACGATTGCGTGGCTTCAGGGGGCCGGTGGCTCGCGTTCCGGCAAGGCTTTGTCGCCTTTGTAGTCGGCGGTAGCGATCCAGGCGGCACAAAACAGCGTCAAACGGGCGAAGAAGTAGAAGAACGCCATCAGCCCGATCACCGAGCCAAAGGCCGCGCCGGAAGGCGATTTCGCCACCTGCGGCAGCGTCATCGTCATCACGAACTTGATCACCTCAAATCCGATGGCGGCGAGCAAGGTACCGCGCAGCAGCGCTTTTTTCTTCGGTTTGTGGCGCGGCAGCATCCAGAAAATCCACAGGAACAGCAGATAGTTGGCGAAAATCGAGATCGACAGCGCGATCGTCGTCAACGCCGGCCGCAGCCATTCGATGCCGTCCAACCCCAGCGCGTTGACGATCGCCGCCTGTGCCGATCCGGCGACCGAGGTCAGCGACAGCGTAATGATCAGCGCGACCACCAGGCCGGTCAGCGAGATGAAGTCGCGGGTGTACTTGAAATAGATTTTCTCCTGATCCTGCGGATTGCGCTCCCAGACGTCACGCGACTGTGCGCGGATCGCCTCGCGCAGGTTGCCCATCCAACTGATGCCGGAATAGAGCGCCAGCGCCAGACCGGTCAACCCCACGGTGGTACGCTGCTGAATGGCGGTGTTGACGGTGTTCTTCAGCGTGCTGGCCAGCGTCGGATCGCTGATGCTGCCGACGATCCGGTTGATCAATTGGGCCAGCAGATCCGGGTTGGAGGCCAGCACGAAACCGGCGGCGGCGAATGACACCATCAGGATCGGGATCAGCGAGAGGAATGAAAAATAGGTGATGGCGGCGCCGAACTGGCTACCCAGCCGATCGTTAAAGCGTTCGGCCGCGCGCAGCAGGTGCGCAACGCTCGGCCAGGCTTTGATGCGTTCAATCAGACGTGAAAAACCACCAATGCGGCGGTCGAGGGTCTCATGGCCGGTCTTGATGGCGATAAGCGGCTTCGGCGGCGTGTCTTGTGCGGGCTGGCGGCGTTCCTGGTCTGGTCCTGTAGGCATTACTTCACGATTTCCTTAACGTTAAACGGCATGTATCCGTATTGATTATAGCCAAAGCCTCGCGGCGTTTTGAGCGCCGGGGCGGCAAACGGTCAATTTCCGAGCTTAACGCGTTAGCGCCTGGCATGAAATGCCGACGATGGCGCGATAGGTAAAATTCCTATGAAAAGCCCGTGGCGCCTCGGTTTTTTTCACTTCCCTACCTCCAATTTTTATCTGTTTCGTCGGCGAGAAAGCGTTTACTCATGATGTGGCGTCGCGCTTTACCGACCGCCGCTCCGCTGCAGCCGTAGGGGCTGGAACGGTCTCATCCGTCATCAACAGAAAAACTGGAAGGTCTTATGAAATTGCTTAATCACCCCACCTGCCGTCCGTTTACCGAAGCGGGCAATCTGTCGCAGCTTTCCGCCTACTATGAAGAGGAGAGGCATATCATGTGGATGCTGCTGCGCGCTGCGCCCCGCCCCTGCTTCAACCAGGCGCTGATCGAAGACATCATGACGCTGGCGCAGGCGGCGAAGGAGTCTTCGCTGCGATTCGATTTCTGGGTCACCGGCTCGCTGGTGCCGAACATGTTCAACGTCGGCGGCGATCTGCAGTTCTTCGCCGAAGCGATCAAAAACCGCAGGCGCGAGGCGATGATGGCCTACGCACGGGCCTGCATCGACTGTGTGCATGCCGCTGCGCGCGGTTTCGACACCGGCGCGGTCAGCATTGCCATGGTTGAAGGTAGCGCGCTGGGCGGTGGCTTTGAAGCGGCGCTGGCGCACCATTTCGTGTTGGCGCAGAACAATGCGCGCATGGGGTTCCCGGAGATCGCGTTCAACCTGTTTCCCGGCATGGGCGGTTACTCGCTGGTGGCGCGCAAGGCGGGCATGCGCTTGGCTGAGGAGCTGATTTGGGGCGGCGAGTCGCACACCGCAGAGTGGTTCGAGAGCCGCGGGCTGGTGGATCAGCTGTTCCAGCCCGGCGATGCCTATATGGCGACGCGCACTTTCATCGATACCATCCGGCCGAAGCTCAACGGCATGCGCGCCATGCTGCGGGCGCGTCAGCGCGTATTGCAACTGACGCGTTCCGAGCTGATGGATATTACCGAGGATTGGGTCCACTCGGCCTTCACCATTGAGGAAAAAGATCGCGCCTACATTGAGCGGCTGGTGATGTTGCAGGATCGCCACACCCTGAACCTGCGTCGTGCCGGCTAACGTTAACGCGCCCGCCTCACGCGGAAGGTGAGCGCGGGCGATAGGACTGCAGCCAATGCTCCAGCTGTTCCGGGAGCATTGGCCGCGCAAACAGAAAGCCCTGTTTTTCGTCCACGCCGACCTCGTCGAGGAAGTGGTTTTCGCTCTCGGTCTCTACCCCTTCGGCGATCACCCGGAAGGCCAGCGCCTCCGCCGCCGCGACGATCGCGCGTACCAGGGATTGCGATACCGGATTGAAATTCACCCCGCGCACGAAGCTTTTATCCAGCTTGATGGCGTCCAGAGGTATACGCGCCAGCTGCGCCAGTGACGAATAGCCGGTGCCGAAGTCGTCGAGATGCACCTGCGCGCCCAGTTCGCGTAGCCGGGTGATCAGCGCGCGCGCGCGGTTCTCGTCTTCAATCAGACTGCTTTCGGTCAGCTCGAAGTCCAGCAGACAGGGGGCCATGCGATGATGACGCAGCACCCCGAGCAGGTCGTTGACGATGCCGTCGTCGGCCAACTGCCGGGCGGAGAGGTTGACCGCTACCCGCAGGTTCAATCCCTGTTCTTGCCACTGCGCTGCCTGGCTGGCGGCGGTCTGCAGCACCCATTGGCCCAGCGGGCCGATCAGGCCGGACTCCTCGGCGTAGGAGATGAACTGCAGCGGCGGGATCAGGCCGCGCTCCGGCGAATCCCAGCGCACCAGCGCTTCCACGCTGTGCACTTCGCCGCTGCGCGCGTCGATTTTAGGCTGGTAATACAACACCAGCTGATTTTGCTCCAGCCCTTTACGCAGATTGGTGTCCAGCCACATGTATTCGGCGACGCGTTTGTTCATCTCCGGCGAGAAGACGGTATAGGTGCGTTTGCCGTGCTCCTTGGCGACGTACATGGCGGTATCGGCGCTGCGGATCAGGCTGTCGAGATCGTTGCCGTGCTCCGGGCACAGCGCGATACCGATCGAACAGCCGGTATACACCTCAATCAGGCCGATGCGGAAAGGGGTTTTCAGCCTGTCGATAATGCGCTGCGCCAGCGTTTGCAGGCGCTCGCGATCGGTTTGCGGCGCCAGCACCAGAAATTCGTCGCCGCCGAGGCGGGCGAGCACCTGATCCGGGCTCAGGCAGCCGAGGATCGCCAGCGCGACTTCGACCAGCAGCCGATCGCCGAACATATGGCCGTAGGCGTCGTTGACCTTTTTGAAGTTGTCGAGATCGAGGTACACCAGGCCGAAGCTCTCTTCGCTGCGCGTAGCGATGGCGTGGTTGATCTTATCCTGGATGGCGTTACGGTTAGGCAGGCCGGTGATAAGATCGGTGTTGGCCAGCACCCGCAGCCGTTCCTGCGCACGGCGTTCTTCGGTGATGTCGGTGCCGGAGCAGATCAAAAACACCTCGTTCTTGCCGCTGCCGCTGTGCACGAACTTATTGCGGAACAGAAACAGCCGTTCGCCCTTGACCGTCTTTACCCAACGCTCCACCTCATAAGACGATCCGTTGCGGAAGAAGCCGGCGATGTTGCGCCGCGAGGCGGCGGCTTCTTCCGGGCTCATAAACAGCTGGAAAACGTTTTTGCCGATCACCTCGTGTTCGTGCAGCCCGGTGTACTCCTCGCTCAGCCGGTTGAAACGCTGAATGCGGCCATGCTGATCGACGATCACGATCACCGAGTTGGCTTCGGACACCACCTGCTCGGCAAAGGAGAGGCCGTGCACCAGATCGCGCGCCACGGATGGGGTGTCGCTGAAGGCGGAAGCGGTGCCCGCCCATTCGAGGTTGTTGACGCGGCGCCCGACCAGATGCAGATGCAGCGGTTCGCCAGCCAGCGTAATGGTCAGCTCAAGGCTGGCGGTTACGCCGGTTAGACGGCGAATTTTCGCCGCGTCCATGGCGCTGAGTGCCACCGCGACGTGGGCTTTGCCCTTAACGGCGGACAGCTCCAGGGCATTGCTGTCAAACGCCAGCCGCCAGTGGGGGCTTTGGGTGCCGAAGTGGGCGTTAAGAAGCTCAGGGCCTTGGTCTGCGGGCATGATGATTCCTCAAAAGAGCACGGGCGGCCGGTCGGCGCAGCTCCGGGCAGCCTGTTGGCCCGAAAGCGATCGCCGTACGCATCTGTGCATCATATAACAGGTTTTTGCAGGCGGGACGGGTGATGGAAACTATTATATAAGCAATGATTAGTTTTGCGGTGTAAATGTCGCCCGGCGGCCGCTTGCCTTAAAGTGTAGGAGAACATCGGATCCTATGATGCTTGTACTGACTTCCCCCTGCTATCGGAAAACGGTTGAGGCAAGATTGCCGTGTTGGCGAGTAAATTATAGCGGTGAGGGGAAAGCGGAAAAATAACTCCACCGGGGGGATTTTTGCCGAGAAATTAAAATTTCCATCAAATAAACGCCATCTTCATAGTTTTCTCATAATTGGTGAATAAATCCGAGACGGGTTTTAAAAAGTTTACACACCCTCGCATTACTTGAATTTTATCAGCCTATTATTATCTCCGACGACGAATGAGCCTGTTAACGTACAGCGCTCCTGATGAAGAAAAACTTTTAAGGAAATGATTATGCGTAAATTGACGGCTTTATTTATTGCTTCCACGCTGGCTCTGGGTTCTGCTTCCGCGGCGTTCGCCGCCGATACGGTGGCTGCCCCGGCGGCGGATGGCGCGCCGATGAAAATGATGCATCACAAGGGTGAAGGTAAAGGCGGCCCGTTCGCCGGGTTGAACCTGACCGAGCAGCAGCGCCAGCAGATGCGCGATATCATGAAAGAGTCGCACCAGAAGCGCGGGCCGGGCATGAAAGAAGAACGCCAGGCGCTGCACAATCTGGTCGCTTCCGACAGCTTTGACGAAGCGAAGGCGAAGGCGCAAATTGACGCGATCGGCAAAGCACAATCCGAACGCATGCTGGAACGCGCCAAAGCGGAAAATAAAATGTATAACCTGCTGACGCCTGAGCAGAAAAAACAATACAATGAGAATTATCAGAAACGCGAGCAAAAGATGATGAACCACATGAATAAAATGAAGGAGCAGATGTCCTCCGGTCAGTAATATCCGCTCGCGGTGAGTAAAAAAGGGCCAGGCTATTTGTCTGGCCCTTTTTCTATTTGGCGTTATCGCCGGCAGACTTTGTCGTGAGTGATAATCATTCTCCGCCGACAATGTGCCGGAAATGTTCGGCAACGGCCTGCGCAAAGCACGGGTCGTTAATATGATAAGGCGTTTTTATCAACCGGCGTTTGTCGGTGGCGTGCACCGTTTCTTCCAGCGCCTGCGTAAAGGCGGCCAGCGCCGCCGGATCCCAGAACGGTTGCCCGGGCGCATCCAAAGCCGATACGCCGCCCGTCGGGATAACGAAACGCACTTCGCCCGCGCAGGCGTTGATTTTTTCGCCCATCCAACGCCCCATTAACGCATTCTCCCGCGCGCTGGTACGCACCAGCGTCACTTGCGGGTTGTGATGGTGACGCAGACGGTTGGCATAGCGAGCCGGCACCGTATTCGGCGCGCCGAAGTTGATCATGTCTATCGCGCCACAGGAGAGCACGCACGGGATGCCGGTACGCGCGATGGCACCGAAACGATCCATATTGCAGGGCAGCACACCGCCAAACAGATAATCGGCCATTTCGGTGGTGGTCAAATCGATGGCGCCGTGCAGTTGGCGGTTATCGATCAGTTTTTCCAACGACCTGCCGCCGCTGCCGGTCGCATGAAACGTCAGACAATCCCATTGTGTTCCCAGTTCGGCCACCAACGCCTGAACGCAGGGCGTGGTGACGCCAAACGTCGTCAGGCCGATCGCGGGTTTGTTGTCGTGATAGTCGACGGCGGCGAAGTGCACTGCGCCGGCTATCTGGCGTGCCGCGTTGCCTAGCACCTGTCGCGAGATGCGGTTAAGACCGGCGAGATCGGTGACCGAATACAGCATGTTGATATCGCTGGCGCCGACATAGGCGGAAACGTCTCCTGCCGCCATGCTTGAGACCATTATTTTCGGCAGGCCAATCGGCAGCTGCTGCATGGCCGGCGTGATGATGGCGGTGCCGCCGGAGCCGCCCAGACCCAGCAAGGCGGCGATATCGCGGCGCGTCAGGATAAAACGTTCGAAAGCGGTCGCCATAGCGGCGATCGCCTGGCCGCGACTGGCGCAAAAGACCGCACCGGCGCCTGCCGGATGGTGGCGAGCAACGTCCTCTGGACCGATATCGGCCGGGGAGTCAAACGGCAAGCGACGAGTGGAAAGATCGACGGTTCGCGTGGGTAAATTCAGGGCAGCGATTAGCCGCCGTACATACTCCAACTCTTGTCCTTTCGTATCTGCTGTGGTAGCAATATAGACAAAATTTGAAGTTTCTTTCATGTGTCTTCCTGGGTGTTTCTAATTTTTATTTAAAAATCATTTTATTATATTTTTTAGGGTGCCCTGGTGTTGGCATTTAAATTAAATTGATTAATGTATTTATATAATGAGACGGCAGTATCATTTTTGCAAGGGCAGCTCAGTGCAAAATGGGACTCCTGTCTCATTTTTGAGCTTTTCAACGTGGCCGGCGCTTTGCCGGTAGCCAGTCGACAGAGGCGCATCCTCTGTTGCGCAAGCGTGTGCAGATGTATGAGGTTTAAGTGCCGATAAATGCTTTTCCCACCCCGTTCGATCCTTCACTGACTTCCACACGGGCAAAAACCTACCGTTTGTTGCTGGCCAGCGCGATGGCGCTGTATGACGAAGGGGCGTTTCCTTCGATCACCGAGCTGGCGGCGCATGCCCAGGTATCGCGCGCGACCGCCTACCGCTATTTCCCGACCCAAAGTGCGTTGATTACTGCGGTGGTGGCGGAAAGTCTGGGGCCTATTCTGGAATGGCGCCCGCAAGACGACGATGCCCTGAAGCGTATTCAGCAGCTGCTGACCTTCGCTTATCCCCAGATGGAGCGGCATGAGGGGGCGCTGCGCGCCGCCTTGCAACTCTCTTTACAGCAGTGGGCGCATGCGACGCCGGGCGAAAAATTTGTGCGCGGCAACCGCAAGCGGCTGCTGACGCTGGCGGTAGAACCGTTGCAGGGCAAACTGCCGCCGGATTCTATACAGAGAGTGATTCATGCTTTCTCGCTGATTTACGGTTCTGAGGTGTTCCTGGTGCTGAAAGATATCTGGGGACTGGAGCTTGGGGGGATCCAGGATGTCACGCAATGGATGGCTAAAGCCATCCTGCGTCAGGCGGAAGAGGATGCGATGCACAGCAAAAAAACATCAGCAGGATAATCCAATTTTTGCCGATGACCGAGTGAAAAACCAGCATAATTCACTGAGTGAATATTGGCAAAATTTATAATTAAAAGTGATAAAAGACGCCTGTTAAGCACTTTTCAGGCGGCCATCTCCTTCATTCGATCTTTGTTTATATTTTTATTTATCAGTGTATTAAGGTTTTTCCTCTCACTTTTTATCGCCGCTTCGCTACCGGCAAACGTCATTACCATTTCTTATTGGCGTTGGCCTGATTCACCCCTGAAACGTTCTCTCCCCCCGCCGAACTGCCGAGTGACACATTAAGCGCACTTGAGATTGTTGTGCTTTATTTATTTGGTGTTACCAAACTGTTACACAAAAAATCTTATAAAACATTTGCAAACAACAACGGACGGTATCTGGGATGGAGAAGAAACTTAGAGGAGTCAAATCCGCTCGGGCGGCCTTCGGCTGGCCTGAAATCGGAGTTCATCGCGCACAATGGAGCGCGATGCTGATCTGCCTGACGGCGATCGGCGGGGCGCAGGCCTCCAGCTATATAGAGAACGGCAAAGCGGGCGATCCGGCCAGTTGGCGCAGCAGTGAGTTCAACGCGGAATGGGGGCTGGGAGCGATCCACGCCGACCAGGCCTACGCCGCCGGTTATACCGGAAAAGGCATCAAACTCGGTATTTTCGATCAGCCAGTCTACGCCAAGCACCCCGAATTTTCCGGCCCAGATAAGGTGATCAATCTGGTTACCCATGGCACTCGCGAATACACCGATCCCTATATTCCGGTGAAAAAAGGCGATGACTTCCGCTATGACGGAACCCCGAGTGTGGACTCTGACGGTACGCTCGGCTCGCACGGCACCCACGTGGGCGGCATCGCCGCCGGCAGCCGCGACGGCGGCGCCATGCACGGCGTGGCGTTCAACGCGCAGATCATCAGCGCGGAAAACGGCGACCCCGGCCCGGAGGACGGCATCATCCTCGGTAACGACGGCGCGGTTTACCAGGCCGGCTGGGAGGCGCTGGTGGCCAGCGGCGCGCGCATCATCAATAACAGCTGGGGCATCGGCATTACCGATAAATTCGCCAAGGGAGGCAAAGATCCCGCTTATCCTCATTTCACGGTCGACGATGCGCAAAAGCAGTTCGATCAGATCAAGGTTATCTTGGGCACCAAGCCCGGCGGCGCCTATCAGGGCGCGATCGACGCGGCGCGCAGCGGCGTGGTCACCATCTTCGCCGCCGGTAACGATTACAACCTGAACAACCCGGACGCCATGGCCGGCCTGGCGTATTTCGTGCCGGATATCGCGCCGAACTGGCTGTCGGTCGCCAGCCTGCAGGATCCCACCAATAGCGGCGATTACAGCATCAGCACCTTCTCTTCCCGCTGCGGCTATACCGCCAGTTTGTGCGTCTCGGCACCGGGTACCCGGGTGTACAGCTCGGTGATTGAAGGCACCAGCGTGGAGAATCTGACGACTGGCTACGCCAAATACAGCGGTACCTCGATGGCGGCGCCGCACGTGGCCGGCAGCGTTGCGGTGCTGATGGAGCGTTTCCCGTATTTGAATGGCGCACAGGTGGCGGAAGTGCTGAAAACCACCGCCACCGACATGGGCGCGCCGGGCATCGACGCGCTCTACGGCTGGGGGATGATCAACCTGGGCAAGGCCATCAACGGCCCGGGCATGTTGGTGACCGCTGAGGATATTCCCGAAGAGTTCCGCATCCCGGATCCGACGGGCGTGGCTTATGGCCCGACCCAGTTCGTGGTCGATCTGCCGGGCGTCGGCGCGGTGCTGGACAAGGGTAAACCGACCGAGCGCGTCTGCAGCAGCGATCTTTGCGGCCTGGACTTCTGGAGCAACGACATCTCCGGCCACGGCGGCCTGACCAAGCAGGGCATCGGCACCCTGGTGCTGACCGGTAACAACACCTATGCCGGCCCGACGCTGGTCAATCAGGGGCGGCTGGCTGTCAACGGTTCGGTCACCTCGGCCGTCAGCGTGCAGAGCGGCGGTATTGTCGGCGGCAGTGGCACGGTCGGTTCGCTGACCGCCCGTGATGGCGGCACCGTGGCGCCGGGCAACTCGATCGGCACCCTGAACGTGGCCGGCAACGTCAGCTTCGAGCCGGGCTCGCGCTACGCGGTGGAAGTGGGCCCGAACGGCCAGAGCGATCGGATCCAGAGCAGCGGATCGGCGACGATCGGCGGCGGCGAGGTGGCGGTGACGCTGGAGAACAGCCCCAACCTGCTGACGCAAAGCGAGGTGCGCAGCCTGCTGGGCCAGCAGTACACCATTTTGAGCGCGCAGCAGGGGGTGAGCGGGCAGTTTGACGCGGTGGCGCCGAACTACCTGTTCCTCGGCACCGGGCTGAGCTACCAGCCGACCGGGGTGACGCTGAGCGTCGGGCGCAACGGCACGAGCTTCGCCAGCGTGGCGCAGACTTCGAACGAGCGGGCGGTGGCGGCGGCGGCGGATGCGCTGGCGGCGGGCAACCCGGTGTACGAGAGCCTGCTCAACAGCGGCACGGCGGGCGAAGCGCGGCAGGCGTTCCGTCAGCTGTCGGGGCAAATCCATGCGGAT
>NZ_JASGBT010000018.1:39042-39527 GCF_030053255.1 Serratia sp. PF-27
CTCGAACGAGCGGGCGGTGGCGGTGGCGGCGGATGCGCTGGCGGCGGGCAACCCGGTGTACGAGAGCCTGCTCACCAGCGGCACGGCGGGCGAAGCGCGGCAGGCGTTCCGTCAGCTGTCGGGGCAAATCCATGCGGATATCGCCTCGGCGCTGGTGAACGACAGCCGCTACCTGCGTGAGGCGCTGAACGGGCGTCTGCGTCAGGCGGAAGGGCTGGCGAGTTCGTCGGCCATCAAGGCGGACGAGGGCGGTGCCTGGGCGCAGCTGCTGGGGGCGTGGGACCACGCGTCGGGCGACGCCAACGCCACGGGTTACCAGGCCTCGACCTACGGGGTGCTGGTCGGGCTGGACTCGGCGGTCGCGGGCGACGGGCGGCTGGGGGTGGCGACCGGCTACACCCGTACCTCGCTGCACGGCGGCTACGGGTCGAAGGCGGACAGCGACAACTACCACCTGGCGGCGTACGGCGACAAGCAGTTCGGGG
>NZ_JASGBT010000018.1:39537-42516 GCF_030053255.1 Serratia sp. PF-27
CTCGTCGGCCATCAAGGCGGACGAGGACGGCGCCTGGGCGCAGCTGCTGGGGGCATGGGACCACGCGTCGGGCGACGCCAACGCCACCGGCTATCAGGCCTCGACCTACGGGGTGCTGGTGGGGCTGGACTCGGCGGTTGCGGGCGACGGGCGACTGGGGGTGGCGACCGGCTACACCCGCACCTCGCTGCACGGCGGTTACGGGTCGAAGGCGGACAGCGACAACTACCACCTGGCGGCGTACGGCGACAAGCAGTTCGGGGCGCTGGCGCTGCGTGGCGGGGCGGGCTACACCTGGCATCGCATCGACACCAAACGGTCGGTGAACTACGGGATGCAGTCGGACCGTGACACGGCGAAGTACAGCGCGCGCACCGAGCAGCTGTTCGCGGAAGCGGGCTACAGCGTGCAGGGCGAGTGGCTGAACCTGGAGCCGTTCGTGAACCTGGCGTACGTGAACTTCGAGAACAACGGCATCGCGGAAAGCGGCGGCGCGGCGGCATTGCGCGGCGACAAGCAGCACACGGATGCGACGGTGTCGACGCTGGGCCTGCGTGCGGACACCGAATGGCAGGTGAGCGCGGGCACGACGGTGGCGCTGCGCAGTGAGCTGGGGTGGCAACACCAGTACGGCGGGCTGGACCGTGGCACCGGACTGCGGTTCAACGGCGGCAACGCGCCGTTCGTGGTGGACAGCGTGCCGGTCTCGCGTGACGGCATGGTGTTGAAGGCAGGGGCGGAAGTGGCGGTGAACGAGAATGCCACGCTGTCGCTGGGCTACGGCGGGCTGCTGTCGCAAAACCATCAGGACAACAGCGTCAACGCCGGCTTCACCTGGCGTTTCTAAGCAACATTGACTCAATCCTTGTACGGGAACCGTCTGCGGGCGGTTCCTTTTTCACATCCTGCTAATGAGAACCCGGCGCACCTGGGGCGTCGGCCAATAACAAGCAAAAGGTAAGGAAATGACAACAACAATGGGTTTTGATAGCAAAGGAAACGCTCGCCGCTCGCCGTGGCGGCTGAACGCGTTGGTCTGCTGCATGGCGCTGGCGGGGTATGCACAGGCGGCGCCGCACGAGGTGAACGGCCAACCCGGCGATCCGGCCAGCTGGCGCAGCGCCGAATTCAACGCCAACTGGGGGCTAGGGGCGATCCACGCCGATGAGGCCTACGCCGCCGGTTATACCGGCAAAGGGCAGAAGGTGGGCATTTTCGACACCCCGGTCAACCACCATCCCGAGTTCGCCGGCGACGGCAAACTGATCAACGTGGTCACCGAAGGCTACCGCGCCTACACCGATCCGCATCGGCTGGGCATTAACGCCGGCGATCGCTTTTACTTTGACGGCACCTTCCATTTCTATAGCGGGGCGACATTGAGCAATCATGGGGTGCACGTCGCGGGGATCAGCGCGGCGAACCGCGACGGCATCGGCATGCACGGCGTGGCCTTCGATTCGCAGGTGATCAGCGTCGATAACGATAACGACGGCCCGGCCTACGGCGAATTCCTCGGCCTGGACGGCGCCGTCACCAATGCCGGCTGGCAGGCGATGATCAACAGCGGTGCACGGGTGATCAACAACAGCTGGGGCGTCAGTATTCCCGATTTCCTGTCCGACGGCGGCCGCGATCCTAACGCGCTGCACTTTGAGCTGAAGGATGCGCAGGAACAATTCGATCAGGTCAAACCGCTGCTCGGCAGCCTGGCCGGCGCAGGCTATCAGGGCGCGATCGATGCGGCGCGCAAAAACATTCTGGTGCTGTTCGCCGCCGGCAACGACGGCAACTACAACCAGCCGGATGTGATCAGCGGGCTGGCCTACTTCGTGCCGGACATCGCGCCGAACTGGCTGTCGGTCGCCAGCGTGGCGCAGGATGCGGCATCGACCAACAGCGTGCCTTATACCATCAGCAGCTTCTCTTCCCGCTGCGGCTATACCGCCAGCTTCTGCGTCTCGTCGCCGGGCAGCAAAATCTACAGCACCGTGGCCAACGGTTCCGATCCGGCCAACCTGGTGTCGGACTACGGCAATAAAAACGGCACCTCGATGGCGACGCCGCACGTGACCGGCGCGGTGGCGGTGTTGCTGCAGCGCTTCCCGTACATGAGCTCGGCGCAGATTGCCGACGTGCTGAAAACCACCGCCACCGACATGGGTGCGCCGGGCATCGACGCGCTCTACGGCTGGGGGATGATCAACCTGGGCAAGGCTATCAACGGCCCGGGCATGTTCTATACCGTCGAAGATATTCCTGCGGAGTTCCGCATCCCGGATCCGACGGGCGTGGCCTATGGCCCGACCCAGTTTGTCGCCAATATTCCGGGGAGGGGCGCCGAGGTGGATGCCGGTACGCTGCACGCCAGGAAATGTGATGATGTCCACTGTGGATGGGAAATCTACTCCAACAACATTTCCGGCCACGGCGGCCTGACCAAAGAGGGCGCGGGAACCCTGGAGCTGACCGGCACCAACACCTATGCCGGCCCGACGCTGGTCAATCAGGGGCTGCTGGCCGTCAACGGCTCGGTCACCTCGGCCGTCAGCGTGCAGAACGGCGGCATCGTCGGCGGCAGCGGCACGGTCGGTTCGCTGATCGCCCGTCAGGGCGGCACCGTGGCGCCGGGCAACTCGATCGGCACCCTGAGCGTGGCCGGCAACGTCAGCTTCGAACCGGGGTCGCGCTACGCGGTGGAGGTGGGCCCGAACGGCCAGAGCGATCGGATCCAGAGCAGCGGATCGGCGACGATCGGCGGCGGTGAGGTGGCGGTGACGCTGGAGAACAGTGCCAACCTGCTGACGCAAAGCGAGGTGCGCAGCCTGCTGGGCCAGCAGTACACCATCCTGAGCGCGCAGCAGGGGGTGAGCGGGCAGTTTGACGCGGTGGCGCCGAACTACTTGTTCCTCGGTACCGGGCTGAGCTACCAGCCGACCGGGGTGACGCTGAGCGTCGGGCGCAACGGCACGAGCTTCG
>NZ_JASGBT010000018.1:42526-251544 GCF_030053255.1 Serratia sp. PF-27
CGGCGGGGCGGGCTACACCTGGCACCGCATCGACACCAAGCGGTCGGTGAACTACGGGATGCAGTCGGACCGTGACACGGCGAAGTACAGCGCGCGCACCGAACAGCTGTTCGCGGAAGCGGGCTACGGCGTGCAGGGTGAATGGCTGAACCTGGAGCCGTTCGTCAACCTGGCGTACGTGAACTTCGAAAACAACGGCATCGCGGAAAGCGGCGGCGCGGCGGCACTGCGCGGCGACAAGCAGCATACCGACGCGACGGTGTCGACGCTGGGGCTGCGTGCAGACACCGCGTGGCAGGTGAGCCCGGGCACGACGGTGGCGCTGCGCAGCGAGCTGGGGTGGCAGCACCAGTACGGCGGTCTGGACCGTGGCACCGGGCTGCGGTTCAACGGCGGCAATGCGCCGTTCGTGGTGGACAGCGTGCCGGTGTCGCGTGACGGCATGGTGTTGAAGGCAGGGGCGGAAGTGGCGGTGAACGAGAATGCCACGCTGTCGCTGGGCTACGGCGGACTGCTGTCGCAAAACCATCAGGACAACAGCGTCAACGCCGGCTTCACCTGGCGCTTCTGACGTTCAGCAGCGATCTCAAGGACAACGGAGCCGGCATGCCGGCTCCGTTTTTATTTGCGGCTGTGGGGTGAGTCCGTATGATGGCGCGGCGCCAGGGCAATAAAAAACCGGGACCCTGACGGATCCCGGCTTAAAAGTGGGTAAAACAGATTAGCGCTAAAGGCTCAAGCCCCGTTTGATTTGCGCAGTCCGAGCGATGTGGACATCGTCTCAGTAGCGGCAACGGAACAAATTTTCCCTGGTGTTACTATGGTTATTATTAAAAAACGTGCTGGTGTTATTTTTTATAGTGTATTGCTGTATGTCTCTTTTGATACCATGTTTGACGATGCAACATGGTATGTCAAGCAACGTTTTTAACGCATAATTGCATGAGATGCTAGTTTTAGATGTGGCTTTTTCAGCAGAAATAATCAAAACGACTGATAAATCAGTAAAAAAAATCGAAGGAACAAATGGATAACAATCACCAAAAATTCGATTCACAGTCGATTGCCAATCGGGTCAGGGAGCTGTTTTTACATTACGGGATTGGAAAACGTCAGCATGCCCGCGAGCTCAGCCGCATCTTGGATCTGAGTTTTTCACATGCGCACCGCAAACTGAAAGGGCAAAGCCCCTGGACGCTGGAACAGATCAACAGCGTCGCGGCCGCGCTCGGAGAAACGCCGGCGGCGATCGCCGATTTGAGCGCCGAACACGAGACTCCCGAGCCAAACATGGCGCGCGATGCCATCTTTGTCGTGGCGGGGGTGGCGATACCTTGCGTCGGGCACATCGGCGACGAGCTTCCTGCCGGGCGGCCGGCGGAATTTGTGGCGCTGCGCGTGGAAGGGCAGTGGCATATCTATCGCACCGATGAGGCGCCGGCAGGCCCGCGTTACGGCGTCGATCTGATCGAAATCCGGCCCGGCTTCGGCGACGACGAGCGGCTGAGCATCGCGGTATTGGACGATTCGCATCAGGCGGCCGATGAACTGGCCAAGTATCTGGGTGGCTGCGGGTTCAACGCGGTGGCGTTTTACGACGTCGACAGTTTCTGTCAGGCGTTGCAGCAAAGCCTGTTCGACGGTTACGTGGTGGACTGGTTGATCGGTGAGGAAACGGCGGATCGCTGTATCGCTACCATCCGCGCCTCCGACAATCCGGACGCGCCGGTACTGGTGCTGACCGGTGAACTGGGCACCGACCGACGCGAATCGGAAATCGCTCAGGCGATGCGCGAGTACGACGTGCTCGGCCCTTATGAAAAACCGGTGCGGCTCCATGTGATCGAAGCCGCACTGCAACGCTGTTTTAATCTTTAGCGGGGAACACCTCGGCCAGCGCGCTCGACAGCGCATCCAGTCGAACCGGCTTCATCAGGTAGTTATCGAACAGGGCGCGCTGATCCGCCGTTAACTGCTCCGGCGTGTAGGCGCTGATGCCGATGATCGGCACATGGCGGTTGGGGCCGCGACGGTTGCGCAGCTGCCTGGCCAGAGCAGCGCCGTCGATGCCCGGCATCTGCAAATCCAGCAACAGCGCATCGTAAGGACGTCTGAGCAGCTTCTGCAGTGCGCGTTCCGGCGAGTCGCACAGTTCGTGCTGGTAACCCAGCTTGTCCAGCAGCGCCGCAAAGGCGTCACCCACCGACTTGTTGTCATCCACCACCAGAACCTGCTGCGGCTTATGCTGCAGAGAGGCATTGGCGGCGGCGGGCTCGTCGGCACGTTCGTCTTCACTGATCTGCACCGGAATGCTGACGATAAAGGTGCTGCCCTTCTTGATTTCGCTGTACACCGTGATGGTGCCGTTAAGCAACGTCACCAGGCCGTGCACGATCGCCAACCCCATCCCCACGCCGGCGTACTGCTTGGTATGCGACTGATCCAACTGGGTAAAGGGCTTGAAGATCTGATCGAGCTGGTCTTTTTCGATACCGATGCCGGTGTCAGTCACTTCGATAATCAACGAACTGCCGCCCGGTTGGCGGCGCAGGCAGCTGTGCAGCGTAATGCTGCCGCTTTCGGTGTACTTGTAGGCGTTGGTCAGCAGGTTGACGATAATCTGCCGGATGCGCAGCGGATCGGAGTGCACCAGCAGGTGGCTGCATTCCACTTCACAGCTGAGTTTGACCTGTTCTTTGCGGGTCAGGGTGGCGATTTCGTTGGCGGTCTCCGCGATCAGCTTCTGCGCGTCGAACGGTACGATGCGCAATTCCATCATGCCGCTGTCGAGGTGCGCGTAGTCGGTCAGATCTTTCATCTGGCTTTCGATTTGCTGCGCGGCGGTCTCCAGCCGCTGGAAGGTGTCCGCATGCTCTGCCGACACCCGGGTATTCACCAGCACGTCGATGGCCGACATCACGCTCTGCAATGAGGTGCGCAGCTCGTGGCCAATAGCGCCGAGGAAGGCGTTTTTGGTGCGCGTCGCTTTCTCCGCCTCAATCGCCTTGGCCTGTTGGCGAATGGTCAGCCGCTGCTGGCGGAACACGATCAGGGTGATGGCGATCAGCGCGATCACCGAGAACATGACGATCACCAGCCCATAGAAAATAATGTGCCGCTTCTCGATGTAGTCCTCATAGGCGGCGGTGCGCTGCTTCACCTCGGCATGGTCGGTCAGGTTGGCCATTTCGATGGAGTAAGGCTTGATGGCCTTCATGGCCGCGAAAACCTGGTCGAAGTCGATTTTCGGGCTGTCCAGCAGCTTATCGATGCGATCCATCTGCAGGCGCATCTGTTTGACCACTTCCGGGTAGCCCGGCTCGGCGTACAGCGGCTGGGTCGATTCGGAGACGGTTTCCAGCACGTAAAAACGCGAATAGAGGATTTCGAACCGCAGCCGCAGGTTGTCGTTGTCCACCTGCGGCGCGTGACTTTGCTGTTCGACCAGCGTGTCGAACTCCGCCAGCTTGATGGAGAACTTGGCGATCGACCAGGAGTAGTTCTCCTGCGTGCCGGCGATGGCATACAGCCCTTTCTTCGACAGGGTGGCGCTGTAGTAATAGAGCGTGACGGTCGAAGCCACTAAAAACAGCGCGGCAAAGATAGCCGGGATCGCCAGCCTGCTGCCGTTCTTAAAGGTCGTCAGCTTCATTTGATCACGATCCTGTCGACTTGCCAGATAAAGCGTGAATTGTACAACGGCGAGTTCAGTTCAGGCCCGGCGGCGTCACGCGGGTACACCAGGAACAGCGGGCCGAAGTTTCTGAGCTTCAGCATTTCCCCGTCCATCTTGTAGGCCAGGATCATGTTGTATTTCGTGACGTCGGACAGCGGCACGTCGATGTAATAATCGTTCAGCGCGTAGAAGGTCAGCGTCTCGCCCTTGGCGCCGACGCGCTCCAGGATATCGGCCACCGAAATCCCTTCGAATTTTCTCTGCGGCGTCCAGGACGTGGAGGTGGTGATGCTGCGCACCGGCATCGCCAACAGTTGTTTATCGGTGAACAGATAGCTTTTGTTGACCGGGTCGGTCACGTTGTCGATCTTGCCCGCCACTTCCAGGGTAAAGCTGAGGGCGCTGCTCTGGGCGATAATCAGGGCCACGCAGGCTATCGCAAGGGTTTTGCATAGTTTGAACAGCATCGGTGTTCTCCAGAGGCGCGGGGAGGTTGTATCAGTCCCGCTAATTTATCAGGCAGAATAATGGCAGAAAAAGCAGGCGGGTGCGAAGGGAATAGTAAACCGCACAAAAAGAACAGGTCTGGGTCGGTCGGCCCGTGCGCGTAACCTTTCCCTTCCGTTTGTCAGCCGTTCCGATGTGCTTTCAACAGCTGGGCCAGCTGCGTCAGGCCTGCCGTTAGCTCGTCCAGTGAGGGGGAACCCAGGCACAGGCGAATGCCCGATTCACTTTCGCCGTCATTGACCATGACCGCGGCCGGCGGCGTGACTTTAACGCCCGCCAACGCGGCGGCGGCGGCCACAGACTCGGCGGTTTCGCGCGGCATCGGCAGCCAGACATGGTAAGCGTCGGGATGCGATACGCATTCGTCGGCATCGAATATCGAGGTAGCCAGATGCACTCTTCGCTGAGCCTCATGGCGCAACGCTTGCGGTATCGCCTCGATTGCGCCGCTGGACAACCACTCCCCCACCACGGCGCAAGACAGTGGCGAAGGTGCGAAGGGAATATCTTGCAAGGCTTCTTCCGCCGCGGTTTGCATGTCGGGCGGTAGAGTCAGCATACCGATCCGCAACCCCGGGCCGAGCGTTTTCGACAGGCCATTGACATGGAACACCCGCTCGGGTGCCAACGTCGCGAGCGCAGGCACTGCTGAATGCCCTAGGGCATACACGCCATCCTCGATGATCCAGACATTCGTCTGCCGGCATATCTCGACGATAGCCCGCCTGCGCTCGGCGCTCATGGTGGCGGTCGTCGGGTTATGCAGCGTCGGTGTCAGATAGACCGCAAGATGGCCGGAGGAGACGCGCTCGAGCGCGCTCGCCAGCGCCTGCGGCACCATGCCTTGCGCATCGATCTCCACGCCGATCAGGCGATGGCCTTTACGTCGGGCCAGCGCGATCGCGCCGGGGTAGGTCAGCCTCTCGGTCAGTATCGTCCCGCGTGGCCCGCAGGCCAGGTCAAATGCCAACGAAATCGCCTGACGGGCATTGCTGGTCAGCGCCAGGTGCGACGGTTCGATCGTGACGCCGGCGTTTTCCAGCCAGCGGGCCAACAGACGCCGATGTTCCAAGTGCCCGGTCGGAGGGGAATAGAGGTTCAGATGATCTGCATCCATTTTCCGTGCGATGCCGGCCAGCGTGCGTGCCAGCAAACGGTCAGTCAGCATCGCCGGCGGCGCATTGGACGAGAGATCGATTTCACGTTCTTCACGGGCGCGGCGGATCGCCACGAACATCCCGCGCCCCTTCACGCTGCGGACCAGCCCGCGTCGTTCCAGGATGGCGTAGGCTTTGGTCACCGTGCCCAGACCGATCGCCAATTGCCAGGCGAGGGGGCGGTGTGCCGGCAAACGATCGCCTCCTTGCAGCTTGCCCTCGATAATGTCGTCAGCCAACGCCAGCACCAGCCGTTCGACGGTAGTGGCTTCCACGTTGGCCAGGCGGGGTTGCCAGGGGGATTGAAGCCGCATGGTCGCTCTCCGGAGAAAGAATATAGTGTCACGTGACACTATTTAAATAGGCGAAAAGTGTAACACATACTATGTTGGTGAGGAGTCCCGGCGTTTTCAACAACGGCTCGGCCGTAAGGCGGGCCAGCGGAGTTTTTCCATGATGGTCAGTCAGCTTGCATTGGTTTACGGTGCCTATCTCCTCGCTACCGCCAGCCCCGGCCCCAGCAACATGGCGATCATGGGCGTGGCGATGCGTGACGGCCGCAGGCCCGCATTGGTGCTGGCCGCCGGCGTGATGACCGGATCGCTGTGCTGGGCGATGTTGGCCGCGACCGGCCTTTCCGCCGTGTTGGCCACGTATGCGCAGGCGCTGTGGACCATCAAAATCGTTGGCGGCGTGTATATGCTGTATCTGGCGCTGCGCGCTGGAAAGTCCGCGTTACGGACGTCCGCTGCGGCGCCGGGCATGGCCGCAGGGCGCGATGCGCGGCCTTATCGGGCGCTTTATCGGCAGGGCGTGCTGATGCACCTCGGCAATCCCAAGGCCATCATGTCCTGGATGGCGATCATGTCGCTGGGATTGCGGCAAGGCGCGCCTGAGCAGGTTTTACCGGCAATTATTGGCGGTTGCGCGCTGCTCGGCGTGACGATTTTCGGGGGGTATGCCCTGCTGTTCTCAACGGCGCCGATGATCGCGTTTTACACCCGGGTGAGGCGCTGGATTGAAGGAACGCTTGCGCTGCTGTTCGCTTTGGCGGGCCTGCAGCTGTTGATATCGCGGGGGTAATGAACGCCCGGCGTTAACCTGAGGAGAGAAGCGATGGTTTTTGGCATGCAGATGGTGGATGTCTTTGGCGCCGGGCCGCTTGCCGGCAATCCGTTGGCGGTGATCACGGGCGCCGGAGCGTTGTCGACGGAAGACATGCAGTGTTTGACGCGTTGGTTCAACCTGTCGGAGACGGCCTTTTTGCTGCCGCCGACGCACCCCCAGGCGGATTACCGGGTGCGGATATTCACCCTGGATCGTGAAATGCCGTTTGCCGGACACCCGACGCTGGGCAGTTGTCATGCCTGGCTCACTGCGGAGGGGATGCCGCGCAATAGGGCGGAGATCATCCAGGAATGCGGGGCGGGCTTGGTGAGCATTCGCCGCGAGGCAGGACGGCTGTGTTTTGCCGCGCCGCCGTTGATTCGCTCCGGGGCGCCCTCAGAAGAGACGTTGGCCGACGCGCTGCAGTTTTTAGGTATCGCGCCTGAGGAGGCGCTCGATGCCGCCTGGATCGATAACGGTCCGGGGTGGCTGGGGATCCGGCTGGCCAGCGCTGAGCGGGTACTTTCCCTGACGCCGGCGAGAAGCTGGCCGCGCAGAGTGGACATTGGTGTCGTCGGCCCACATGCCGATGGTGACGCAGCCTTCGAAGTTCGCGCCTTTTTGAGCGATCATCTTGGCGCTATCGTCGAAGATCCGGTCACCGGCAGCCTCAATGCCTCGCTGGCCCAGTGGTTGTTCGCAAGCGGCGTGGTCAGCGGTGGCTATATCGCCGCCCAGGGCCGCTGCCGTGGGCGCAACGGGCGCGTGCATATCACCCGCGACGAGAGCGGCCGGATTTGGGTGGGCGGCAATACGCGCACTCAGGTCGAAGGGCGGCTGCAAGGGATTGGCACGGCGTAGAACGCGTCGCCGCACTGTGTGCGGCTGAACGGAATATCGATTTTCATCCGATGATAAGGAGTGAACAGTATGTCTGCGATGCCACCAAACGATACCCCCGTCGAAGCTGATATTACGCAGCCGACGACGGTCACCGAAACGTTGAAAATGCTGGTACGTTACAAAGCGTGGGCGAATGCGCTGACCTTTGACACCGTGATGTCCTTGCCGGCCGGTGAAGCCTTACGGCAGCGCCCGACCCGTTTCGGCAATATGGTGCATACCTTGAATCATGTGTATGTGGTGGACGATATCTTCAGGCACCATCTGCAAGGTCGCAAGCACGGCTACACGGCGCGCAACACCGAGCAAACGCCTGCGCTTGACGACTTGCGGTGCGCGGTGGAGGAAATGGACCGCTGGTATATCGAACAGGTGGACAGCTGGTCACCCGAGGCGCTGGCGCAGGTGGTACATTTCGAGTTCGTCGGCGGGGGGGAAGGCCGGATGACGCGCCAGGAAATCGTGCTGCATGTCGTCAACCACGCGACCTATCATCGCGGTTTTGTCGGCGATATGCTCTATCAAGTACCCTTCGCCTCGCCGGCGAACGATTTGCCGGTGTTTCTTCGCGATCATTACCGCCGGGCGCCGTGAGGCGAGCGAGATAAATAAAAAAAGCCAGACGCTTTCGCGCCTGGCCTGTTACGCGCCGAAACCCGGCGAGGTTGCGCCTCAGCGCATGGTGACGAACTCTTCCGCCGCGGTCGGGTGGATCGCTACGGTGTTGTCGAAGTCCTTCTTGGTGGCGCCCATCTTCACTGCCACCGCGAAGCCCTGCAGGATTTCATCCATGCCGAAGCCGATGCCGTGCAGGCCGACGATCTTCTCTTCTTTACCCGCGCACACCAGCTTCATGCGGCACGGCTGACGGTGCTGCGTCACGGCGCTGTACATGGCGGTGAAGGAGGATTTGTACACCTTCACGTTGTCCGCGCCGAATTTCTCGATGGCTTCCGGCTCGGTCAGGCCGACGGTGCCGATCGGCGGGTGGCTGAATACCACGGTGGCGATGTTGCTGTAATCCAGGTGCTCGTCCGGCTTGTTGTTGAACAGGCGCTCGGACAGGCGGCGGCCGGCGGCCACGGCGACCGGGGTCAGCTCTACCGCGCCGGTGTTGTCGCCCACGGCGTAGATGCCTTTGACGTTGGTGTTCTGGAACTTATCGACGTCAATGTAGCCTTGCTCGTTGGTTTTCACCCCGGTGACGCCGAGGTTCAGGTTGTCGGTCGCCGGTTCGCGGCCGATGGCCCAAATCAGGCAGTCGACGGTGAATGCTTTGCCGTTTTCCAGCTGCAGCGTCAGGCTGCCGTCGGCGTTCTTGACGATCGCTTTCGGCACCGATTCGGTGTGCAGGCTCGGCCCTTCGGTGTTCATTACTTCCACCAGGGTTTCGACGATCATCGGATCGAAGCTGCGCAGCGGCGCGTGCTTGCGCACGAACAGGTGCGTTTCCGCGCCGAGCGCGTTCAGCACGCCGGCGATCTCCACGGCGATATAGCCGGCGCCGACTACGGCGACGCGTTTCGGCATGGCGTCCAGCTCAAAGAAGCCGTCGGAGTCGATGCCGTATTCCGCACCCGGAATAGCCGGATGGCTCGGGCGGCCGCCGGTGGCGATCAGGATGTGGTCGGCGGTGATGGTCTCGCCGTTCACCTCCACGGTGTGCGCATCCACGAAGCGCGCGAAGCCTTTGATCACGTCGACCTTGTTCTTGCCCAGCACGTTATCGTAGGAGTTGTGAATGCGGTCGATATAGGCGGTGCGGTTGGCGACCAGCTTCTTCCAGTCGAAGGCGTTGACGGTGGTGTCGAAGCCGTAGTCCGGGCCGTACTGATGGATGGCCTCGGCGATCTGCGCCGCGTGCCACATGACTTTTTTCGGTACACAACCCACGTTTACACAGGTGCCGCCCAGCTCTTTGGCTTCAATCAGCGCACACTTTTGGCCGTACATGGCTGCCCGGTTGATCGATGCGATACCGCCGCTGCCGCCGCCAATTGCTAGATAATCGTAATGTTTCGTCATCTGGGATTTCCATGAGTTGTGAATTTGAAGAGGGTAAGAGTTTAACGCCTGACCGGGGTTTGTCGCAAAGATTGCGTCGATGGCTGCGATAGGTGGACGCAGGGCGCGGCAAACCGCGCCCTGCTGGGGATTATTCCGGTACCACCCAGTTCACCAGATGGTGACCGATGCCCGACGGCACCAGCACCTTGTGCAGCCACGGCAGCACGTTTTTCATCTGCTGTTCCAGCTTCCACGGCGGGTTGATGACGATCATGCCGGAAGCGGTCATGCCACGCTGATCGCTGTCGGGTTTCACCGCCAGTTCGATCTGCAGAATGCGGCGAATGCCGGTGGCTTCCAGATCGCGCAGCATGCGTTTGATCTGCTGGCGCATCACCACTGGGTACCACAGCGCGTAGGTGCCGGTGGCAAAGCGCTTGTAGCCTTCCTGAATGCCTTTCACCACGTCCTGGTAATCGGTCTTCATTTCATACGGCGGATCCATCAGGATCAGGCCGCGGCGCGACAGGGGCGGCAGCTGGGATTTCAGCTGCTGATAGCCGTCGGCGCGCTGCACTTTGGCGCGTTCGTCTTTCTGGAACTCGCTGCGCAGCAGCGGGTAGTCGCTCGGGTGCAGCTCGGTCAGGTGGATTTTGTCCTGCGGGCGCAGCAGCTGGCGGGCGATCAGCGGCGAACCGGGATAGTAGCGCAGCGTGCCGGAACGGTTGAAGTTGTGCACCACGCTCATGTAGGCCGCCAGCTCTTCCGGCAGATCGTCGCGCTGCCACAGCAAGCCGATGCCTTCCAGGTATTCGCCGGTGCGCTCGGCGTGTTCGCCGCTGAGCTGATAACGGCCCGCGCCCGAGTGGGTATCCAGATACAGGAACGGCTTCTCTTTTTCCTTCAGCGACTCGATGATCAGGCTCTGAACGGTGTGTTTGAGCACGTCGGCGTGGTTGCCGGCGTGGAAACTGTGGCGATAACTTAACATGGCGGGTGGCGGTTCCTTGTGCTCCACAGACGGAGCATTCAATGCAATAAGGCTTATAATCTGCACAGTATAAACTGTCTGGCCGGGAAAAACCGGACTCCGTTGCCGCAGACGTTAACAGAAAGGGACAGGACGATGAGCAAACAGGCGATTTTGGCGAATTACCCCGACGCGGCGCGCTGGGCGTTCGGCGACGGCCCCGCGTTAGCCGACGAACTGCTGGGATTGGTGCTGAGCGGGGATAAAACCGCCACCTGCAGTTCCTATGCGAGCTATCGTCGGGAACAAACCCCGAGCATCGGCGATTACAACATCGTTCTCGATGGCCGCGGCGAACCGGCCTGCGTGATCAGAACGCTGGCGCTGCGCCTGGTGCGCTACGACCAGGTGACCGCCGAGATGGCGGCCAAAGAGGGCGAAGGCGACAAAAGCCTGGCGTTTTGGCGCGAGGGGCATCAGGCATTCTTTACCCGCGAGGGGCGCTTTGCGCCGGACATGTGGCTGGTGTTCGAAGAATTCGAACGGGTTGAAACGCTGTGAATCACAAGGAGAAAGGATGAGCTGCATTTTTTGCGACATCGTGGCGGGCAAGGCGCCGTGCCATAAAATCTGGGAAGACGACGACCATCTGGCGTTCCTGTCCATCTTTCCCAACACCGACGGCTTCAGCGTGGTGATCCCCAAGGCGCACCACCCGAGCTACGCCTTTGACCTGCCGGACGAGGTGCTGAGCGCGTTGATGCTGGCGACCAAGCGTGTGGCAAAGCAGCTGGATCGCGCATTCGACGACGTCGGTCGCTGCGGCATGGTGTTCGAGGGCTACGGCGTTGACCATGTGCATGCCAAACTGATCCCGCTGCACGGCACCGCGTCGCTGGATCAGTGGCGGCCGATCGAATCGACCTCGCCGAAGTTTTTCGCGCGTTACGAAGGCTACATTTCCTCCCACGACGCCGCGCGCGCCGACGACGAACAGCTGGCGGCGCTGGCCGTACGCATTCGCCAACGCGCCGTTTAAGGCACGAACGATCAACGCCGGGCATTGATTTTCCTGTTGCCTGGCTCCATGTTAGAGATTCATACGCATTTTAAGGCTCGCCCCCGTGGCGGGCCCCAACGCTAATCAGGACTGCCCTATGACAAATCCGTTGCTGACCCCGTTTTCCCTGCCGCCGTTCTCGGCGATCCGCCCTGAAGATATCGTGCCTGCGGTGCAATCCGCGCTGGCGGACTGCCGCGCCGCGGTAGAGCGCGTGGTCGCGCAGCCGGGGCCGTTCACCTGGGACAATTTGTGTCAGCCGTTGGCGGAGTCGGACGATCGCCTGTCGCGCATCTGGTCGCCGATCGGGCACCTGAACTCGGTGAAAAACAGCCCGGAGCTGCGCGCCGCCTATGAGCAGGCGCTGCCGTTGCTGTCCGAGTACGGCACCTGGGTTGGCCAGCACGAAGGGCTGTACCAGGCCTACCGCAGCCTGAAAGACGGCGCGGCGTTCGAGGCGCTGAGCGTGCCGCAGCGCAAGGCGGTGGACAACGCGCTGCGCGACTTCGAGCTGTCGGGCATCGGCCTGTCGGCGGATAAGCAGCAGCGCTACGGCGAGATCGTCGCGCGCCTGTCCGAACTGGGTTCCACCTACAGCAACAACGTGCTCGACGCCACCATGGGCTGGAGCAAGCTGATTACCGACGAAGCCGAGCTGAGCGGCCTGCCGGAGAGCGCCCTGGCGCAGGCACAGGCGATGGCGCAGGCCAAAGAGCAGGACGGCTGGCTGCTGACGTTGGACATGCCGAGCTACCTGCCGGTGTTGACCTACGCCGACAACCGCGCGCTGCGCGAAGAGATGTACCGCGCCTTCGCCACGCGCGCCTCCGATCAGGGGCCGAACGCCGGCAAATGGGACAACAGCGAAGTGATGGCGGAAACGCTGGCGCTGCGCCATGAGCTGGCTCAGCTGCTGGGCTTTGACACCTACGCCGACAAGTCGCTGGCGACCAAGATGGCGGAAAGCCCGGAGCAGGTGATCGGCTTCCTGAGCGATCTGGCCAAACGCGCCCGCCCGCAGGCCGAGCAGGAGCTGGCACAGCTGCGCGCCTTCGCCAAACAGCACTATGGCGTGGACGAGCTTGAAGCCTGGGACATCACCTACTACGGCGAAAAACAGAAGCAGCACCTGTTCTCCATCAGCGACGAGCAGCTGCGCCCGTACTTCCCGGAACAGCGGGTGGTGGAAGGGCTGTTCGAAGTGGTGAAACGCATCTACGGCATCACCGCCAAAGAGCGTAAAGACGTGGAGACCTGGCATCCGGACGTGCGCTTCTTCGATCTGTTCGACGCCGACGGCGAGCTGCGCGGCAGCTTCTACCTCGATCTGTACGCCCGCGAAAACAAACGCGGCGGCGCCTGGATGGACGACTGCGTCGGCAGCCTGCGCAAGGCCGACGGCACGCTGCAAAAACCGGTCGCTTACCTGACCTGCAACTTCAACCGTCCGCTGGGCGACCAGCCGGCGCTGTTCACCCATAACGAAGTGACCACGCTGTTCCACGAGTTCGGCCACGGTCTGCACCACATGCTGACGCAGATCGATACCGCCGGCGTCTCCGGTATCAACGGGGTGCCGTGGGATGCGGTCGAACTGCCGAGCCAGTTTATGGAAAACTGGTGCTGGGAGCCGGAAGCGCTGGCGTTTATCTCGGGCCATTACCAGAGCGGCGAGCCGCTGCCGAAGGCCATGCTCGACAAGCTGCTGGCGGCCAAGAATTACCAGGCGGCGCTGTTCATCCTGCGCCAGCTGGAGTTCGGCCTGTTCGATTTCCGCATGCACTTCGAATACAGCCCGGAAAAAGGCGCGCAGATCCTGCCGACGCTGGCGGAAGTGAAGAAAATGGTGGCGGTGGTGCCTTCGCCGAGCTGGGGCCGCTTCCCGCACGCCTTCAGCCACATCTTCGCCGGCGGCTACGCGGCGGGTTACTACAGCTATCTGTGGGCGGAAGTGCTGTCGGCTGACGCCTACTCGCGCTTCGAAGAAGAGGGGATTTTCAACGCCGAAACCGGCAAATCCTTCCTCGACAACATCCTGTCGCGCGGCGGGTCGGAAGAGCCGATGACGCTGTTCAAACGCTTCCGTGGCCGCGAGCCGCAGCTGGATGCTATGCTGCGCCATTACGGCATTAAAGGATAACCCGACACGTGAGCGTGTGTTTATTGTGTGAAGCAGGCGCCGATCCCGGCGCCTTGTCTGTTTTGGCGCAGCGCTGGCAGCTGACGTCCGACGACGACGCGCCGATGGCGCTGGTACTGACCCCGCAGCGGCTGGAGCTGCGTAAGCGCGACGAGCCGAAGCTCGGCGGGATCTATGTCGACTTCGTCACCGGCACCATGGCGCACCGGCGCCGTTTCGGCGGCGGCCGCGGCGAGGCGGTGGCCAAGGCGGTCGGCATCAAGGGCAGCTACCTGCCGGACGTGGTGGACGCTACTGCCGGGCTGGGGCGCGACGCCTTCGTGCTGGCGGCGCTGGGCTGCCGGGTGCGGATGCTGGAGCGCAATCCGGTGGTGGCGGCGTTGCTGGACGACGGACTGCAGCGCGGCTATCAGGATGCGGAAATCGGCCCGTGGCTGCGCGAGCGCCTGACGCTGTTGCACGCCTCCAGCCTGACGGCGCTGGCGGATCTCAGCCCGCGCCCCGAGGTGGTGTATCTCGATCCGATGTTCCCGCACAAGCAAAAAAGCGCGCTGGTGAAGAAAGAGATGCGGGTGTTTCAATCGCTGGTGGGCAGCGACGATGACGCCGACGGCCTGCTGGAGCCGGCGCGCCGCCTGGCGACCAAGCGCGTGGTGGTGAAACGCCCGGACTACGCGCCGCCGCTGGCCGACGTGCCGGCGCACGCCGCCACGCTGACCAAAAGCCACCGTTTCGATATCTACATGCCGCTGTAATGTCAGCCGGGCCCGCCGTGTCGGGCCCTCAGTTTTCCTCCCGCAAGCTTTTCCCCACGCCGCCGCCCGGATGCACCGCCAGCAGGGTCTCCTTGTCGTAACCGCTGCGCGCCATCAGGCAGGCGCAGGCGGCGTCGAAGATCGCCAGCACCAGCACAATTGAGGTGGTGGCCAGCATGTTCAGCGGATCTATCTCCTTTTGCACCCCGGTGGCGATCGTTAGCTGCGCCGCCTGCGCGATGGCGGAGTGCGGGTTTTCCGTCACCGCGATCAGCGTCACCCCCTTGGCCTGCAGCGTCGGCAGCAGGCGGGTCAGCTCGTCGGAATTGCCGCCGCGCGAGATCAGGATCAGCAGATCGTCGGCGCGCAGAAAACCCAGATCGCCGTGCGCCGCGCCGGTGGCGTCGAGGTAGACCGCCGGCCGTTCCACGCAGGCCAGCATGTGGGCTATCTTGCGCGCCGCAATCCCCGAGGTGCCGACGCCGGTGACGGCGATTTTACCGCGGCAGTCGGTCAGCAGCGCCAGCAGCCGTTGCCAGGTGCGCGCGTCGAGGCGCTCGCCCAGCTGCGCCAGCTCCTGGCTGTAGGTTTGCCAACCCTGCACGGCCTGCCGCCACTCCTGCTGCATCACGCCTCCTCCTGCATCAGCTGGCGGTATTTCATGTGGTCGTTGTACAGCTCATGGAACACCCGGTATTTGCGGTCGTAGTAGCTTTTTATCTGGTTGGTCTGCGGCGTCACCGTCTTGCCGATGCGGCTCATGGCGCTCATCGCCTCCGGCAAGGTGTCGAACACGCCCGCCGCCACGGTGCCCATCATCGCACCGCCGAGCAGCATCGCTTCGCTTTCCTCCGGCAGCAGCATGGCGCAGCCGGTGGCGTTGGCGTGCTCCTGCACGAAGATCGGGTTCTTGGTGCCGCCGCCGCTGGCCATGATGGTGTCGATGCTGTAGCCGCTGTGGTTCATGGTTTCGATGATGTGGCGGGTGCCGAGCGCGATGGCCTGAATGGTGGCCAGGTAGTGCAGCGCCATATCCTCCGGCGTGCGCGACAGCTTCAGCCCGGTCAGGATGCCGGTCAGCGTCGGGTTGGCGCGCGGCGAGCGGTTGCCGTGGAAGTACGGCAGCATGTGAATGTCCTGCGTCAGGAAGGCGATATTCTCCGGCTCGCCGGCCATGCGGCGCAGAATGGCGTTCAGCACCTCATAGATGGTCTGCCCCTGGGTTTTCGCCTGCGCCAGCAGCTCCGGGTAGCACGGGTGCGACTGGATGACGTGGTCGATCAGCGCGCCGGTGGCAGACTGGCCGCCCTCGTTCAGCCAGTATTCCGGCAGGATCGCCGAGTAATACGGCCCCCAGACGCCGCCGATAAAGCGCGCGGTGCGCGACATCGCCATATGACCGGTGGAGGTGCCGCCGATCAGCGCGACGCGGCGGTTGAAGTCGGCCACCTCGCCGGAGACGCCGGTGGCGCCCAGCGTGCCGAGGGTGCCGGCGTGGGCATCGATTATCGATACGCTCACCGCCGTGCCGGCGATCAGCCCCATCTCGCTGGCGGCGCGCTGAGTCAGGCCGTGGCCCAGCGGCTCGCCCATCATTTTAACGTCGCTGCCGATCTTGGCCGCGTCGTGTTCCAGCACGTCTTCCAGCCCGATCTGCTGGAAGTAGCTCTTGTCCCAACGCTGCTCGTGGCCGAGATAGGTCCACTTGCACACCGTCGAGCACAGCGAACGGGTGGCGTCCTGGGTGGCGCGCCAGGTGAGGAAGTCCGGCAGATCGAACAGGTAGCCGGCGTTGGCCCAGGTGGTGGGCATGTGCTGTTTCAGCCACAGCAGTTTCGGCGTCTGCATCTCCGGCGAGATAATGCCGCCGACGAAGTCCAGCACCCGGTGTTTGGTGGCGTTGATGCGCTCGGCCTGGGCGATCGCCCGGTGATCCATCCACACGATGATGTTCTGTTCGGTACGGCCGGAGGGGCTGACGGTCAGCGGCTTGCCCTCTTTATCCAGCACCACCAGCGAACAGGTGGCGTCGAAGCCCAACCCCTTGACCTGGATCGGGTTGATGTCGGCCTGGTTGACCGCGTCGCGCACCGCATTGCACACCGCCTGCCAGATGTTATCCGACGACTGCTCGACGAAATCCGCCTTCGGCCGGTACAGATCGATGGCCCGGCTGGCCTGGCCTACCATGCGGCCGTTGAGATCGAATACGCCTGCGCGCGCGCTTCCGGTGCCCACATCTACGCCAATAAAATAGCTTGCCATTATTTTCTCCTCAGGCTTTTCGATTCTGTAACGCGATAAACAGGATCAGCACGCCGCCCCACAGGGCCATGGTCAGGTAGCTGCTGACCCCCAGCAGATTGAGGCCGCTTTCCAACATTTGCAGCACGATCAGCGCCAGCACCAGCCCCAGAATACGGCCGAAACCGCCGTCCGGGTTAATGCCGCCCAGCACCGAGGCCAGAATGGTCACCAGCAGATAAGATTCGCCGTAGCCGGCCTTGGCCGAGTTGAACTTGGCCATCATCAGCAGGGCGGCGCCCCAGCCGAGCAGCGCCGACAGGATATACACCGCGATCTGCACCCGCGCGGTGTTCACGCCGCTGAAGCGGGTGGCCTGCTCGTTGGAGCCGATCAGGTACAGGCTGCGGCCCAGCGTGGTGTGCTCCAGCAGCAGCCACAGCCCGACCGCTACCAGCAGGAACAGGATCAGCGCCACCGGCACGCCGAGTACGGCGCCATTGCCAAGAAATTGAATCGCCGCCGGGAAGCCGGAGATCACCGCGCCGTTGGACAGCAGGATATTCAGGCCGGTGATCAGGGTCATGGTGCCGAGCGAGGCGAGGATGGGCGAAACGCCGATCCAGGCCACCAGTACTCCGTTCAGTGCGCCGATCGCCACCGCCACCAGCAGGCCGGCCAGCAGCGCCAGCACCAGGAACAGCGGCTGGTCGGGATGGCTGACGATGATCGCCGCCATCACCAGCGAACAGGCGTTGGCGCCGGCGATGATCGACAGATTGATGCCGCCGGTCAGCATGGTGATGCCCATGCCGAGCGCCAGCAGGCCGAGGATCGGCAGCTGCGAGGCGATCGACTGGAAGTTGCCGAGGCTGAAGAAGCGCGATCCGAGCAGACCGGCGAACAGCAGCGCCACCGCGATGATGATCGCGCCCTGCAGACGAATGATCCGATCGCTTGGGATCAACCGAGTTAACTGCGTCATGTCAGATCTCCTTGAGCAGCTTGCGTTTTTCGTTCCAGGCGGTGGTGCTGATGCTGATCAAAATGATCGCGCCGCTGAACACCTGGTGCCAATAGGCCGAGACGCTGAGCAGCGTCAGCCCATTTTGCAGGAAGGCCAGCAGCACCACGCCGAGCAGGGTGCCGGTCAACGATCCGCGGCCGCCGCTCATGCTGGTGCCGCCCAGCACCACCGCCGCCAATACCGTCAGCTCGAAGCCGAGCAGCGAGTTGGGCGCCACCGACTGGGTGATCTGCGCCTGCACTACCGCCGCGACGCCGGCCAGAATGCCCATATAGCCGTAGACGCAGAAGTGCAGCCGCAGCAGGTTCAACCCCAGGCGCGACGCCGCGTCGCGGTTGCCGCCCATGGCGTAGATCTGGCGCCCCAGCCGGGTGCGGTTCATCAGCACGCCGGTGACGACGATGGTCGCCAGCAGGCACAGCAGCGGCAGCGTCAGGCCGTAGTCGTAACCGTCGGCGCCCTGGAACGAGAACCAGTTGATGCCGTTCATGAACCAGTCCGGGAAGCCGTACAGCCAGGTGCCGTTGGTGGCGTACACCAGCAGGCCGTAGAACAGGTTAAGGGTAGCGATGGTGATGATGATCGCCGGCACCTTCAGCCAGTACACCAGGAAACCGTTCACCAGCCCGAGCAGCAGGCCGACGCCGATCGCCAGGGCGAACGCCAGCGGGAAGCTGCCGCCGTGCTGGATCACCCAACTGGCCATCACATACTGGGCGATGGCGGTGACCGCCGGGAACGAAATGTCGATGCCGCCGGCGATCAGCACCACGAACAGCCCGCAGGCCAGAATGCCGAGAATGGCGTAGCTGGTGGCGACGTCGGTCAGGTTGCCGAGCGTCAGAAACTCATCGGTGCCGGCGCTTAGGCCGATCGCCAGCAGCAGCACCAACAGGCCGAGATAAAACTCGTGCCGCCCGGCCAGGCGGGCCAATAATGACTTATCCATTCACCACCTCGGCGATCTGTTGTTCGGTACTCTGGTGCGGCGCGAATTCGGCGATCAGTTCGCCCTTGCGCATCACCATCACCCGATGGCTGTTGTAATAGGCTTCCGGGATCTCGTCGCAGATCATCAGCACCGCCATGCCCAGCTGCGCCAGATCGCGAGCGATCTGGTAGATCCCCTCTTTGTTGGCGATGTCCACGCCGACGGTAGGCGAGTCGAGGATCAGGATCTTCGGCTGGGTCGCCACCCATTTGGCGATGGCGATACGTTGGGCGTTGCCGCCGGACAGGGTTTTCACCGGCAATGCGCTGTCGGACACCTTGATGTTCAAATCGCGGATCAGCCGGTTGACCAGCTCGGTCGCCTTGGCGTGATCCAGCAGCCCGAGCGAGGTATGCAGCCGATCGAAGACGGTGACGATGGTGTTGTCGTAGATCGATTGCTCCATGATCAACCCCTGCGTCAGGCGATCTTCCGACACATAGCCGATGCCGTGGCGCACCGCTTCGCGGTTGCTGTGCAGCTGCACCGTGCGGCCCTCGATGCGGATCTCGCCGCTGTCCGGCCGCGTCATGCCGAACAGGCTGAGGCACAGTTCGGTGCGGCCGGCGCCGAGCAGGCCGACGATCGAGACGATCTCGCCGCCGCGCAGCGCCAGATTGACGTTGCGGTATTTTTCGCCGCGGCTGAGGTTGCGCACCTCGAGCAGCGGCGCTTGTTCAGCCGGCGGCAGCGGGGGCAGCGGGCTGTAATGGAAGCGTTGGCCGGTCATCAGGAACGCCAGTTCATGGCTGTCCAGTTCGCTGGCCGGCCAGGTGCCCACCAGCTTGCCGTCGCGCATTACGCTGATGCGATCGGCGACTTCCATCACTTCATCCAATCTGTGGCTGACGAACACCACGCAGATGCCGGCCGCCTTCAGTTCGTTAACCACCCGCAGCAGGCCGTCGACTTCCTGGCGGGTCAGCGAGGCGGTCGGTTCGTCCATGATAACCAACCGCGCTTCGGCGGCGATGGCGCGGCAAATCGCCACCAGCTGCCGATCGGCGATCGACAATTTTTCCACCTTTTTATCGGGATCGATGTGTACGCCGACCCGTGCCATGGCGTCCAGCGCCGTCTGGCGCATCACCCGCTTGCGCACCCAGAAGTGGCCGCCGGGCAGGTAACGGTGGATAGCGATGTTTTCCGCCACCGTCAGGTTAGGGAACAGCGACAGGTCCTGGTAGATCACCTGTATGCCGTAATAACCGGACAGCTGCGGCGTCAGGGCGTGGAAGAGTTTGCCTTCCAGCGAAATGTTGGCGCCTTTTTCCGGCTGATAGACGCCGGAGATGATTTTAATAATGGTGCTTTTGCCGCAGCCGTTTTGCCCGGCCAGGCAGTGCACTTCGCCTTTATTCAGCGTCAGGTTGATCTGGTCTAATGCCAGCACGCCTGGGAATCGCTTGCTGATATTCTCCAGGGTGATAAATGCGGGGGAGGCTGTCATAACGTTAACCTGTGCTTGCGTAGCGGCCGAAGCCCTGGGCGCAGCAACGCTGCGCCCCTACGAGGGTTTAACTTCTTTCCCGGTGTGGCGAAATTACGCGAAAAATCAGAATCCGAGCGATTTGGCGTTGTCTTTGGTCACTTCCAAAATCTTATTAAACCGAATCACTTTGTGTTCCATATCGACGTCGGCCTTACCGAGGCCCTCAATCGACAGGTCCTTATTCACTTCCTTGCCCTGCAACAGCTGGTCGGCCACCGTCACCAGCGCATAACCGGCGTCTTTCGGATCCCACAGCAGCGCTTTCTTGATGTCGCCACGCATCAGGTAAGGGGCGGCCTGCGCCGGCATGGCGATGCCCACCACCGCGATTTTGTCCTTGGCGCGTTTCTTGGCCACCGCCTGGCCGGCGCCGATCGGGCCGAGCGAACCGAAGCCGATGATGCCCTTCATCTGCGGATAGGTTTTCATCAGATCCAGCGTGGTGGCGTAGGATTTGTCGATGCTTTCCGCCACCGGCAAGCGCGAGGTGACTTCAAACATGTCCGGGTATTTTTCTTTCTGGTATTTGATGGCGAAGTCGGCCCAGGCGTTGTGCAGCGGCACGGTCAGCGAACCGACGTAGATCGCATAGCCGCCTTTGCCGCCCATGTCTTTCGCCAGCTCATCGACGTTGGCCTGCGCGTATTTCTCGCTGTCGATGGTCTCGATGTCCCACTGGCCGATCTGCTGGTCCGGGGATTCATGGGTCAGCACCACAATGCCTTTGTCGCGCGCTTTTTTCAGCACCGGTTCCAGCACCTTGGCGTCGTTCGGCACCACGATGATGGCGTTGACGTTCTTGGCGATCAGATCCTCAATCACCTTGACCTGCGCGGCCGGATCCGGCGTAGAAGGGCCGGTCTGGTAGGCGTTGACGTCGAGTTTTTTCGCCGCTTCGTTGACGCCCACTTCCATGCGGTTGAACCACGGGATGCCGGTCACTTTAGCGACTACGGCAATCTCATACTTATCAGCGGCGAACACAGGTGTTGTCGATAACATGCACGCAGAAACCACACATGCATTTAATAATGCGAGGTTAAATTTCATTAGCTGTACCTTTTTTTATCTGTAGGGGTGGCGGTTTTTCCACCGCTGCAGATTACAAAGGAATGGAAGAGGGGGCGTAGCTGAAGTTAATGAAATGTGATCTGCGCACATTTAAGTAAAATATTGGCGTATTTAGTGTTAAATAAATGTTTAATTATTTGATGGTGGTAAATTTACTACCAATCAAATGGTAATAAATAACTATTTATTAACTTTTATTTAACTAATTTGCATCATTCTGATGGCGTGAAGGCATAAAAAAATGCCGGCGCAGAGGCCGGCATTGAAGCATTTAATCGATGTGTGAACAAGATCACCTTTACGACGGATTACAGCACGCCTTGGGCCAGCATCGCCTCCGCGACCTTGACGAAACCGGCGATATTCGCGCCGTGTACATAGTGGGTTTGCTTGCCCTCGCCGCCGTATTCCACGCAGGCATGGTGAATATCCGCCATGATATGTTGTAAACGTACATCCACTTTTTCCGCCCGCCAGCCGATGCGCGCGGCGTTTTGCGCCATCTCCAGCCCCGACGTGGCCACGCCGCCGGCGTTGGCCGCCTTGCCGGGCGCGAACAGCACGCCGGCGTCGAGGAAGGCGTCGGTGGCCTGGATGGTGGTCGGCATGTTGGCGCCTTCCGCTACCGCCTTCACCCCGTTGCGGATCAGCGTCTGCGCCGCCTCGAGATCCAGTTCGTTCTGGGTGGCGCACGGCAGGGCGATATCCACCGGCACGTTCCACGGCTGCTGGCCCGCCAGGTAGGTCAGACCGCGTTCGCGGGCGTAGTCCGCCACCCGGCCGTAACGCTGGTTTTTGATCTCCGCCAGGTGCGCCAGCTTCTCGGTGGTGAAGCCGTCTTCGTCCACCAGGGTGCCACCGGAATCCGACACGGTGATCACGCGCGCATCCAGCTCCAGCGCTTTCTCGATGGTGTACTGCGCCACGTTGCCGGAACCGGACACCGCCACCCGCATGCCCTCAAAGCCCAGGCCGTGGCGCTGCAGCATGGCGTCGGTAAAGTACACCAGGCCGTAGCCGGTCGCCTCGGGGCGGATCAGGCTGCCGCCGAAGGAGAGCCCTTTGCCGGTAAATACGCAGGCGGTGTTGTTGGACAGTTTCTTCATCATGCCGGCCATAAAGCCGACTTCACGGCCGCCGACGCCGATGTCGCCGGCCGGCACGTCGGTGTCCGGCCCCAGATGGCGGTACAGCTCGGTCATCAGCGCCTGGCAGAAGCGCATGATCTCGCCCTGGCTTTTGCCCTTCGGATCGAAATCGGAGCCGCCTTTGCCGCCGCCCATCGGCAGGGTAGTCAGCGCATTCTTGAAGGTCTGCTCAAAGCCGAGGAACTTCAGGATCGACAGGTTTACCGACGGGTGGAAGCGCATGCCGCCCTTGTAGGGGCCGATGGCCGAGTTGAACTGCACGCGGAAGGCGCGGTTGACCTGCACCTGGCCGCGATCGTCCACCCAGCTGACGCGGAACTGAATGATGCGCTCGGGCTCTACCAGGCGTTCCAGCAGCGCCTGTTCGCGATAGCGCGGGTTGCGCTCGATAAACGGCCACAGCGAGGTGAACACTTCGCGCACCGCCTGCAGATATTCCGGCTGGTGGGGGTTATGGCGTTGTAACGAGGACAGGAAAGACTCTACCGATACGGCATATTCCATGGATAACTCCTTTTCGCATTAAATTTCCCCCGCTATTTCTTATAGATTTGGGTGTCGATGATGCCCGGGGGAGGATGTTGTGTCTTTAGCGACTATATCATCGGAGGGCGGTTGATTATCAAGCGATTAATCGGCGTGGCGGCATGAAAAACGCCCGCAGGGCGCGGGCGTTGGGTAGTTAAGTTAGCAAGCGCTTACTTTATTCGTCTTCTTCGTCGCGCAGCGGCACGATCAGCATATCGATGTGCACGGTATTGATCAGCTGGCGAGCGGAAGACATCAGCTTGCTCCAGAAGTCCTGATGGTGGCCGCACAGTACCAGGTCCATGTCGTATTTCTTGATGGCATCGACCAATACCTGCGCCAGATCGCCGCTGCCGCTCAGGGTCTCGGTGATCGGGTAGCCGGCGTTCTGCGACAGCTCGGTCAGCGCCTGATGGGTTTCCTCGGAGATGCGTTTTTGCATGTCGCCGAGATTGACGTCGATCAGGCCAGTATAGAGGTCGGAATAGTTGACATCGACGTGGATCAGAGAAACCTTAGCGTTGTACGGCCGCGCCATCGAGACGGCTTTTTCTACCAGGATCTTGCTTTCCGGGGATAGGTCCACCGCGATCAGTATGTGTTTGTAAGCCATAAGAATACTCCTTCCATAAACATGCCGATTAAAAAGGGTTAGCAGGCGTTCCGTTTACCCGCCTGGCGCTTTTGGTTCCATAGTATCATTCGGATAACGCAATGATATGTTGGGGCGATCACACTGCGCCGCATCGAAAATCTCTCCGCCCGATACCTTTCGTTGTACACCCGCGCGGCGTAAAAGCCTATGGGTTATGCGGGCTTTAACAGTCTGACCGCTTGAATTATAAGCGTTATTAAACAAAGTATAGCGCTAAATGTGCAATCAGCGCTCCAGATGCGGCTGCAGCAGGCTTTCAAACCACTCATGAAACACCGCCAGGCGGCGCGATCGCTGGCGGCGATGGGGGTAGATCAGGGCGATCGGCATGGAGGCGGCGCGGTAACCGGGCAGGACTTCCACCAGTTCACCGGCGTCGAGCAGGTGTTGCACGTCGTAGCGCGGGATTTGCATCAGCCCCAGCCCGGCGCGGCAGCAGGCGATATAGCTTTCGGCGTTGTTGACCACCACCCGGCTGGGCAGTTCGAGGCGTTGCGTATGGCCGTCGTCGGTCAGGTATTCCCAGGGGGATTCGCGGCCGGTTTTGGGCGAGGCGTAACCGATGCTCCAGTGCCCCTCGATGAGATCGCCGGGCTGGCGTGGATGGCCGAATTCGCTCAGGTAGGCGGGGCTGGCGCAGTTGATCAGCGCGATATGGCCGAGCGGGCGCATCACCAGGCTGCTGTCGTGCAGATCGCCGACGCGCACCGCGCAGTCGACCCCTTCCTGCACCAGATCGATGGCGCGATCGGCGGAGCCGAGCACCAGCTGCAGATGAGGGTGGCGCCGCAACAGGCTAGGCAGCGCCGGGGCGATCAACCGGCGAGCGATGCGGCTCGGCACGTCGACGCTGAGCCGCCCGGAGGCCTGCCGCTGGCTGGCCTGAAACGACTGATCGATGTCTTCCACCTCGGCCAGCAGCGGGCGCAGCCGCTCGAGCAGCTGTTCGCCGTCGGCGGTCAGCCGCACTTGCCGCGTGGTGCGGTGCAGCAGGCGCACGCCCAGCTGCGTTTCCAGTTGTTGCACGGCGGCGGACACCGAGGCGCGCGGCACCTCCAGCGCGTGGGCAGCCCGGATAAAGCTGCCCATTTCCGCCACCTGCACGAATACGCGGTATTGATTAAATCTGTCCATCTCGTGACCTGCTGTTCCGTGGCGCCGTTTCTGACAGAGAGTGTAGCCGTATGACGCGGTTGCGCGCGAGCAGGTGCGGGGGCATCTCCGCCCCCCGTCGAACTTATTTGGTGGTGTAGCCGCCGTTGATCAGGATGGTTTGGCCGGTTACCCACCAGCCGTCGCTGACCAGATGGCGGATGAACGGCACCACGTCTTCGATATCGGTCAGGCCGGTTTTGCTGAACGGCGACAGCGCCGCCGCCGTCTTGTGGTAGGCCACGGCGTCCGCACCCTCAGCCGGGTAGAAGAACGGGGTGTCCATCGGGCCGGGGCCGACCGCCGTCACGGAGATGCCACGCTCGCCGAACTCCTTGGCGGCGGCGCGGGTGAAGTGCTCCACCGGCGCTTTGGTGCCGGCGTAAGCGGCGTAAAACGGCGTGAAGGCGCCGAGCAGCGAGGTGACCAGCGTGCAGATTTTACCGTTGTCGTTAAGGTGCTTGCCCGCCTCTTTCAGGAAGAAGAACGCGGTTTTGGCGTTGACCGCGGTCATCTCGTCGTACTCGGCTTCGCTGATGTCGACCATCGGCTTTTTCAGCACCTTGCCGACGGTATTGATGGCGATATCCGGCTTGCCGACGGCGGCGACCGCATCGGCGAACAGCTTCTCGACCGCGCCCGCGGTGGTCAGATCGGCCTGCAGCGCGACGCCTTGCGCACCGGCGGCCTGAATGGCGGCGACGGTTTTCTCCGCTTCGGCTTTGGAGGCGGCGCTGTTGTAGTGGATCACCACCGCTTTGGCGCCTTGCTCAGCCAAATCGCGCGCGATCAGCCCGCCGAGGTTCTTGGCGCCGCCGGCGATGAGGACGGTTTTTCCCTTGATTGAATGGTTTGCCATAACAGTTTCCTTGGATGAACGTAACGGAAACCTGAGTCTAGCCAGCGTGGGGGGAAAGATCAGCGGCGTAGCGCGGGATAGACTATCCATAAAAACCGCCTAATCGAAAACGGGCGGTTATCGCTTATAACGTCCCGGCAGGTGACTTTTCGGCACAGGGCGGTAAATTTTATCCACTGCTCAGGCCAGTTTGCGTTTCATTAACCTACAATGATGGATATGGGCCTCATCATTTCCCCTCTGAGTGGAACCACGCCGTGCAAATCTCTCTGTGCGGTGCGGTAACGTCTCCGGAGGCGGTGGGTTATGGGCATGGCCCGTGCAGGCAAAAAAGGGGATGAGAGCGGTAAGCTCCAGCAGAGTATCGGGTAATGAGGTAGGGCGGTTGGACCCGGCGGAAGGCCGCGGATAACAACGCCTTGAGGGGGTAATCATGATCAGTACCGTCGCGCTGTTTTGGGCCTTATGTGTGGTGTGTGTGGTAAACATGGTGCGGTATTACTCTTCTCTGCGCGCGCTGCTGGTGGTATTGCGCGGCTGTGACCCGTTGCTGTACCAGTACGTCGACGGCGGCGGTTTTTTCACCGCCCACGGGCAACCCAGCAAGCAGCTGAGGCTGGTGCGCTATATCTTCGCGCAGCGCTATGTCGAGCATCACGATCCGGAGTTTATCCGCCGCTGCGAGCGGGTGCGCGGGCAGTTTATGCTGACCTCGGCCCTGTGCGGCCTGGTGGTCATCAGCCTGATAGCGCTGATGATCTGGTATTAATTCCTTCCTGTTTCCCTTGATGCAGGCAAAAAAAAGGCGGCCCTGGGGCCGCCTTCCTCATGATGCTTATCGCTTAGATCAGCTTCAACGCAACCCAATACAGCGCACCGGAAAGCAGGATCGAGATTGGTAGGGTCAGTACCCAGGCCAACAGGATGTTCTTCACGGTTTTGCTCTGCACGCCGCCGCCGTCCACGATCATCGTCCCGGCAACCGCCGAAGAGAGGACGTGGGTGGTGGAGACCGGCATGCCGGTATAACTCGCCACGCCGATAGACAGCGCCGCGGTCATCTGGGCCGATACGCCCTGGGCGTAGGTCATGCCTTTCTTGCCGATCTTCTCGCCGATGGTGGTGGCCACGCGTTTCCAACCCACCATGGTACCGAGCGACAGCGCCAGCGCGACGGCGACGATGATCCACATCGGCGCGTACTCGACGGTCTGCAGCAGATCCTGACGCAGGTTCTTCAGGAAACGCTGGTCGGCGGATGAGGTTTCCGGCAGCTTGGCGACTTTATCCGCCGTGTCGGTCACGCACATCAGCAGGCGGCGCAGGTGGCTGCGCTGGTCAACCGTCAGCTGATCGTAGCTTTGCAGGTTGGTCAGCATGCCCTGAGCCAGCTCGATCGCCGGCATGGCGCGCGAACTGTCGCAGTGGAACTCGGCAGGCTTGCCAGGCGCGGCTTCGTCATCCGGGCTTGGCACCAGCGGCGTCAGCGACACCGCATGCGACAGCGCGTCGCCGTGCTGCTGGTAATATTGCTGCAGGTGGGTCACGGCATCACGCGTACGGGTGATGTCATAACCGGTTGCATTCATATTGACCACGAAGCCAGCCGGCGCAACGCCGATCAGCACCAGCATGATAAGGCCGATACCTTTCTGGCCGTCGTTGGCGCCGTGCGAGAAGCTGACGCCAATCGCCGACAGGATCAGCGCGATACGGGTCCAGAACGGCGGCTTGCGTTTGCCGTCGACCTTTTCACGTTCCGCAGGGGTCATGTGGATACGCTGGCGTTTCTTGGTGCCACTCCAATAGCGGCGCAAGGCGAACACCATCACTCCCGCTACCATCATGCCGACCAGCGGCGAGAACAGCAGAGAAAGGAAAATGCCAATCATTTTCGGGACGTTAAGCGCATCCACGACCGAGGTGTGGGTCATCAGGGCGTTGGTTAAACCGACACCGATGATTGCGCCTATCAGCGTATGGGAACTGGAGGCCGGCAGACCGAAATACCAGGTGCCGAGGTTCCAGATGATTGCCGCCAGCAGCATGGAGAAGACCATGGCTAATCCGTGTGCTGAACTGACGTTCAACAACAGATCGGTAGGCAACAAGTGGACGATGGCGTAAGCAACACTCAAACCGCCGAGCATTACGCCAAGAAAGTTGAACAAACCTGCCATCACGACCGCAAGTTGCGAGCGCATGGCGCGGGTATAAATAACTGTAGCGACCGCATTGGCCGTATCATGAAAACCGTTGATGGCTTCATAAAACAACACGAACAACAATGCGAGAATTAACATCAGGCCGGTATGGAAATCCAGGCCAGCGAACAAATGCAGCATAAGCGTTACGCCAGTTTGTGGACATGAACGCCGCGCATTATCAGTGACAACCGGTGCCGGGGAAAAGGAAAATATGACGTTTTTTTGATTTGGACATGACGAAACGATGACGCGCCTATAACAAAAATATGGAATATCAACGCGTTAATCTCCTCTGACCTCTGTAATATTTTCTTACTATGGCGTTGGCGGCGCCGGGGCTTTACAATCTGCCGCCGTGAATTTGGCGGTGACCGGCGGCGAAACGGCGTAATATGGCGCTCTTTTGTCGCGATTGTGGTTTTGATAAGTGAGGCTCAGGTGGAACAGTTTGATGTCGTAGTGATTGGGGCGGGCGCCGCCGGCATGTTTTGCGCCGCGCAGGCGGGGCAACTCGGTTGCCGCGTATTGCTGCTCGACAACGGCAAAAAACCGGGCCGCAAGATCCTGATGTCCGGCGGTGGGCGCTGCAACTTCACCAACATGTACGCCGAACCGGCGGCCTATCTGTCGAACAACCCGCACTTCTGCAAGTCGGCGCTGGCGCGCTACACCCAGTGGGACTTCATCGATCTGATCAACCGTTACGGCATCGCCTACCATGAAAAAACGCTGGGGCAGCTGTTCTGCGACGATTCGGCGCAGCAGGTGGTGGATCTGCTGGTCAAAGAGTGCGAGCTGGGCCAGGTGACGATGCGCCTGCGCAGCGAAGTGCTGGACGTAGAGAAAACCGAGAATGGCTACGCGCTGGCGCTGAATGGTGAAAAAGTGAGCGCTCGCTCACTTGTGGTGGCCAGCGGCGGATTATCCATGCCGGGGTTGGGCGCGTCGCCGTTCGGTTACAAACTGGCTGAGCAGTTCGGCCTTAAGGTGCTGCCGACGCGCGCCGGGCTGGTGCCGTTTACCCTGCATAAACCGCTGTTGGAGCATGTACAGACGCTGTCCGGCGTCTCGGTGCCGGCGGTGATCACCGCCGAGAACGGCGTCAGCTTCCGTGAAAGCATTCTGTTTACCCATCGCGGCCTGTCCGGCCCGGCGGTGCTGCAGCTGTCCAGCTACTGGCAACCGGGTGAGTATGTGAGCGTTAACTTACTTCCTGAGCTGGATCTGGCGGGCTTCCTGGATGATCAACGCCGGGAGCACCCGAACCAAAGCCTGAAAAACACCCTGGCGCTGCACTTGCCGAAGCGGCTGGTGGAGTGCTTGCAGACCCTGGGACAATTGCCGGAGGCGACGCTGAAGCAGCTGAATGCGCCGCAGCAGGCGGCGCTGGTGGATCTGTTGCAGAACTGGCGCGTGCAGCCGAACGGCACCGAAGGCTACCGCACGGCGGAAGTGACGCTCGGCGGCGTCGACACCAACGAACTTTCTTCCAAGACGATGGAAGCCCACAAGGCGCCGGGGCTCTACTTTATCGGCGAAGTGGTGGACGTGACCGGGTGGTTGGGCGGTTACAACTTCCAGTGGGCCTGGAGCTCGGCCTGGGCCTGCGCCCAGGCGCTGGCAGCGCAGGGGCGTTAACGTTCAGCAGTGACGGGTTAGGCCGATTTTTTTGGCATAAAACGCAGACACAACCCCGCGACAGCTGCATAAAGCATTAGCAGGCAGGTTGTCGAAAGCGCTTGCGGATCGCCGAGACCCCATTCATTAGACTTGTGAACCATTTCCAACGCCATGTCCGGTGTCAGCAGCAGCCGAGAGGGAATGATGTTCGGCAAGACAGCGAATACCAGGACAAAAATCACCGAGGCGATCGGTTTTCTCATATGGGGCAGCGCCTCTCATAGCCAATGACATTGATAGAACCATAAGCTAGCAGCTTATTGTTGGTGCGTGGAACACCTACCCGTGGCGTTCAAACAGATGGGGCCGATAAGGCTCCATTATCTATGGCACGTTAATCTCATCCCGCCGGCCCTTTCAATTCCACGCGATTACCGTCCGGATCGCTGAAATAAATGGACGGCCCGTCGCCTTCCGCCCCATAGCGCGATTCGGCGGGATCAACGCCGATCCCCTGCGATCGCAGATAGGTCAACAACGCGTCTTCGTTGAATGGATCGATGCGCAGGCAGACGTGATCGACATTTTGCCGATGAGGATCGGGCGTTTCGCCGCCTTTTTTCCCCAGTACGCCGTTGACGTCCACCAGGTCAATCATGGAGGCACCGGCGCGCAGGTGCACCAGCCCCAAATCCGGTCGCTGTTTGGCGATATCACAGCCGACGATCTTGGTATAAAAACGCAGGCTGTTCTGCATATCGCGCACGCGCAGCACCACATGATCCAGCCGTTGCAAGTTGAAGGGGCGCACGGTCATCTCCTAAAATGAACATCTCCTTTACAGCATAAGCGGCGATGACGGATTTATCCTGCTTCGCGGCGTTCCCGTTCGTGCGCCCAAACCCCAAAAAAAAACGGCCGATGGGTGCAGCCATCGACCGTGGGGCTTAAGTGTTTAAGCGTTAACGAGGGAAGTTGCCGCTCAGCGCATCCAGGCCGCCCTGGTAGATGCCGCTGAACAGGGCGACGGCCTCGTCGTCGCTGATGTTGACCGGCGTGAAGCTGCCCGACCATTCCACGCGCGCCACGTTGGCGTCGTCGGTGGCGTGCACTGACAGGGTGGACAGGTAATTCACCACCGGGAACGGCGCTTGCATGATGGAGTAGCTGTAGCTGCGTTGACGGTTGTCGAACGCTTCCAGCCGCTCGATGACGGTGCCGCCGTCGGCGGTGGTTAAGGTACGCACGCGGCCGCCTTCAGAAACGACGCTTTTCGGGATGAACGGCAGCCAGTCAGGCAAGGCGTCGAAGCCGCCGATCAGTTGCCATACGGTGTCGGCAGATGCCGGGATGTCCATAGAGACGGATGTAGTAGCCATTTTCTTTCTCTCTTAATATCGGGTTCGGATACAGGGTTACATTGCCAGCGTATCTACGACGCCGCCGTCAACGCGCAGCGCCGCGCCGGTGGTGGCCGAAGACAGCGGAGAGGCGAGGTAAACGGCCAGGTTGGCCACTTCATCGACGTCCGCCGCGCGCTGAATGATGGAGCTTGGGCGTTCGGTTTTAACGAACTCGTCGGCCTGATCGCGTGCGCTGCGCCCGGATTTGGCCGCCGCATCCGCCAGCATTTCTTGCAGGCCTTCGGTAAAGGTTGGCCCCGGCAGGATGGCGTTGACCGTCACACCGGTGCCGGCGAGGCGTTTCGCCAGGCCGTGAGACACCGCCAGGTTGGCGCTTTTGGTGACGCCGTAGTTGATCATGTCCGCCGGGATGGCGACGCCGGATTCGGACGACACGAAAATAATGCGTCCCCAACCCTGTTCAGTCATGCACTGCGCATAGTGGCGCGCCAGACGCACGCCCGAGAGGACGTTAACGTTATAGAAGTGCATCCACTCGCTGTCGGGCACGGTAAAGAAGTCTTTATCGTTGAAAATGCCCAGGTTATTGATCAGCACATCGGCTTTCGGTTCCGCGGCGAACAGGGTAGCAGCCCCTTGTTCCGTCCCGAGATCCGCGACCACGCCGCGCACCTGCGCGCCGGGCACGTTGGCGCTGATGTCGGCGATAGCGTTATCGACCCCGGTTTTCTGACGGCCGACGATCACGACGGTGGCGCCCGTTTTGGCGAGCCCGCGCGCGATGCCGAGGCCGATGCCGGAGGTGGAGCCGCTGACGACGGCGACTTTGCCTGATAGATCCAGTTTCATCATGTATCTCATCGAGTTAATGGGGGTAATGGGGCCATGCGGCCCCATAAAACTTAACGAATCGGCAGCGGCGCGTTGTCGGCCACCAGTTTCTGACGGCGCATTTCGGCCCAGAATTCAGCCGGGATAACGGCGTCCAGCGCAGCCAGATCTTCGGCCATGCGGCCAGGGCGGCTCGAACCGGGGATCACGGCGGCCACCGCCGGGTTAGCCAGCGCGAACTGCAGCGCGGCGGCTTTGACGTCGACCTGGAAGCGAGCGGCGATCGCTTTGATTTGCGCCACTTTCGCCAACACCGCCGGGGATGCTTTCTGGTATTCGTAGTGCTCGCCACCGGCCAGCACGCCGGAGTTGTAAGGGCCGCCGACGACAATGTCGACGTTGCTCGCCAGGGCTTCCGGCATCAAACGCTGCAGCGCGCGTTCATGATCCAGCAGGCTGTAACGGCCGGCCAGCAGGAAGGCGTCCGGCTGCGTTTCGCTCAGACCCAGCGCCAATTCGCAAGGCTCGACGCGGTTGACGCCGAGGCCCCAGGCCTTGATCACCCCTTCTTCACGCAGACGGGTCAGCGCGCGGAAAGCGCCGGTGCGAGCGATGTTGAACTGCTCAATCCAGTTGTCGCCGTAAAAGTCCTGGGCCGGATCGTGGATCCAGACGATGTCCAGACGGTCGGTTTTCAGGCGCTTCAGGCTGTCTTCAATGGAACGCAGCGTGGCGTCGGCGGAGTAGTCGTTGACGATCTTGTTCTTCAAACCGTGTTCGAACAAACCGCCTTTCTCACCCAGATCGCGGGCGGAGGTGTCTTCTTCTTCGTCCAGCATGATGCGGCCCACTTTGGTGCTCAGCACATACTCGTCGCGTGGGTATTGCGACAGCACTTCACCCATGCGGATTTCCGACAGGCCGGAACCGTAGAGCGGCGCGGTGTCGAAGTAGCGGATGCCCAGATCCCAGGTGCCGCTGACGGTGGCTTGCACGTCCTCTTGCGGGATGTTGCGGAACATATTGCCAAGCGGCGCGCCGCCCAAACCGATCTTGCCGGGTAAAATATTTTTGATGCTCATAGTCGATCCTCAATACGTTATCTTTTCAGGGAAACTTATGGGGCTCATACCTGTCTGCCCCGTCACGAGGCTAAAGATAACGTGGCAAGTTGTGACTTGATAGGACATAATTCGTCTAAGTTAAGTCCTTTGAGGTCTCACATGATCGATTTACGTCAGTTGAAATACTTTGTCGCGGTGGCGGAAGAGGAGCACGTCGGCCGCGCCGCCGAACGGCTGCACATTTCCCAGTCCCCACTGAGCAGGCAGATTTCCCAGCTTGAGGAGCGCCTCGGGTTGATGCTGTTTGAGCGCAATCAGCAGCGCATCCGCCTGACGGCCGACGGCCAGACGTTTCTGGCCGAAACCCGCGCGCTATTGACGCACGCCAACCGGCTTGAGTCGCTCGGGCGCCGCCTGGGACGGGGGGAAGACGGCGGGCTGTGCATCGGCTATATCGAAAATGCGATGCACTCCGGCGTTTTGTCGAACGCATTGCGGGCGCTGCGGGTGTCCCGGCCGGATGTGCACATCGTGCTTTACAGCCAGCCTTCTTCCATGCAGCTCGAAGGGCTGCGGCAGCGTAGCCTGGACGTGGCGCTGGTCAATACGGCGCCGGATCGCGACGATCAGGATTTGGACTATACGCAGGTGTTGGACGATCGCATGCTGCTGGCCCTGCCGCAGACGCATCCGCTGGCTGAAAGGGAGACGCTGCAGCCGGTGGATCTCACCGATCAGGCCTGGATCTCGGTGATCCACAAAGAGGATGCCCATTCGCGCGACGACTTCGTGGCGGCCTGTGTGAAGGCCGGGTTTGATCCGGATATTCGGCTGGAAGCGGGCGAGCCGCTGACCGCGCTGGGGCTGGTCGCCGCCGGGTTGGGGATGACGCTGATCCAGCACAGCCTGCGGCATAACGCGCCGCAGGGCGTGGTGCTGCGCGAGCTGCCCTGGATGCAATACACCACGCAGCTGTGGGCAGTGTGGCACAGGGCCAACCTGCGCCCGCTGGTCACCCATTTTCGCGAAGTGATGTCGGCCGGGCCGGCCTGCCACTGATCGCCGGCGGCGCCCGGCCCGGATTGCGCCCGCTACGGCACAGCGCGCAGGGTGGCGACGATCGCCGCCAGGTCGGCGCGCTGCTCGTCTGCCAGCGCGGGCTGCGCCTGCGCGGCATTCTCCGCCAGCAGGGTTTGCAGGCCGATCAGCCAGTCATAGATATAAAACGCGGTATTCTTGGTCGGCGTCGGCGCCAGCCGGGTTAGCCGCTGCTGGCCGCTCCAATCCACCGCCGGCTGCGGCGGCGGGGTAAAGATCGGCTGGCCGGGATTGACGCGGCTTTCGGGGCGCGTTGCCACATCGCGCCGCGGGAAGCCGAGCCAGGCGACGAAGTCGCCCAGTAGCGCCAGCGCCTGACTGATCTGCCGATCTTCACCCTGTTTCGGCAGGCCCCCGGCGCACAGTGCACGCTCCAGTTCGTCGTCGAGCTGCAGGCGGCAGGCGGCGCCGATCAGCGCATCGACCAGCAATTCCAGGTGTGGTTTCTCGACGCCGAGCAGATCCAGCAACCGGCGGCTGTCCGGCAGCGCACGCAGATGATTGACCCAGTCTGCGAAGATCCGTGCGGCAAAAGGCGATGCGGGCTGCTCGCCGGGCGCCGCAGGGTCTTGCTCGCCGAACAGATCGATATCCAGCCCGAACGGTGAAGGCGCCATCGTCGGGGGTGGTGCGCTGTGCTGCTGTTGCTGATAAAGCTGGCGCAGCGTATCGCGCTGGGGTAGCAACCGCTCCAGCAGTTCGCCGTGGCGGCCGGCCTGTGCCTGCAGTGCGCGCAGCAGCTGTTGCGCGCGTTGCTGCGTCGCGTGCGGATCGGCGGCGGTGAGCCAGTTGCCGAGCAGGCTTTCCGTCAGCTCGCGCTGCAATTCCTCACGCTGTTCGAGCAGGCGCGCTTGCTTGTGGGCCGGACGCGCCTGAGCGGCCAGGTAGTTCACCATGCGGCGACAGTCCTGTTCATCCAGCGCCAGCAGCGTGGCCCAGCTGTCGCCGGGCTCGCCGACCTGACGCTGGACGGCGTCGTCGGGCCGCGCTTTGCCTTCCTGACGCGAGTCGAACGGCGTGATTGCCCAGATTAAACCGGGCTTGCGGCGTTGGCGCAGCGCCGGGGTTTCCCCCTGGGTGTGGTTGACCCAATCGCCGAGCGCCTGGCCGATGCGCGCGGCGTCCTGCGGCGTGGCGGCGGCATCGGTCACCAGCAGCAGGCTGGCGTGCAGGCCGTCGGCGCAACGGGCCAGTAAATGGGCGCGCTTCGCCTGCTGCAGACGCTGCGCCGGCTCCGCCTGCGGACAGCTGCGGCTGCCGGGCAGGTCGATCAGCGCCACGTCGGCGGGCAAGCCTGCCTGCGCCGTTTGCGGCAGCAGGGTGGTCACTTCTGCGGTCAGCCAGGCCAGATCGCTCAGTGCGATTTCCCGTTCATCGCCGTTTTCGGTCATGACGGCGATCGTGGCGTTTTCCGGTGCGGCGCTTGCGGTCAGCAGCGCCAACGCGTGGCGCGGGGCATGAACCTGTCGGCTGCCGTCGAGCGCCTGCAACGCGTGCGCCAGCTGGCGATAACGCGCCGTCAACGTCGCCTCCTCTCCCCACAGCGGTGCAAACAGGCGCGCGCGATCGTCGATGCTCAGCTGCGGCGCCAGCGCCACGGCCTGCGGCCAGAAGTGCCTGTCGAGCGTGGGTTGCTCTTTGCCGCCGTGGCGGCGTTGATTGTCCCACAGCGCCAGCACGGCGTTGCCGTCGAGGCCATCGAGGCCATCGAGGGCGACGGCTTGGCGGTGGCGCGCCAACGCTTGCAAATGGCCGGCGATGGCGCGGGCGTCCCAGTCCGGGCGAAAGCCGCGCATCGCGGCGGCGTCGATCGTGATGGCCAACCACTGCGCTTCGTTGAGCAGCGCGAGGGCGATCGGATAATCGGCGGGCCCCGTTTCGGCCGCCGTGCAGTAGCGCACCGCGAGCGACAGGTCCGCGTTGAAGCGTTTGGCGCCAGGCGCCAGCGCCGCCAGCAGATGGGTCTTGGCGGCGGCATTGTGGCCATACAAACCGATGGCGACCTGCGCAGGCCGGGTGTTTTCCAACTGGACGGCGCGGTTATGGCAACCGCGCAGACGCAGCGTCAGGCGATCGGCTTCCCGCTCCAGGCGGGCGGATTGTCGGCGTGTGGCGTCCACCCAGTCGATCGCCTGCACAATGCCGGCGCTGAGCGCGTTATTCGGAGCCGCTGGGGCAAAGGTGTGCGTTTTCATCGTGGGTAAATGCTCCCGCTGTCTATCCAGTAGTGGGTCGCACCGGAGGCGCTGGCAGCCAGGGTATTGAGTTTCAGTTGCAGGTGGTGAGCCGGGACGGGGCTGCCGTCGGCCAGCACCGCCTGGGCGATCTTGACGCTTTCGGCGCCCTGCTCGGCGCTGGCGATGATGGCCAGACGCAGGCCGATCACCGCGTCGCCGGCCAGTTTGCGCGCCAACTGGGCGTCATTGATGGTCAGCGTATAGAGCGGCGAGGCTGGCCAGCGTTCGTTGTCCAGCTGGCGGAAGCCCAGACGCAGCGGGCCGCGCAGCTGGAAGCTGCCGGCGGGATCGAGCGCGAAATCGGCGCGATCCAGATCGATATCGCGGTAATAGACGTTATCGTCCGCCAACATGTTGTTGCCGTCCAGCATGCCCAGATAGCGAATGGTGGAGTAGGGCTGGAAATCGCCGACGTTGAAGTAAAAGCTCTCCAGCCGCAGATCGATCGCCAGCAGGCACAGCATGGCGCCCACTGCGGCGGTGGATTTCGGGTTGTCGATGCGGCCGCGTTTGTTGAACGGGTACCAGCTGCGGGTGTGGTAGCCCTCAAGCGGCAGAATGCGGCTGGCGGGCAGCGGCTGCAGATGGCGCAGCAGCGCCTGCACGCCGGGGAAACGCGCCGGGCGGCCGGTCAGCAGCAGCACATCGCAGGTATACAGCGCCACCACCTCGGCCAGCAGGCGCAGGCAGCGGCCGATGCCGATGCGATCGGACAAGAAGGCGGCGTGCAGATCGGCCAGGCGGATCACCAGCGGGGTGTGCAGAATGTCGAAGGCGTCGCTGTCGGCTTCGCGCTGCACTTCGCCGTTGATAAATGCCAGCACCTGCGGCGTTGGCGGCTGCGGCAGCAGATCGCCGAGGTTGGCGGCGATTTCCGCTCGGCTGTCCAGCGGATCGTATTCTTCATAGGCGCCGAGCAGCGCGCGCCCGGCGGGCATGAAGATCTGCAGCGCGGCCTGCTGACGCAGGGTGGAAAGCCCGTCCATGCGCCCTTCGTTGCCGAACAGTTTGTCCATCAGCGCCGCGGCGGCGTTCACGCCGGCGGCCTCGCACGCCTGTTGCACGGCGGGTAGAACAAATTGCTGGATGATATCCAGCAGGATGTCGTCGCCGGCGACCTTAAAACCTTCGCGGAACAGCAGGCGCGGGTTGATTTTGATGTTGTTGCCCACGCCGTCGTCGAGCGAGTAGTGCGTGATCGCCAGATCGGTGGTGCCGCCGCCGATGTCGATGGAGGCGATGCGCAGCGTTTTCCCGGCCTGTTCACCCGGCGCCAGCGGCCGATCGGGCCGCGCCATGGCGGCGAAGAAGGCGTCGGTGCGGCCGGCGAAGTTCACCTGGGTTTCGTTGTACAGATAGACCATTTGGCCGCAGGTCGCTTCATCCCACTCGATCTGCACCTGCGGTGCCGGGAAGCGGGTGTGCGTGCCGTCAAATGGCGCATCCTGCGGGTGCCAACCGAGGGCTTTCCATACCAGCCCAATCGCTTCCTGCATGCGGCGACGGAAGATCTCGCGCTCCGGCTTCGGCATCGCCGAAGGCAGCGTCAGGATGATGGCGCGTAAACGGCGCGGCGCGGCAGCGTTCGGCATGCGGCTGCGTTGGGCGATGCTGTTGATCTGCATCAGCGCCTGCGCCAACAGCTCGCTCAACATCAGGCTCATCACCGCGCTGCGGCTGTAATGGGCGGCGAACACCGGCAGCCGTTCGGCCGTCGGCAGGGCGGACAGCGGCACGCCCTCATCGTTGATCAGGGTGGTCAACGGCGCGGCGGCGGCCATCGGCTCGTGCCGCTCGTTGAAGCGCCAGCCGGGCGCATAGCGCTCCTCGTCCCACAGATAACGCCGTGGGCTGGAGATGCCGGTGGTGCCTTCATGCCCTTCGCGTCGCTGCGCCAATTGCGCGGCTTCATGGCCGACGCGGGTGATGGACGGCCATTGGAAGGCATCGTCGCGTCCGCTCTGGAAGGACAGATGCGGCTTGCCGAACGCGGCCCGAGAAAACTCCACCCGGCTCTCGAACAGTTCGTTGTAGACCTGATGCGGTTCGGAAAGCGAGCGCAGCTGCAGCTCATAGGTTTGCTTCAGGCCGTTGCTCTCTTCCGGATGGTCCTCGACCAGCACGCCGCAGGTGTGAGAATTGCCGACGTCCAGCACCAGATCGACGTCGATCGCCGGTTGTTGCAGCGTCGCCGCCACCATTTTTATCTGCGGCACCGTCAGCTGATGGCCGAGCATGTGCAACAGGTTGAGGTAGTGCGCCTGATACTCGAAGGTTTTCAGCCCGGCGTTGATCTCCGCCTCGGCGCGCTGTTCCCGCTCGGCGGCGCGCTGGCTGAACGCCTCGCGCAGCCAGCCGTCCACCCAGGTCAGATCGAGGAACTCGCCCAGCTCGTGGTTGCGGTGCGCCAGCGTGAAGTTCAGCCCGGTGCCGAGATCGCTTTCGCCCGGCGCCAATGCTTCCTGACCGGGCGCGGCGGCGCGGGTGTCGAAGGCCAGCACCACGCGCAGCAGGTTACCGTCCTGATCCGGCTCATCCAACTGCACCACCTGCAGACGTGCCCAGTTATCCGGGCCCGATAAAAACATTCCCGAGGTGGTGTAGCGCAGGAACGGCAACGGCAGCCAGAGCTTATCCAGCAGGCGCAGCGACTGCTGCAGCGGGTAGCTGAACTCCGGCCGCACCACTTCGGCGGCCTGGTCGCCCACGGCCGGCAACTGGTATTTGCCGCTCTCGGCTTCCCATTGCAGGCGCAGCAGCGGGCCGCTGGCGGTCTTGCGTACGAATTTGCCGGGAAACTCGGCGTCCAGCCGCGGCGTCAGGGCAAAGTCCAGAAACTGAATGCCGCTGTCCTGAATCAGCGTAACGCCGTGTTTGTAGTCAGTAAGGGGGGCCAGCATCATTTACTCTCGCGCTTGAACGTCATGGGATAGGTGGTGTCCGCATCGTAGCGGCCGGTGCACTCCGCCGCGCCGGTCTCGCCTTGGCGGCAGACGATTTCCGGGATCTGATAGCGACTGCCGTCGCTGCAGCGCGCCTTGGTGCGGCTGTTGATCACCAGATTGCCGGACTGCATCAGGCCGGCTTCGACCGCCGCCCGGCAGGTGACGCCGTCGCCGTAGGCGATGATGGCGCTGCCTTTGCCCGCGTTCAGGCGGTATTGCAGGCTGGGGCGCTTGCCGGTGATCGGATCTTTCAGCGCCACCGTGGCGCGCCATTTGCCGTTAAGGAAACGGGTGGAGCCAGCCTTCACTGCCTCGGGTGGCAGCACCAGCGCATTTTTGTCCAGCGGTTGCGGGATGGTCGGCGCCGGGGGCGGCGGCATCAGCGTGGCGTGCGCCAGCGGCAAGCGCAGCTTAGGCAATGGCGCGGCGGTTTTTTCCGGTGGTGCCGGAGGGTGCACCTCAGCCGGCATCGCCGGTTGCGGCGGCGGTGAGCGGTGCAGCCAGGCGGCCAGCGCCGCACTGCCTAACAGCAGTACCGGTAACAGCCATAGCGCGTGGCGCCGACGCGGGCGCACGACGGCAGGGGATTCGACGGGGGCCGCCGGAGCGAGCACCGGTTCAGGCTCGGCGGCCGGTGTTGGTTTTGCCGGTTCAACAACGGCTGGCTTGCGTGGTGCGGCGGCGATCGGCGCCGGTTTTTCCACTTCCGATTCGAGCGGGCGCAGGCAGGCTAACGGATCGTCCGGGCTCTGCGCCTGCGGTTTGATAAAGCCCCAAAAGGTCAGCACCGGTCGGTCGTCTACCAGGTAGACGTGGTTGGGATCGGGAATATGCATCGCTTTGGCCAGCAGCGCGCCGAACAGGCGGTGGCTGGGATGATCGGTCGCCCGGGTCTGTTCCGTCAGGCTGCGGAAGGTCGCCAGACAGTGTTCCAGGTGGCGCACCGCCTGCGCGCGCTGGGCGTCGCTTGCCGCCAGCCAGGAAGTCACCTTGCCTGGAAAGGGCGCATACCAGTCGATGCGGGTGCCGCTTTCGTTCGGCTGGGGGATCGCCAGACAGTCGGCGGCCTGTGGCTGCCGGCGAAGACGCAGGGTTTCCCGCAGCTGCTGCGCGCAGGCGTAGATCGGTTGCCCGTTCTCGCCTAAAGCGAGCACATCATCCAAACTGCCACTGCGTAAGAAGGGTTTCACCACGGCACCGCACCTTGTCCTGTTCTGCAAAAACGCATAAAAGTCCATGATACCCCGCAGGCGGCGGCGCCAAACGGCCAAGGACAGCCCGAAAAACGCCCTTCTTCGGCGTTAGCGATGCGCTTTGGCAACCGGCACAGTGAAAATCTCGCTATCTGGACCTGTCCGTGAGCCGCTTTATCTGAAAAATAGAACGCAACCCCGGCAAGCGACGCCGGGGAATGCTGTTCTCTTTCACTATGACCTCGCCTCGCGGGTTGCCGATTTCGGTATGCCTCAGGCGTGCGGAGCGTTCGCATCATGGACAGTCAGTCTGAAAAAACTCTCGTTGTTACCCCCGCTCATCCCGTTGTCGGACATTCCGCTCAGGGCTGGATGAACGGCTTCCTCGGCATGATTATCTTCAGCGGCTCGCTGCCCGCCACGCGGGTGGCGGTGCTGGAGCTCGATCCGCTGTTTCTGACGGCAGTCAGGGCGGCGATCGCCGCCTTGCTGGCCCTGTGCGCGTTGCTGATCACCCGCCAGGCGCGGCCGACGCGGGCCGATTTGCCGCCGCTGCTGTTTGTGGCGCTCGGCGTGGTCATCGGCTTCCCGCTGCTGACGGCGCTGGCGCTGCAGCACACCACCTCGGCGCATTCGCTGGTGTATATCGGCCTGCTGCCGCTGGCGACCGCCGGTTTTGGCGTCTTGCGCGGCGGAGAGCGGCCCAAGCCCGCTTTTTGGGCCTTTTCCGGTATCGGGGCCGCGCTGGTGGGGGCGTTCGCGCTGAGCCAGGAAAGCGGCGGTGCCTGGCAGGGGGATGCGCTGATGATCGGCGCGGTGCTGCTGTGCGGTCTGGGTTATGCCGAAGGGGCGGTGCTGTCGCGCCGGATCGGTGGCTGGCAGGTGATCTCCTGGGCGCTGGTGGTCGCCTTGCCGTTGACGCTGGTGGCGGCGTGGTGGGCGGCGCCGGCCACTTGGCCTGCCATCAGCGGTGCCGCCTGGCTGTCGCTGGTGTACGTCTCGGTGTTCAGCATGTGGATTGGGTTTATCTTCTGGTATCGCGGCCTGGCGCAGGGCGGCATCGCCGCCGTCGGGCAGCTGCAGCTGCTGCAGCCGTTCTTCGGCCTGATGCTGGCGGCCTGGCTGCTGCAGGAAACCGTTCAGCCGATGATGATCGCCGTGATGGCCGGCGTGGTGGTTTGCGTGTTCGGCGCCAAGCGTTTTTCCCGCTAGGCGCCGCTGCCGGCGCAGGCCAGGATCACTTCGCCGAGCCGTTTCACCGCCTGCTGTACCTGGCGATCATGGTAACCGCCCAATCCCAGCACCAGACCCGGCTCACCGTGGCCGGGCGCATACATCGGCGACACCGCCCGCAGCGCCAACCCGGCTTCGTTGGCGCACTGGGCGACCCGCACGTCATCGAGATCTTTCCTCAGCCACAGCACCATGTGCATGCCCTGATCGCAGGGCTGCACTACCGCCAAATCGGCGGGGATATGCGTGTTGATCGCCTCGATCAGCACCCGGCGTTTCTCAGCGTAGACGCCGCGCATTTTGCGGATATGCCGGTCGAGATACCCTTCGGCGATAAAGGCGGCCAGTACGTGTTGATCCGCGCTGGGCGGGTGACGATCCATCAGGATCCGGGCGCCGCAAAAGGCGTCGACCAGCGGCGGCGGCACGATGGCGTAACCCAGCCGCAGCGAAGGGAACAGCACCTTGCTGAAGGTGCCGAGATAAAGCGTCCGCTCGGGCGCCAACCCTTGTAGCGAGGGGAACGGGTGGCCGGCGTAGCGCATCTCGCTGTCGTAATCGTCTTCCACGATCCAGGCCTGCCGCTCTTTGGCCCAGGCCAGCAGGGCGCTTCTTTTCGCCATGCTCATCGGCATGCCCAGCGGGTATTGATGCGACGGCGTGACAAAGGCGGCTCGGGCGTCGGCGGCCAGGCGCACGCCGGCGGCGACGTCGATGCCGTCGTTAGCGACGGGTACCCTGATCATGTGCCGATCGCGAAACAGGCTGTTAAAAAGGGCGGTGATGCCGGCGTAGGCGGGGTCCTCGACCCAGGCGCTGTCGCCGGCGTCCAGCAGGATCTGCGCGGCCAAATAGAGCCCTTGTTGCGTGCCGGCGGTGATGAGGATTTGTTGCGGCGTGCAGTTGACCGAGCGGGAACGGCGCACATAGTCGCAGATGGCTTCGCGCAGCGGCAACGCGCCCAGAGGATCGCCGTAGCCCGACGGGGCGCCGGGGCCGCGCGCCCGGATGCGGTTGCCGAGCCGCCGCCAGACATCGTCGGGCGCGGTATCGCCGATCGGCACCGAGACGGTGAACGGCACCGGCGGCAGCGCCCGCGCCTGGGCGGCGAAGCGCGCCAGATGCTGCGCCTGTGAAGAAAGCGGAACCGCTACCGCCGAACTCGCCTGCGCGTTGGCGTGCGGCGTGCGGCGCGGCGCCTGATAGTGGGCAACCCGGGTGCCGGAACCGGGCTGCGGTTCGAGAAAACCTTCCGCCGTCAGCTGAGCAAAGGCCTCCATTACCGTGCCGCGCGCCAGATTCAGCGCCGCCGACAGCCGGCGTGTCGAAGGCAGCAGATCGCCCGCTTTCAGATCGCCCCGATGGATGGCCTGGCGCAGGGCCTGCGCCAGCTGGTGGCTAAGCTGCCCCGCCTGGCGATCGAGCTCGCCGAGGGCGGGGACGTCAACGACTTGGGCTGTTCTGGGCATGTATTCCGGCTCGCTTTGCAGTACAAAAATGAATATTCAGAGTAAACCACTCTGATATCACTCGCGAGCCTGTTGTCGCTCAGCTTAGCCCCCGCTGATTCAGCAGCACCTTATTCAACTCGCTGTTTTTACGCACGTTAAGCTTGCGCATCGCCGAACGCTTATGGGCGCTGATGGTTTTCTGGCTGCGCTGCAGCAGGCCGGCGATGCTGCAGGCGGACATGCCGCTGCTCATCAAACCCAGCACCTTTTTTTCGCAGTGGCTGAGCGCGGCGATGCGGCAGGCCTGGCATTTCCACAGGCCGGCGGCGTGCAGCGCCACCCACGGATGCTGGATGAACTTTTCCAGCGCCATCTGCAGCTTGAGACGGATGGCATAGGCCGAATCGCGCCGATGGATGCTGAACAGCGGCGGCAGGTTTTTCACCTGTTGCTGGGTCGTGTCGTCGAGGATCAGCAGGGTCAGCTGCCGCTGGCGCGGGATGCCGTAGGCGCTCTGGTAGCAGCAGGCGCAACCCCAGCGCTCTTCCGGCGTGCGAAACACGATTTCGATGTTATCCAACGCCTGCAGCGCCAGCGGCGAGAACTGCGGGTACAGACGCTGGCATTCGTTCAGGGAGTGCAGATAGTCCTGCAGCAGCAGACGCAGCCCCTGCTGGTAGAAGTTATCGCTGTCGAACAGCGTGAAGCGAATATCTGGCATGGGTGGCTCCTTAAAAGGGCCGTGGCACCGCGCCGGAGCGAACGGTGACGGCCCATTGCCGGCGTTCGCGCGCCGGTCGTTTTCCTGATTTCCCTGGGGTGGTGCGGGCTTATTGGTACGCCAGCACAAAATTGGCGACGGACGTGAATTCGCCTTCGGTAATGCTTTGGTTCTGGATCGCGCTCGGCTGCCCCTGCACATAGGCGGTGAAGTTCAGGCTGTTGGGGCCGTTTTGCAGCGCGACGGCACTGGTGGCCTTATTCAGGTCGATGTCCGCTCCCTGATGATCGAACAGGGCGATGGCGGCGCCGTTCGCGCCGTTGTTGATCGCCAGCTTGCCCGGCAGCTCTCCGTCTTCGGTGCCGCTGAAGGTCACGCTGACGGATTTGAACACCGTGGTCTTGCAGTCGGTCAGCTTGATGCTGAACGGCACCGGCGTGGTGTGGCCGTAGCGGTACAGGGTTTTGACGATCACCGTGCCCATCTCCACCAGTTGATCGGCGGACTGCGGTTCGATATTGCACGGGCGGCTCACCACTGTGCCGTGGAACTGCACCGGCGCGCCGATAAGCTCGGTGTTCGCCGCCGCCGGTATGGCAACCCACCAGGGCGCGCAGCTCAGCAGCGCTAAAGCGCGTAGACGCATTTTCCGTTCCTCCCTCGGTTACTGGAATGCCGCCACGATGGTGGCCGATGCGTTGAATTCCCCTTCGCCGATCTCTGCGCCGCCGTTGGCGAACGGCGCCGCCACCAGGTTCCAGGAGCCGCCGTTGCCGATGTTCGGCACCGGGTAAAACTCATTCGGGATAACCAACTGGCCGTTGTGCGTCAGCCGGATGCCGAGATCGTTCTTGTCGGTTTTGAACACCTCGTTGCTGAAGGAAGCCGCCGTGCCCGACACCGCCAGCTTGATGTTCAGCGTGCCGTCCTCGAAGCTGCCGCCCTCGCACTGGAAGCGCACCGGAATGCTCTGCGGATAATTCGAACCGTTGAGATCGCTGCCGCCGATCTCGCCGAACTCGACGTTGATCAGCTGGCCTTCGTTCACCACGCATTTATCCGGTACATAGAGGATCGCGGACTGGATAAACACCTGCGCCATCGGATTGGGGCCGAAACCGCCGTCGGTCGAGCCGAGGCGGCCGTACATCTCGATGATCTGCCGATCGTTAATCTCGACGCCGTTAATGATTTTTTTGCGCACCCGGAAGGTGATCTTGCCTTTGGAACCGCTGCCGTAGTTGTTGACCTGTAAGTACGGCGGCTGGCAACGGTGTTGGCTCAGCAAATTCGATTCGTTGTAAAAAGGCACGGTGACGTAGGCGTTCTTGTTGCCGGCGATCCACACCTCGGCTTTTAAATCCAAAAAGTCATTCAGTTTTAAATAGCCGTTGCCGTAGTCGGAGGGGGGCAACGCCGAATCCGACTTGTAAAAGTGTGGGCTGGTGGGAATAGGGGTATCGCAATACACCTTGCCGGTATAGGTGCCGCCCAGATCATAGGGAAACAGTTTGGTGAACCCCACCTGGTTGGTGATGTTGCTTTCATTCAGATCGATATAGAACTGTTTGGGGCCGCCGTCCGGCGTGACGTAGCCGTTGGCCCAGGCGGCGGGGGCCGCCAGCGCGATCGCCAGCGGCAGGCAGAATTTGGTCAGTTGAGTTTTCATCGCGTTCTCGAACCTCACAGGTAAATCACCTGAATGTGCGCCACGGCGGCGAACCCGGCGGCCATCACCGCCCGCTGGGTGGATTCCACGCTGGCGCTGAACCACAGGGTGTTGCTGCCGGGCTGCAGAATGTAAGGGCGGCTGCGCTGATTCAGCTCCAGCACCTGGCCCTGCTGGTCTTGCAGCCGCAGGCCGATGCCCTGTACGCCGCCGTTCAGCTTCAGCAACGACGGGTTGTCGACGTCGCTTTCGCCAATAAATACCAGCGTGGCGGCCTGCTCACCCTGCAGGTAGAGGCGGCCGGCGTCGCCGTTGCGTGGGCCGGCCGGGTTATCCGCCAGCGCGCGCGCGCCCAGCAGGCAGTTGCGGAACGAGAGGCGAAAACGTACCGGCGTGCTGCGATCGCCGGCGTTGCGGAAGTCGCGTGCGCTGACGTCGCCCAGATCGACGGACTGATCCCGGCTGTCCGGCGTCAGGCTGCAGGGGGAGCTGAGCAGGCCGCCGTGAAAGCTGACGGTGCCGGTGGTGCCTTCGATCACGCCCAGCGGCGTTGCCGCCATCGTGCTGCCGCCGCACAGCAGTGCGCCGAGCAGCAGCGGGCGCAGTCGATCGGTGAATTCAGCCATGCTGGACCTCCTTATTTTTTCTCGGGCACGGCGGTGCAAACGCCGCCATTGCAGACGAAGCGCAGCTCCGGATGGCCGCCGTAGTCGTTGATGTAGGTGATGACGAAGCTGTTCATGCTGGTATCGTGCAGCTTGAGGCTTTCGCTGGATTTCGGCTTCAGCATCAGCGGCTGAAAACCGCCGATCGCGCCGCCGCCCTGTTTTTGCGTCTGCCGCGTCATGCCGGTCAGGGTGATGTAAAACGGCGTCGGGTTATCGACGGAGATAGCGCCGCCGCTTTTACGGAACACCAGCTTTTCCTGCCACACCTGGCCCTTGGGCGCGACGATGGCCTTCGGCCGGTAGAACAGCTTGATCTGCGTTTGCAGCGCCAGCTGCATCACGTTGGTTTTGGTGCTTTTCGGCGGAATTTCGCGCAGGTTGAAGTAGAACACCGACTCGCGATCCTGCGGCAGGCGATCCGCCTCCGGCGTCTTGGTGATGCGTACCACGCTGCGCTCGCTTGGCTCCACGCGCTGCAACGGCGGCAGCACCACCAGCGGCGAGGTGATTTTCTGGTGCTGCTCGTTCTCCAGCCAGGACTGCGCCAGGAAGGGCAGCTCTTTGTTTTCATTGACGATATTCAGGCTGATCGATTTGGCGTCGCTCACATAGACGGCGCGCGTGCGATCCAGCGATATCGCCGCGTCGGCGGTAGGCAGTACGGCGCTCAGGGCCAGGCCGGCGGCGGTCAGTAGCGTTATCGGGTGTGTGTTCATGTCATTATTTCTCAGCGTTACGGATTACAGGGTGGCGCACGGCAGCAACAGCTGGTCCAGCGGCTTGGCGGCGCCCGGGATCACGATGCGGCAGCGGCGTTGGCCTTCCCAGGCGACGTCCAGTTTTTCCTCCGGCTGCACGCCGGTCAGGTAGACCGAGCCGCCGTCGTTGACCACTGCGACCTCGCGGCCTTTCTCGCTCAGCACCGCGGCGCCGAACGGCGGTTCGCTGCCGTCCGCGAGGCGAATGGTGGCCAGCAGCTTGCTGCCTTTCACCACCTCGAAGTGGCGGTAGCCGATGGCGCCTTCGGTCAGCGTGCCTTGCACCACTGCGCGGGTGGCCTCGACGTCGTCCGCCAGCTTGTTGACGTCGATGCGGGTGTCGGTGTTGTAGTAGCTGGTGATGTCGGAAATCACCGCCAGCCCGAAACGGTTGCTGTAGGCGCGGCCGTTGTTGATCGGCACGCCGGCGATGCCGTCGGTGTCGAGCATCATGCGGCTGCCGCCGTTGCTCGAGTTCTGGTGCGCCGCGATGCCGTGCCGGGTCGCAGTGAGGCCGCCGCGGAACGAGCCGCCGATCGACGAGTAGCTGTCCTGCTGGTAAGAGGCGCTGGCGTTCAGTGAGCCAAACGAGGCGTTGTGGGTGTAGTACCCGCGCGCCAGCGATTTGCCGGACTGATTAAAGCCGCCGCTGACCTGCCAGGTATTGTCCGGATCGCTGTAGTCGTTGTACGACGCGGTCTGCGTGACATCGCCGTTGTTGGTTTGCAGCGCATAACCGACGCGCCGACGGTCGCCGATCGGCACGGTGAAGTTGAGCATCACGCTGTCGTCGGTGCGGCCCTGGTAATAGGTGCGGTAAGCCGACAGCGAGGCGGTGATGTTGCTGATATCGCCGACGCTGAACAGCTTGCTGGCCGACAGCCCGTAACGGTCCTGGGTTCGCGCATCCCAATAGGTCTGGTGCGAGTAGGTCAGGTAGGCGGTGATCGCCTTGGCGCTGTCTTCCGCCATAAAGGTTTTGCTGGCGGTGATGGTGTACAGCTCTTTCTGGCGGCCGTTGTAATTCTTGTCGTAATCGCCGTAACGCTCCTGCAAATACTGCGACATGTTCATGAACTTGCGCTGCGAGAAGCGGTAGCCGGCGAAGGTGATCTGGCTGTTCAGCTCGTCGAAGCGTTTGGCGTAGTTGAGCTTGAACGACATACCGCTGGCGGTCGGCTCGCCGGGCAGACGGGCGATCGACTGGGTGACGTCCAGCGACATGGCGCCGAACACGTTCAGATCGCGGCCGAGGCCGAGCGCCCAGGCGTTATAGTCGCCGCCGAGCAGCGCCCCGCCATACAACGACCAGGCGTTGCTCAGCCCCCAGGAGAAGTCGCTGGCGGAAAACAGCGGGCCCTGGGTGCGGTGGTCGTAGGCCGAGGTTTTGCCGAGCGCCACGTTGTAGCGCACGTAGCCCGGGCGGGTCAGGTACGGAATGGTGGCGGTATCCACCTGGAAGGTCGAGACGGTGCCGTCCTGCTCTTCCACCTTGACGTCCAGCTTGCCGCGCACCGAGCTGTTGAGATCCTGAATGGCGAACGGCCCGGCGGGCACGGTGGTTTCGTACAGCGTGCGGCCTTCCTGCGAGACGGTGATCTTGGCGTTGCTCTTGGCGATGCCGCGCACTTCCGGCGCGTAGCCCTGCAGGTTCGGCGGCAGCATGCGCTCGTCGCTGGCCAGATTGAGGCCGGTGAAGCGATAGGCGTCGAACACCCTGGAGTCGAGATAAATCTCACCCAGCGTCAGCTTGGCGGCCTGCATCGGCAGCGCGCGGTAGGCGTAGATCTGGTTCCAGTCGAAGCCGGTGCTGCGATCGCCGGCCTGCTGATTGTAATTGGCCTGGTAGTCCGTGCGCAGGCGCCAGGGGCCCAGGTTGGCGCCCAGCGTGCCGTAGCTGCTCAGGTTCTGGGCGGTGTTGTTGTTGTGATTCTGCTTGCCTAACTGGCCGCTCAGGTTGTAGTCCAGTAGCAGACCGGGAATGCCGTCGTCCCACTGTTCGGGCGGCGTCCAGTCGGGATCGGAGTATTTCATCCACGCCTGCGGGATGGTGATCGCCAGCACGCCGCCGCCGATGCGATCGGAGAGGGTCGCGCCTTTGATGCCGCGAATGTCGGCGCACTGGTTGTCGTGCCACAGGGTGATTTTTTTGGCCGCCTCTTCTTTCAGCGCCATTTTTTCCACCAGGTCAGGCGGCAGGCACACCTGGCTGCCGCTCTTGTTATCCGGTGACGGGAAATACTGAATGCTGCGCTGAGGCAGCGTTTTCTGGTTGATCTTGATGTCCAGCAAATAAGCGCCGGGCATGACGTAGTCGGCGTCGGAGAAGCGCGAAAGGTCCACTTTGCTGCGCTCACCGATGTCCAGGACGTCGGTATTGAATTCCGTGGCGGAAAATGCCGGACGTACCCAGAGGAAAGATAGAATGACGAGGAGAGGTAGGTGTTTCCGTGTCAGTAATGACGTCATAGCATAATCACTCATGGCAAGTCCGCGCCCAATAGCAGGTCATCCGTACGACCTGAATACGTAATGCTGTGCAGCGCCCGCCGGCGCTAGAGATAAGACAGGGTGAATTTGGCCAGAGAGCTGAAGCCGCCTGCCCGCGCCTTGTCAGGATGCAGGCGCAACTGCGCGCCAAAGCGCAGCGTGTTGTCGCCGGCGACGATCTGGTAATCCGCCGTCGTGCTGCCGAGCGGGATTGGGGTGCCGGCATCGGTCAACAGCTCGATAGCCACGCCCTGCGCCTCGCCGTAAACGCCGAGCAGGGAAGGATCCCCGCTGTCGGCGGTGCCGTCGAACGTGACGTTGGCCGCGCGATAGATGAAGTCAGGTTTCACCTGACTGGCCAGCTCGCAGTTCACCAGTTTGATCGTGAAATGGCGGCGGCTGCCGATCAGCACCGATTGCCCGTCCTGCGAGGCGTCGGTCATGGAAATCAGACCGAAATCGACGGTTTGATCCAGGCTGTCGCTGGCGATGCCGCACGGCGTTTCAACGATGGTGCCGCCCAGGCTGACTTTGCCGTGGCCCTGATTTTTCGCTGCCGCCGCCGCGCTGCCGACGCTGAGCGCGATGAGCAACAGGCCGCAAAGGCGGATAGTCATGCTGGCGTCTCCCTGTCTTTCCCTGTTCCCTTGCCGGTATCCGCGGCATGCAATAAAGCGGGGGATGCCCTGAGACATCCCCTGTGGGGTATTACAGGTAAGCCAGGGTGAAGTTCGCCACGCTGGTGAAGTCGCCTGGTACCACGGCGCTTGAGGCGCTGCTGCCCTGCAGGTAAGCGGCGAATTTCAGCGAGTTGTCGCCGTCGTTCAGGCCCTGGCCGTCGGTCGCGGTGCCCAGTTCCACTTCTTTGGAGTGCAGGTTGTCGTAGATCACGATGCCGGCGCCGGTTGCCGTGCCGCTCAGGGCCAGCAGTTTGTTGTTGACCGGATCAGGCGTGCCGGTAAAGGTCACTTTGACGTTTTTCATGGTGGAGATGGAGCAATCTTTCAGTTCGATGTTGAAAGGCTGCATGCTGGATTTACCCTGGTTGGCCAGGATGCGGCTGCTGATCTGGCCCATCGGCACGGTTTGGTCAACGGATTCCGGCGCGACGCTGCATGGCGCATCGATAATTTCGCCGGTAAAGGTGACTTTACCGCTGCCCTGATTAGATGCGGCATGAGCAACAGAGGCGGAAGCGAAAGCAATCACGGTTGCCAGCATTAATTTATTCAGTTTCATTTCTCAGGTTCCTGTAGAGAGTTTTTAAATAAAAGAACAGCACATCTAAATCCCCCGCGGCGGCGGCAACGCCATGTCGCCGTCCGTGCGGTTGGAGCCAGATCCTTTTGCTCTGGGCAATACGCCGACATCCGTTATTTATGAGAAATAACGAGATTTGGAAAATCGACAATGGATTTTCTGGTAAATAAAATACGAGTTTTACGTGTGGCGTGTTGCTGGGAATATTCTTGCAAATAATAGTATTGCTTGGAAATAGATTTTATTAAATTAAGTCAAATTCAGAATATAAAACCAAAAGGAAAAAGAAACATATTTGCTTTAAAATCAATAGATCGTATACAAATATTATCCAGTATAAATCACTATATAAATAACGATATGCGAGATATTAGATCGGGGAAAATAGGGTGATACCTACAATTCACAATATTGTTTTGCTAATATCGCCCTTAGGCAGCAGATGATGCATTTCCCTTTAGAAACAAAATATAAAACATAATTCATTGTTTTTATTGTTGTTTCATGGTTTTTTGTTCACGAGAGATTGGGTTTCTTATTCGCGTTTAGTTCGCGTTTAAGCCTAATTGATTAACAATTAAATAACAATTACACCGGTAGTGAATTATCCTATCGCATTGCGGTATAGGGATTTTTCACCTTCTAACCCATTTTGATTAATCAAATTAAGGCATGTGCTGCTGCCGTTCGCCACATAATGATGACCTAAGTGACAATTAAAGGATTATAAACGGAATGATAACGATGATTAATGCTTGCAGCGGGCGCCGCTGGATGGGTTTGGCTATATTTCTGCTGTCTTTTATGGCGCTTTCTGGCTGTGCGGGCGGGAGCAAGACAAAACTGAATTCCGTGAAAAAAATCTCACAGAATAATCCTAATGATAAATCTGATGAGCAACGCATCGCACTTTGTCAGCAACGGGTTAATTCATTAAAGAATATTAATCCGCAAAGTTACCAAAAACGCATCGCCTATTTTAACGGCCTTCTTTCCAACGCCTCCGGATATGCCGGGGTACGCGGCAACGTGGATGAGAGTACCCGTAAAGCGATAGATGCTCTTTATCAATATAAAACCGAGAAATTCTGCGCCGACGTCGAGCATGAGCTGATGTCCGATCTGTCCAGCCGGGTTGAGAATCTGTAGCCATGAAGCGATGCGCGCAGGGATGGGCGATGGTTCTTTTGCTGTTAGCGGCGAGCGGGGCCGCTTGCGCCGCCGATGACGGCATTCCCGCGCTGTTGAAGTTTGCCGAACAACGGCAGGCACCACCGGCCGCGCCCAGGGAAGAAACCGTGCGTAAATCGGCGCCCGCACCGGTCACCAAACCGGCCACCAAACCGGCCGCCATCGTCGGGGCAGACAGCGTTCGTTTAACGTCGCTGAAGCAGTCTTTGCAACAACAGGCGGAGAAAATCCGTCAGTTGGAGCGGCAGTTGGCGGCGGCGAAACGGGAGCGGGTCGTCGTCGATATTCGGCCGCTGGCCGATGCCCTGAAGGGATTGCGGCAAGCCGTTGCGCCGGTGCCAGAGGTGGGCGCATTGGCCGCTTCGCTCACGCGGGCCGAACAGCGCAGCGCAAGTTTGGCGGCGCAACTGGCACAGCAGCAGCAGCGGGTAGAGACCTTGCTGGCCGAACGGCAGCAGGCGGCCAAGCCACCCGTGCTGGCCAGTGAGGCGGACAAGCTGGCATATGCCGCCGGCGTGTCGCTCGGGCGCGACATTCTGCATCTGCAGCAGGAGAACCGGCGCGCGGGGCTGGAGGCGGAGAGTCCGCTGTTGTTGGCGGGCATCGCCGATACCCTGGCCGGGCGGTTGCGGCTGGATGAGGCCGCCATCGACAGCGCGCTGCGCACGGCGCATCAGCGCTTGCAGCAGGCGCAGCAGACGCAGGCTCCGCCTCTGGACGGTAAAGACTATCTGGCCGCTTTTACCCGCCAGGAGGGCGTCAAGCAGGATGCGCTCGGTTTCTACTACCGGGTGGACTATGCCGGCAGCGGGGCGATCGGCGCCGACGATCGGGTAGATATCGTGGTGCGCGAAAGCCTGACCGACGGGCGGGTGGTCAAAGACATGGAGCTGGCGGGGACGGTGATCTCGCAGCCGTTGACGCGCTATCCGCCGCTGTTTCGCGCCGCTATCGAGAAGCTGCAGCGCCACGGCTCGATCACGCTGGTGGTGCCGCCGGCGCTGGCGTACGGCAAACAGGGCAGCCCGCCGGCGATCCCCCCGAATGCCACCATGATTTACACCCTGCGCATCGCTGACGTGCAGCCGTGAGCGGGGTGCTCAGCAGTAACCACTCAGGAGGAATGCTATGGCCAAGGCGCCGAAAACGTTTGAAAGCAGAAAATCGCTGATGCTGAATGTGTTGCAAGGGTTGTGCAGAGAGCGTGTGGAAGGATCCGGGGGCCATCATCCCCCGCCGGAACAGTGGCCGAAGACGCGCGAGCTGGCGGATAAATGCGGCGAAAATATTTATACCACCCGCACCCTGCTGCTGGCGCTGGAAAAGGAGGGCAAGGTTCACTGCACCCACCGCAGCATCAACAATTCTCTCCGTTGGTACAGCTGCGACGAACAGGCAGCGATAAAAAAAGAGTGATTCGACCTTGGTGGTCGCTTTTGACTATTCCCACAGCTAATCATTAATTAAATTTATCATTTGACGGGGCGTTTCGCTCCGTCAATCCTCCCTCTTCGTTCACTGCCATCCGCACAGCCATTGCTAAGATGTTTTTTGCGGCCATATACTTATCGCTCAGACGGGAACAGGTGTAGGGAGCCGGCATCGTAATGAAGGAAAAGAAAGACATACTGAGATTGGATGATATTCATTATCAAATAGACAGCCAGGTGATCCTGGATTCCGTCTCTTTCACGCTGGGTGAAGGTGAGTTCAAACTGATCACCGGGCCTTCCGGCTGCGGGAAAAGCACCCTGCTAAAAATCATCTCTTCCTTAATGGATCCGACCAGCGGAAAGCTCTATTTCGACGGCCAGGCGATCGACGAGATGTCGCCGGAGGCGTATCGCAAGCAGGTCTCTTACTGCTTCCAGACGCCGTCACTGTTCGGCAATACGGTTTACGACAATCTGGCGCTGCCCTACCAGATCCGTCAACAGCCGCCGGCCGAGCGAAAAATGAAGGCCGATCTGGCGCGTTTCGGCCTGCCGGAGGCGATGCTGACCAAAAGCATCAATGAACTGTCCGGCGGGGAGAAGCAGCGCGTGTCCCTGATCCGCAACCTGCAGTTTATGCCGCGGGTGCTGTTGCTCGATGAGATCACCAGCGCGTTGGACGAGGAAAATAAGCGCAACGTCAACGAAATAGTGCATCAACTGGTGGCGGAACACCGGCTGGCGGTGCTGTGGGTGACGCACGATACCGAAGAGATAGCGCATGCGGACGAGGTGATCACCCTGCGCGCGCATGGCGCCGAGCAACAGGAGCAACAGGAGCAACAGCATGAATCAGCATAACATCACCAACGAATCCTTGGGCTTGTCGATGGTGCTGGTGGTGGTCGCCATCCTGATCAGCCACCGGGAAAAACTGGCGCTGGAAAAGGACATTATCTGGAGCATCTGCCGCGCGGTGGTGCAGCTGATCATCGTCGGCTACGTGCTGAAGTATATTTTCGACCTGGATAACGCCGTTCTCACCGTGTTGATGGTGCTGTTCATCTGCTTTAACGCGGCCTACAACGCCAAGAAACGCAGCAAGTACATCGAACACGCGTTCGTGACGTCGTTTATCGCCATTACCACCGGCGCGGTGCTGACGCTGGCGGTGCTGGTATTGACCGGCTCCATCGAATTTACGCCGATGCAGGTGATCCCCATCTCCGGGATGATCGCCGGTAACGCCATGGTGGCGGTGGGGCTGTGCTACACCAACCTCGGCCAGCGTTTCAAAGGCGAGCAGCAGAAGATTCAGGAGATGCTCAGCCTGGGGGCGACGCCCAAGTTCGCGTCGGCGGCGCTGATCCGCGACAGCATCCGTGCTTCGCTGATCCCGACCGTGGACTCGGCGAAAACCGTTGGGCTGGTCAGCTTGCCGGGCATGATGTCCGGGCTGATCTTTGCCGGTATCGATCCGGTGAAAGCGATCAAATACCAGATTATGGTGACCTTCATGCTGCTTTCTACTGCCAGCCTGTCAACCATCATCGCCTGCTATTTGGCCTACCGTAAGTTTTACAACGAGCGCCACCAGCTGGTGGTCGGCAACCTGAAGTAACGCCATGAAAAACGGCCTCCGCGGAGGCCGTTTTTTTACCCTTGCAGCAGGGCGATGCTCTGGCGGATTTCCCGTTCGATATCCGCCTCGCTCCAGCTGTCCAGTTGTGAAGAGAAGGGCTCGAAGGCATAGACGCCGGTGTAGCCCAGGCGTTCGAGGTTCTGTACCTGGCGGCGGCTCTCTAGCCGATCGCCCTCGCTCAGCATAATGCGCTCTTCGTCGCTCAACGTGCCTTTATCCCGCCCGTCCTCCACGCCGGACAGATGCACCAGGCCGATCTGCGCCACCTGGATCTGCGCGTCGAAGTCGGCTTGCGTCACGCCGCTCAGATAGTGGTGGAACGTATCGAGCACGATACGGTACGGCGCGCCCGAGTCGCGGATGAGCGCCTGGGTCAGCAGCGACGATCGCAACGAGCTGATGCCGAAGCCCAACGGTTCGACGTATCCCTGTACGCCATAGCGCGCAAACAGCGGTGCCAGCAGCCGCAACGCGGCGAGGGTGTCGTCGCGTTTTTGCTGCTCGCTGCGCGTGTCGTCGGCGCTGCAGTGCGGGCACAGCACCAGCGCCCGGCTGTGGATGGCCTGCGCCTGCGCCAGCAACGCTTCGGCGCGCTGCTGCAGCGCCGCCGGGTCATCCATCAGATTGAACATGCCGAGGGCGTTGATCGTGACGATTTCCATGCCGTATTGCGCGGCGAGCGCGTTGAGCTGCGCGTCGCTCAGATCGTCGGTCACCTTGCCGCTGGGCATGTCGTTGCGCAGCTCAACTTTGCTGAGCCCGCAGCGTTTCACCAGGCGGAAAAAATGGTCCAGATTGAGATTCGGCGCGATCTTGCGGTTAATGCAGAAGCGGTCCAGCGCAATGTTCATGGGCATGACTCCAGCGGTCAGGATTGAGAGATCAGGATTTGCCGTTTTCCAGCGGCAGCGGCTTGCCGTCGGGCAGGGATTGGCGGTGGCGTTTGGCCATCACCACCTGCTCCATTTTTTCCAGTGAGACGCCTTTGGTTTCCGGAATATAGCGGCCGATAAACCAGTAGCTGAACAGACAGCAGGCGGCGAAGATCCACATCGGGAAGGCGCCGTGGAAATGCGAGAACAGGTAAGGGTGGTCGTTGATCATCGGGAACGACTGCGACACCGCGAAGTTGGCGACCCACATGCAGCCGACGGCGATGCTCATCCCCTGCGCGCGCATGCGGTTCGGGAAGATTTCCGACACCAGCACCCAGGCGCCGACGCCCCAGGACAGCGCATAGAACACCATGAAGAACAGCATGCCGAACAGCGCGAAATAGCCGGTGGCCTGCGTGTAGAGCGCGTACGAGGTGAGCAGCAGGCCGGCGATGGCGCCCAGCGTGCCGTAACGCATCAGCGGAATGCGGCCCATGCGATCCATCAGCATGGCGCCGATGACCGAACCGACCAGCTGCAGCACGCCGATCCAGATGGTCTGGAACAGCGCTTCCTGCGCGTTTTCGGTGACGGTTTTCAGCACTACGGGCGCGTAGTACATCATCACGTTGACGCCGGTGACCTGCTGTAACATGGCGATCATGCAGCCGACGAACAGGATAAACCGCACCCGCACATCGCCGTAGTTCAGCTTCCGGTGCTGCTGCTGTTGATCCTGCTGCAGCGAGTCTTTGATTTCTTTCAGCAGATTCTGCGCGTGGGCGGCGTTGGAGACCTTGGTCAACATCGCCAGCGCCTGATCGTCGCGGCCCATCATCACGTTCCAGCGCGGCGATTCAGGAATGACGAACACCAGGATGCAGAACAGAATGCAGGGGATCACGCCCGAGGCGAACATCCAGCGCCAGCCCATTTCCACCAGCCAGGCTTCGCTGGCGAGGCTGGCGATTTTGAAGTTGACGTAGAAAATCACGATCTGGCCAAAGACGATGGCGAATTGCTGCATGCTGAGCGCCCGCCCGCGCATGTCTTTCGGCGACACCTCCGACATGTACATCGGCGACACGGTGGCGGCAATGCCGACCGCCAGCCCGCCGATGATGCGGTAGATGACGAACCAGGTGAAGGTCGGGGCCAATGCGGCGCCGACGGCGGACACGGTGAACAGCAGCGCCGCCAGCATCAGCGCCTTTTTGCGGCCCCAGCGCGCCGCCAGCGGCCCGGCGGCGAAGGCGCCGACCACGCAGCCGATCACCACGTTGGAGACGGCCCAACCGGTTTCGGCCGGGCTGAGATCGAAATAGGTTTTCAACGCTTCGATCGCGCCGGAGATCACGGCGGTATCGTAGCCGAACAGAATGCCGCCCAGGGCGGCGATGCCGCAAATTCGCAATATGTAGCCGGTATTGTGCTTACGCTGATATGACATGTGTTGCTCCGATTTTTATCCTGGCTTCCGTCCGCACGGTCGGGGTGTCGGGAAGAGGGCGAGCGGAAGGGTGTGAACCGTGCCTGTCATCAAGGCGATGTCGTCGATAAATGCTGGAACAAACAAGAACATTTATTTCATAATTAGTGAATAATGGAATATTGATTTTTAGATCCAGTTCAAAAAAAACCGTCACCTCTGCGCCAGGCGCCTTGGGCGTTCGGGGGCGGACGGTAACGACGGCAGAGCAGGCTCAGTGCGGGTTTTCTGTAGCAAAGTCAGTGTGTATTAGCTCTGTTTTCTCCGCCGCTGTTGTGCTTTCCCTGGCACGGCAATGAAAGCGCCAATCCGATCGACACCGCAAAATTGCGACCTCACGCACTAAAAACAAATTTTTCAAAACAATTTATTTGAAACTTTTTTTTCAATGAAATAGAGTTTGCTGCATCCGGTCAGGATTTAGCCGGCTTGCCGACGGAGTTTGGCGAGCGGGACGATTAACGCCGCGCCGCCTGTGAGTGGCCTGGCGACAGCGGACTTGAAAAGAGGGCGTGACATGAAAACCGTGGGTAATTTTATTGACGGGCAGGTGTGCCTGAGCAGCAGCAATCAAACCATCGACGTGCACAACCCAGCCAGCGGGCAGGTTGAGCGGCGCGTCACGCAGAGCACCGCCGCCGAAGTCAAACAGGCCATCGACGTGGCGCATCGGGCGTTCGCCGACTGGTCGCGCACCACGCCGCTGCGCCGTGCGCGCATCATGTTCAATTTCAAGGCGCTGTTGGAACAACACCGCGACGAGCTGGCCGAGCTTATCGTCAGCGAGCACGGCAAAGTGTATTCGGATGCGCTGGGCGAACTGACGCGCGGCATGGAAGTGGTCGAATTCGCCTGCGGTATCCCGCATCTGATCAAGGGAGAGTATTCGCCGGACGTCGGCAGCGGCGTCGACAGCTTCTCGCTGATGCAGCCGCTGGGTGTGGTGGCGGGCATTACCCCGTTCAACTTCCCGGCGATGGTGCCGATGTGGATGTTCCCCATCGCACTGGCCTGCGGCAACACCTTTATCCTCAAGCCGCCGGCGCTGGTGCCTTCGGCCTCGGTGCGCCTGGCGGAGCTGCTGAAAGAAGCCGGCCTGCCGGACGGCGTGTTCAACGTGGTGCACTGCGCCAATGAAGATGCGGCGCAGCTGTGCACCGATCCGCGCATTCAGGCGGTGAGCTTCGTCGGTTCCTCCACCGTGGCGGAACATATCTATACCACTGCCAGCGCGCACGGCAAGCGGGTACAGGCCTTCGGCGCGGCGAAAAACCAGGCGATCGTCATGCCGGACGCCGATCTGGACGCCACGGTCAACGCGTTGATGGGCGGCGCGTTCGGCTCCGCCGGTGAGCGTTGCATGGCGCTGCCGATCGCCGTGGTGGTCGGTGACGATACCGCCGACAAACTGATCGCCAAACTGAAGCCGCTGATCGCGCAGCTGCGCGTCGGGCCGGGCTTGCAGCAGGGTGGCGAAGAGAATGAAATGGGGCCGCTGGTGTCGTCTGCCCACCAGAAAAAGGTGCTGGGCTACATCGATCTGGGCGTGGAAGAAGGCGCAACCCTGGTGGCCGACGGCCGCAATTATCAGGTGCCGGGCTACCCTGAAGGCTACTACGTCGGCGGCACGCTGTTCGACCATGTGAAGCCGAATATGCGCATCTACCGCGAAGAGATCTTCGGGCCAGTGCTGGGCATCGTGCGGGTGCCGGACTATCGCACCGCCATCGACACGGTCAACGGCCATGAGTTTGGCAACGGCAGCGCCATCTTTACCGGCAGCGGCCACTACGCGCGTCAGTTCGTGCAGGAAGTGCAGGCCGGGATGGTCGGCGTCAACGTGCCGGTGCCGGTGCCGATGGCGTTCCACAGCTTCGGCGGCTGGAAGCGCTCGGTGTTCGGCGCGCTGAACGTGCACGGCACCGACGGCGTGCGCTTCTACACGCGCATGAAGACCGCCACCGCACGCTGGCCGGCCGGGCAGCAGACGGTGTCCGAATTCAGCATGCCGACGCTGGGCTAAGCGCTGTCATATTCAGGCCAGGCCGTTGCTCCTTCGGGGCAGCGGCCTTTGCACGGGTCATTAACAGGAGAATCGAGATGTCTTCACTGCTTGCCAAATGTCAGACGCCGAATGCCGAGGGGCGTATTCAGCACGTGACGCCGGAAAATGCCGGTTGGCGCTATGTCGGCTTTGACGTTTACCGCTTGGCCGCCGGGCAGTCGCTGCAGCTGGAATGCGGCGACCAGGAACTGTGCCTGGTGCTGGTTGCCGGTATCGCCTCCGTCGCCACGCTGCGCGCCGAATACCCGCATATCGGTAAACGCATGAGCCCGTTCGAACGTACGCCGCCTTACGCAGTGTATGTGCCGCACCACGATCGCATCGACGTGCGGGCAGAAACCGATCTGGAGCTGGCGGTGTGCAGCGCGCCCGGCAGCGGCCACCTGCCTTCACGGCTGATTACGCCGGCGGATATCGGCGTGGAGCGGCGCGGCAAGGGGCGTAACCAGCGGTTGGTGCATAACATTCTGCCGGACAGTGAGCCGGCCGACAGTCTACTGGTGGTGGAAGTTTACACCGACGAGGGCAATACCAGCTCCTACCCGAGCCACAAGCACGATCAAGAAGACTCACCGCACGAAACCTATCTCGAAGAGACGTACTATCACCGCATACAGCCGGAGCAGGGGTTCTGCATGCAGCGCGTCTATACCGACGATCGCACGCTCGATGAGTGCATGCCGGTCTACAATCGTGACGTGGTGAAAGTGCCGCGCGGTTATCACCCGGTGGCGACCCTGGCGGGTTACGACAACTATTACCTCAACGTGATGGCCGGGCCGGTGCGGCAGTGGAAATTCACCTGGGAAAAAGACCACGCCTGGATTAACGGCGACGGCTATCCCGCCGCGCAATAAGCGCCTGAGGCCCGGCTTGCCGGGCTTTTTTGTCAGCCTTACTCGTCCCGGGCGTTATTCAGCGCCAGCGAGACCGCCAGCGTCTGCGCCAGGCACATCGAAGCCACCTGCGAGCGGAACCCGTCCACCTGCGCTTCGCGCACCACGAAACAGACGTCGCTGAAGGCGGCCAGCGGGCTGACCTGGCTGTCGGTGATGGCGATCTGCTGCGCGCCGCGCTTGGCGCCCAGTTCCACCAGTTCCACCGCTTCGCGGGCGTACGGCGAATAGCTGATGGCGATCACCACGTCCTTCGGTTTCACCATGCTCAGCTGTTCGGTGAACATGCCGCCCAGGCCGTCGATCAGAAACGCGCGGCGCTCCAGATGGCGCAGCGCATAGGTGAGATAGGAGGCGACGCTGAACGAACGGCGCAGGCCGATCACGTAGATATTTTCGGCGTTGTTGAGCAGCTCGACGGCGCGATCCAGCTGCTCGGGAGCGATCTGCATCGCCAGCTGCTGCAGCGCCTGCGCGTTGACCATGGTAAATACGTTGAGAATTTCCGCCGGTTTCTCCGGCGCGACGTTGTCGTCGGTGGAGGTTTGGCGGAACAGGCGCGCGCGCTCGGTATAGTTCACCGTCTCTTCCATCAGATGCTGACGGAACACCTGCTTCATTTCGTTGAAGCCGCTGAAGCCGAAGGCGTTGGCGAAACGGATCAGGGTGGAAGGCGGCACGCTGGCCTGTGCGGCGATGGAGGCAACGGTATCGAAAGCGATGCTGTTACTGTTATCCAAAATATAGCGCGCCACCTGCTTCAAACGCTTACTCAGCGTTTCATAACGGTGGCGAATCTCGTCCTGTAACAGCGAAAGTTGAGTTGGGTTGTTCATCCATTCGGCTCGCAGTGGGGTGAAGGCGCATTGGCCTGACGCCTGAAATATTGACAGGGTATTTTAACAGACGGAGCGGAAATTTCATTTCCTCAAAAAGCGATTTATTCGATCGCACATTGCGCGACTTCACAGAAAATGGGCAAAAAAATCCCCTTAAAGCGGCGAAATGGCCTTAAGGGGACGTGAACCTGCTCTCGCTGTCAGTGCGTGCCGCCCGCCTGTGGACGGTACTGGCGCCAGAAACCGATCAGCGTCAGGTATTTTTGTTTCACCTGCTCGATCAGGGCCGCGTCGTCGATTTCCCCCTGCAGCCAGCGGCGCGAAGGTTGGCCGAAAATAGTGCGGCCGACGGCGAAACCTTTCACCCAGCGCGCATCTGCGGCGGCGGCAAAGCCCGCCTTCAGCACCGCCTCTGGGGAGTCGAGCCCCAGGATCAGCACGCCGCGGCAGTCGGGATCGTAGGCGTCGATCAGCGCGCCGACCTGCTGCCAGTTTTCCGCGCTCAGCGGCGGCAGTTTCCACCAGTCCGGCTGAATGCCCAACCGGTAGAAGTGTTCAATCATCTCCAGGTAATAGCGCTCGTCCTTGTCGGCGTTGCCGTCCGGCAGGATCACTTCCAGCAGCAGCTCATGGCCGGATTTGCAGCAGCCGCGGTAGACGTCGGCGATCAGCTCATCCTGTTCGCGGCGCAGTTCTGCCGCGTCGTGCGGATGATAAAACACCAGGCACTTCACCACGTGCTCCTGCGGCCAGTCGATCAATTGCGAACCGATGTTGCCGTGCTCCAGGCGCAGCGGGCGCGAGCTGGGCAGCTCCACCGGCCGGCCAATCCACCATCCCTGACCGGTGATTTCGTTCAGCGCCGCCTGCCCGTAGGTGGTGTCGGCCAGAATGCCGCTGTTGCCGTTGAGGCCGGCCTGCGCGGCAGCCTGTTGCGCCGCCGTTAACAGCAGGGTTTTCAGGCGCGGAATGCGTTCCTCGCTGACGCCGGCTTCGCGCGCCATGTCCGCCAGCTGCTTGCGGTGATCGAAGGCGAACACGCACAGTTCCGGCCACTGCTGTTTGCGGGTGGTGACCCGATGCAGGTGGTTCAGACGCGCGTCGCGGTCCGGGCGCGTAACCTGCCGTTCGCGCAGCAGATAGTCGTCCAGCTCCCGTTTGGTCGGCATGGCCGGCGCGCAGCCGTGGCGCGACACCACCAATGCGCCGCAGGCGTTGGCGTAGCGGCAGGCCTGATCCCAGCCCTCATCGTTCAGGTAGCCGCGCAGCAGGCCGGACATAAAGGCATCGCCGGCTCCCAGTACGTTCAGCACTTCAACCCGCACGCCGGCGTGCAGCTTCACCTGCTCCCAGTCGTCGGCGATTTCGCCTTCGAACACCGAGCAGCCCTGCGCGCCGCGCTTGCACACCAGCGTGGCCGCCGTGGCCCGGCGTACGTTTTTCAGCGCCGTCAGCGTGTCGGTGCTGCCGCCGGCGATATGAAATTCCTCTTCGGTGCCGACGATCAGATCGAAATGGTGCAGCACCTCTTGCAGCTCGCGCGTGACCTGATCCGATTCCACAAAGCGGGTTTCGCCGTCGCCCAGCGACGTCAGCCCCCACAGCACCGGGCGGTAATCGATGTCCAGCGCGGTGCGCAGGCCGTGGCGGCGCGCGTATTCCAGCGCCTTCAGTACCGCGGCGCGGGTGTTCGGGTGCGACAGGTGCGTGCCGGTGATGGCCAGCGCGCGCGAGGAAGCGATGTAGGCCTCGTCGATGTCGTCCGGCGTCAGCGCCATGTCCGCGCAGTTTTCGCGGTAGAAGATCAGCGGGAAGGTTTCCTGATCCTTGATGCCGAGGATCACCAGGCCGGTTAACCGACGTTTGTCGGTGATGAGGCAGCGGGTATCGGCCCCGACGCGCTGCAGCTCTTCGCGCAGAAAGCGGCCCATGTGTTCATCGCCGACGCGCGCCAGCATGCCGGATTTTAACCCCTGAATGGCGGTGCCGTAGGCCACGTTGCCGGAAGATCCGCCGAGGTACTTGGCGAATGTGCCGGCGTCTTCCAGCCGCGCGCCGATCTGCTGAGCATAGAAATCGACGGCGATGCGCCCGAGACAAATGACATCAAGCTGTTTTTCTTGTGTAGCCATACCCGTTTCCTTCTGTTTAAGCAAAACTCCGGCGGCGGCCCGAGCGTGGCGCCCTGCAGGAAGCATGTGGATAGTATGGGGAATGAAAATTTCAATTTCAATATAGAATGAAATTTACACCCCGAAAATGTGATGCGTTTAAAACATCGACAGGAGAACGGGAAAAGCCGATGAAGCGGCCATAAGACGGCGACCGGGCGCGCGCAGAAAAGGGGATTAGATCAGGATAAAAGGCTGTCAGCCCGTGTGGTAACGGTTGTTATCGGCCGGTGCGCGGCGCGAAGCCAGTAAAGGCTGAATCACGAGATGAAACGGGCTTTTCATGTAATATGCGATCTTTATCGCAAAATGAAATGTTTCTTCTGTAATGTGATTTTATGAAAAATATATTTGTTTATAATCGCTTCACGTTTCAGGTTGTCGACTTCGTGAGCAGCGGGCATCGCCTGCTCAAGATAATAGCTGCCGCCGCGTAATACAAACACGGGATTGTCGGCTCGGCGCGAGCCCTTTCCGGGGCGGCCCTCAATCTAAAGGGTGAGTAAATGGGCAAGATCAGGCTAACCATGGCGCAGGCGCTCGTCAGATTTCTCGATAACCAGTATCTGCTGGCCGACGGGGTGGAAACCAAATTCGTCGCGGGCATTTTCGCGATTTTCGGCCACGGCAACGTGCTGGGGCTGGGGCAAGCGCTGGAACAGGATAGCGGCGATCTGCGGGTGCATCAGGGCCGCAACGAGCAGGGGATGGCCCATGCGGCGATCGGCTTCGCCAAACAAAAACTGCGCCGGCAGATCTACGCCTGCACTTCATCGGTCGGCCCCGGCGCCGCCAATATGATCACCGCCGCGGCCACCGCCACCGCCAACCGCATTCCTTTATTGCTGCTGCCGGGCGACGTTTACGCTTCCCGCCAGCCGGACCCGGTGCTGCAGCAAATCGAACAGTCTTACGATCTCAGCATCAGCACCAACGACGCGTTCCGCGCGGTGAGCAAATACTGGGACCGCATCGTGCGACCGGAACAGCTGATGAGCGCCTGCATCAATGCGATGCGCGTGTTGACCGATCCGGCGGAAACCGGCGCGGTGACGCTGTGTCTGCCGCAGGACGTGCAGGGGGAAGCCTACGACTACCCCGACTATTTCTTCCAAAAACGCGTGCACCGGCTCGATCGCCGTCCGGCGACCGACGGCATGTTGGCGGACGCGTTGGCGCTGCTGACGGCCAAACGCAAACCGCTGCTGGTGTGCGGCGGCGGCGTGAAATACTCGCAGGCCGGGCGGGCGCTGCGCGAATTCGCCGAGCGCTTCGGCATTCCGTTCGCCGAGACCCAGGCCGGCAAAGGCGCGGTGCCGAGTGACCATGAATTCAACCTCGGCGGCATCGGCGAAACCGGCTGCCTGGCGGCCAACACGCTGGCCCGTCAGGCCGATCTGGTGATTGGCGTCGGCACCCGTTACACCGATTTCACCACCTCGTCTAAATGGCTGTTTCAACACCCGGACGTCAGCTTCCTCAATATCAACGTCAGCGCCTTCGACGCCGGCAAGCTCGACGGCGTGCAGGTGCTGGCGGACGCCCGCGAGGCCCTGAGCGAACTGGGCGCGCTGCTGACGCAAACCGAGTACCGCGCCGGCTGGGGCGACGCCATCGCCGCGGCGCGCGCTGCCCAGCATGAAGAGACCGAGCGGGTTTACGCGGTGGAATACAGCGGCGCAGGCTTTGTGCCAGAGATCGACGATCACCTCGATCGCGAGCGGGTGTTCGCCGAATTTATCGCTCAGACCGACTCGGCGATGACGCAAAGCCGGGTGCTGGGGGTGCTGAACCGCGAGCTCCCGCCGGACAGCGTGATCGTGGCCGCCGCTGGCAGCCTGCCGGGCGATCTGCAGCGGGTGTGGCACAACCGCGGCGAGCACGGTTATCACGTGGAATACGGCTACTCCTGCATGGGGTACGAGGTGAACGCCGCATTGGGGGTCAAGCTGGCCGAGCCGCAGCGTGAGGTGTACGCGATGGTGGGCGATGGCGCCTTCATGATGCTGCATTCCGAACTGGTCACCTCGATTCAGGAAGGTTGCAAGATCAACGTGGTGCTGTTCGACAACATGACCAACGGCTGCATCAACAACCTGCAGATGGAACACGGCATGGACAGCTACACCACCGAATTCCGCTTCCGCAATCCAGAGGGCGGCAAGCTCGACGGCAAACTGGTGCCGGTCGATTTCGCCATGCTGGCGGCGGCTTACGGCTGTAAAACCTATCGCGTCACCACCGAGCAGCAGCTGCTCGATGCGCTGGCCGACGCCCGCAGGCAGACCGTGTCCACGCTGCTGGACATCAAGGTGCTGCCGAAGACCATGGTGCACAAGTATCTCAGCTGGTGGCGCGTGGGCGGCGCTCAGGTGGCCGACAGCGAGAAAATCGTCGCAGTGGCGCGCAAGCTGCAGGAAAACATCGATAAGGCGCGCGATTACTGATTCGTTTTCGAACACAACACACTTTCCAGAGGGTAGCGAAAATGACATTGAACATTGGGGTTATCGGCACCGGCGCCATCGGCCGCGATCATATCCGTCGCTGCAGCAAAGTTTTGCAGGGCGCCCGCGTCGTGGCGGTGAACGACATCAATCGCGACAACGCCGCCAAGGTGGTGAGCGATCTGCAGCTGGATGCGCGGGTGTATGACAACGGCCACGATCTGATCAAGGCCGCCGACGTGCAGGCGGTGCTGGTCACCTCCTGGGGGCCAAGCCACGAAGAATTCGTGCTTGCGGCCATCGCCGCCGGCAAACCGGTGTTCTGCGAGAAGCCGCTGGCGGTGACCGCGCAGGGCTGCAAGAACATCGTCGATGCCGAAGCGAAGCACGGCAAGCGGCTGGTGCAGGTCGGCTTTATGCGCCCCTATGACCAGGGCTATCGCGCGCTGAAACAGGTGCTGACCAGCGGCCAGATCGGCGAACCGCTGATGTTGCACTGCGCGCACCGCAACCCGACGGTCGGCGAGGCTTACACCACCGATATGGCGATCACCGACACCCTGATCCACGAAATCGACGTGCTGCGCTGGCTGCTCGACGACGACTATGTGTCGGTGCAGGTGGTGTTCCCACGCAAGAGCCCGAAGGCGTTCCCGCACCTGAAAGATCCGCAGATTGTGCTGTTCGAAACCGCCAAGGGTACGCGCATCGACGTCGAAATTTTCGTCAACTGCCAGTACGGCTACGACATTCAGTGTGAAGTGGTGGGGGAAACCGGCATCGCCAAACTGCCGGAGCCGTCCTCGGTGCAGATGCGCAGCGGCGCCCGCCTGTCGACCGAAATCCTGACCGACTGGAAAGATCGCTTTATCGACGCCTATGACGTCGAGCTGCAGGGGTTCATCAATGACGTGGCCGCGGGCAAGCTGACCGGGCCTTCCGCCTGGGACGGCTACGCCGCCGCGGTGACCGCCGACGCCTGCGTGGCGGCCCAGCTCAGCGGCGAGATCGTGCCGGTGACCCTGCCGGCGCGCCCGGCGTTTTACAACAAGTAATCGGCTTGTCCCCCATACCTAAGATTGTAGAGGAGTGACCATGAAGATCGCTTTTGATGTCGACGTTATCCGGGATTTGGGCGTGACCAAAATGGTTCAGCAGGTGGCGGACTGGGGCTATAAATACATCGAGCAGTCGCCGCACCCGCAGATCAACCCGTTTTACAAGCATCCGAAGGCCAGCCGCGAAATCATGGCGGAGTATAAAAACGCCCTGAAAGCGACCGGCGTGGAGATCTCCTCATTTATCGTGGTGTATCGCTGGTCCGGGCCGGGGGAAGATCGCCGCCAGGCGGCGGTCAAAAACTGGCGGCGGATGATCGAAATCGCGGTGGAAATGGGCGTGCAGGTGATCAACACCGAACTGGCGGGCAACCCCAACGAGCCGGAGATCTGCGAGGAGCTGTGGTATCGCTCGATGGAGGAGCTGCTGCCGATCATCGAGCGTGAAGGTATCCGTATGGAGATCCAGTCGCACCCGTGGGACTTCTGCGAGCTGAGTAACGAAACCGCCGATCTGGTGAAATCGCTGCGCAGCGACCACGTCAAATACCTCTACAGCGTGCCGCACACCTTCTACTACGACAAGGGGCAAGGCGATGTGGCCGGCATGTTGCAGTACGCCGGGGACGATCTTTCCCACGTGCTGATTGCCGACACCATGAATCACACCAAGCATTGCCGTTATATCGTCAATCCGCCGGGCGTTGACGCCGCGGTGCATCAGCACGTCGGCATCGGCGAAGGTGAGGTGAATTTCGACGCCCTGTTCCAGACGCTGCGCGACATGGAATTTGCCAACCGCAGCTTCAAGGCCGGCGGCGAATCGATCATCTGCACCTCTCTGTTCGGCTATCCGGAAAAGATGCCGAGCCAGGCGGTGGCGACCAGAGAGCGCATCGAAAGAGAGCTGTTGGGCAAATAATCTTATTTGGCTCGCCGGCGGCGTTTGCACCGGCGGCCCTCCAAGGACCGAGGCAGACCATGAATAAAGACAACGTGAAATTGGCCATCGCGCCAATCGGCTGGACCAACGACGACATGCCCGATCTGGGCAAGGAAAACACCTTCCAGCAGTGCGTCAGCGAAATGGCGCTGGCCGGTTTCACCGGCAGCGAAGTGGGCAGCAAATACCCGCGCGATCCGGCGGTGCTGAAACCGATGCTGGATATTCGCGGCATTCAGATCTGCAACGCCTGGTTCAGCACCTTTTTCGCCGACGGCCAAAAAGACAAAACCATCGATGAATTTATCAACCACATGAATTTCCTGCATGCCATGGGCGCCAGGGTGATTGGCTGCTCCGAGCAGAGCAAGAGCATTCAGGGCACCACCAAAGGCGTGTTCGAAGAGAAGCCGTATTTCAGCGATGAAGAGTGGCAGCGCGTGGCCGACGGTTACAACGAGCTGGCGAAGATCGCCGCCGGCAAAGGCATGCAGGTGTGTCTGCACCACCACATGGGTACTGGCATTCAGACTACCGCCGAAATCGATCGCTACATGAGCATGGTCAACGACGACGTTTACCTGTTGTTTGATACCGGGCACGCCTACTATTCGGAAGGCAGCCAGCAGGCGATGATGGCGATCCTGGAGAAGTATCTGCCGCGCATCAACCACGTCCATCTGAAGGACGTGCGCGATGAGGTGGTGGCGGAAGTGAAGGCCAACAAGCTGAGCTTCCTCGATGGCGTGAAGAAGGGCACCTTCACCGTGCCGGGTGATGGCGTGATCGACTTCAGGCCGGTGTTCAAGCTGCTGGACGAGCGCGGTTACAAGGGATGGATGGTGGTGGAGGCCGAGCAGGATCCGGCGCTGGCCAACCCGTTCGAGTATGCGGTGAAAGCGCGCCGCTATATTCGGGAAACCGCCGGTATTTAAGCGGTAAGGGTGAATAAAGATCGAGGGGCGCTGCCAGCGCCCCTTTTTTGATGGCGGCGCGTTAGCCGCCGAGCGTTTGCCAGGTTGCGACCTGGCTGCCTGGCCATGGTGTAGCGGCATGCACGCCACGGGCGATCGCCCGAGCGAGGGTATCCGCCGCCAGCGCGCCGATTTGCAGCACCGCCAGTTCGCGGCTGCCCTGTACCTCGCGCTGCCCAGTGGACAGAGCGAACACCACGTCGCCGTCAAACGGGCTGTGCAGCGGGCGAATAGCGCGCGCCATACCGTCTTGCGCCATGATGGCCACCCGTTTCAACTCCACTCGCGTCAGCGCCAGGTCGGTGGCGATGCAGGCCAGGGTGGTGTTCTTTCTGCCGCCCTGCGGCTCTTGCACCATCCCGTCTTCACCCTGCGCATGCAGTTGCGCCAGCGCCGCCGCGCCGCCGTTGCCAAATTCACCGTTAATTTCATAAGGCGTCGCCCAGAAGGCGCGGGTGCCGGGTGCGACCACCGCACCCAAACTGTTGACCGCCACCAGCGCGCCGACGGTAGCGCCGTTGGTGGCCACGATCGACGCCGAACCGAGGCCGCCTTTCAGCTTGCCCATGCCGGTCATGGCGCCGTAGCCGGCCCCGACGGTGCCCAGCGGAAAATCCAGGCCGGCTTTGCCGACCGCCTCGATGCCCAACTGGCGATACGGCGGCGTGAGCTGCCAGTTTTTGTCGCCGCCGTTGGCCAGATCGTACAGGCAGGCGGTGGGCACGATAGGGGAGACCGGCACGCCGGGGGCCGGGCGCAGCGCGTAGCCTCGGCCCTGTTGCCCCAGCCAGGCCGCGACGCCGTCCGCCGCCGCCAGGCCGTAAACCGAGCCGCCGCTGAACGTCAGCGCATCGACGGTCTGTACCAAATTGTCCTCACCCAGCGCGTCGGTTTCCCGTGTGGCGGGGCCGCCGCCGCGCACGTCCACGGCGGCAATCGCCGGGCTGTCCGGCAGGATAACCGTCGCGCCGGTGCGCACCCGGCTGTCCTGCGCCACGCCGACCTTCAGGCCCGGCACATCGGTAATCAGGTTGCGAGCGCCTGGGCGCCCGGCGGCGGGAGTTGGCATAGCGGCACCTAATGGGGTGAGAGGAGAGAATATGCCGACGGCGGCGGTCAGGCCGGCCAGCGCGTGTAAAAAGGTTCGGCGGTTGATGTTAAGGGGCCGGCGTAGCGGCCCCTGCGGGGGGATGAGATCACGCATCTGCGCGTGGCTGCCCGGAGCGCAGACGCGCCATATGGTAGGCGTCGACCAGCACGCCGTCGCGCATGGCATAGCCGCGGCTGGTGCCCTCTATCTCGAAGCCGAATTTGCGGTATAGCGCGATGGCCGCCGGGTTGTCGGTGAACACCGTCAGTTCGATGCGCTCAATGGCCGCCCAGTTGTCACACAGGTCGATCATCGCCTGCATCAGGCGGCTGCCGACGCCTTTGCCGTGGTAGCGCGGATCGACGCCGATGCCGAAGGTGGCGACGTGGCGGCGGCGAACGCGCTGATTCAGCATCACAACCAACTGGCCGGCAAGCTGCCCGTCGATGATGGCCGCCAGGTTATGCGTGCCCGGTTCGGGATTGGCGAGTCGCTTCTGCCAGGACTCGACGGACGGTAGCGGGAGCTGCAGCGTATCGCGGTAGACGGGCGTCTGCGAATAAAGATGATGCAGGGCTTGCGCATCCGTTGTTTCCACGTGGCGTATCACGATCTCGCTCATGTCGCTGCTCCTTTTGCTTACCGGTTGAATAACCTCTGAATTTATCCGTTTACTGCCTTGAGTCAATATTATTTCAACGGGTCAAAAAAAACGCTTTACAGGTGCGAATGATAATGATTATTATTGCGATGCGTTCCGGGGAGGGCATCAACCCTTGATACTCTCGCTGCGAAGGCACGACATTGCTCACATTGCTTCCAGTGTTTACTTAGCCAGCTCGGGTGCTGGCTTTTTTTTTGCCCTTTTTCAGCCGTTTCCGCCTTCAACAAATCCGCTGCCCATCCGCTGTTTCATTCCATCGAAATTTTTGAACAGAGGCATGAGTTTTTTACGCTTTCTTATTCTGCTGGCAGGACTAGACTGTAAAAAAACATTGAGGAGAGTTGAATATGATTTATGTACGTAAAGCGGAAGACCGCGGCCACGCCAATCATGGCTGGCTGGATAGCTGGCACACCTTCTCATTTGCCGATTACTACGATCCGAACTTTATGGGATTCTCGGCGCTGCGGGTGATCAACGAAGATGTGATCGATGCAGGGCAGGGTTTCGGTACTCACCCGCATAAAGACATGGAAATCCTGACCTACGTGCTGAGCGGCACGGTGGAACATCAGGACAGCATGGGCAACAAGGAGCAGATCCAGGCCGGTGAATTCCAGATCATGAGTGCGGGCACCGGGGTGCGTCACTCCGAGTACAATGCCAATCAGGATCGTCCATTGCACCTGTACCAGATTTGGATCATCCCGGATCAGGTCGGGCTTGAGCCACGCTACGAGCAGCGCATGTTCGACGCGCCGCAGGGCCGTCAGCTGGTGCTGTCGCCGGATGCGCGTGACGGCTCGCTGAAGGTGTTCCAGGATATGACGCTGTCGCGTTGGGCGCTGAATAAAGGCGAGCAGGGGGAATGCCCGATCGCCGCCGGCCGTCGCGTTTGGATCCAGGTGGTGCGTGGCAAGGTCTCGGTCAACGGCCAGACCGCCGGCATCAGCGACGCGTTCGCAGTGTGGGATGAATCGGCGCTGACGATCCAGGCCGACGAAGAGAGCGAAATCCTGCTGTTCGATCTGCCGCCGGTGTGATTAAGCGGTAAATATCAAGGGCTCACGGTGTGAGCCCTTGAGGTGAGTGACTCGCCTGCCGACGTTGCCTGACTTAACGCCGGCAAAACATATAAAAACAAGGAAAATCAATTTATTGATTTTCGGCTGATCGTCACAAAGGGGGAGAAACCACGCTTTTTCCCCCTTTGTCTGCGTATGAAGGGCTCACGATGTGAGCCCTTTTTGCGTTGGCCGTCGCATAACCGACAATATCGGCCCGCCGTTTTTTTTGCTAAAATGACTGCCCATTCACGGTTAGTCAGTTCATTGATAATGAAGAAAAAACGGCCGGTACTCCAGGATGTGGCGGACAAGGTGGGCGTGACCAAGATGACGGTGAGCCGTTATCTGCGCAATCCCGACCAGGTTTCCGCCGCCCTGCAGCAAAAAATCGCCGTCGCGCTGGATGAGCTGGGCTACATCCCCAACCGCGCGCCGGACATCCTCTCCAACGCCACCAGCCGGGCGATTGGCGTGCTGTTGCCGTCGTTGACCAACCAGGTGTTCGCCGAAGTGCTGCGCGGCATCGAAAGCGTGACCGACGCGCACAACTACCAGACCATGCTGGCGCACTATGGCTACCTGCCGGAGCGTGAAGAAGAGCGTCTGACCTCGCTGCTGTCTTACAATATCGACGGCCTGATCCTGTCTGAGCGCCATCACACGCCGCGCACCCTGAAAATGATCGAGGTGGCGGGCATTCCGGTGGTAGAGCTGATGGACTGCGTCTCGCCGTGTATCGATCTGGCGGTGGGCTTCAACAACTTCGAGGCGGCGCGCCAGATGACCCAGCAGATCATCGCGCACGGCCACCGTCACGTGGTCTATTTCGGCGCCCGTCAGGATGAACGTACCATCATCAAGCAGCAGGGGTATGAGCAGGCGATGCGTGAATCCGGCCTGGAGCCGTACAGCATCATGACCGCGCGATCTTCCTCCTATTCCGCCGGCGGTGAACTGCTGCGCGTGGCGCAGCGCGACTATCCGCAGATCGACAGTATCTTCTGCACCAACGATGACCTGGCGATCGGCGCGGCCTTCGAGTGCCAGCGGCAGGGGCTGTCGATCCCGCAGGACATGGCGATCGCCGGCTTCCACGGCCATGACATCGGCCAGGTGATGGTGCCGAAGCTGGCCAGCGTGCTGACGCCGCGTGAACGCATGGGGCAGATCGGCGCCGAGCGCTTGCTGGCCCGGCTGCGCGGTGAAACCGTGTGCCCACGCATGGTGGACGTCGGTTTCACCGTGATCCCCGGTGGCAGTATCTGAGCCATTTTAACGTTCTGTTTTAACACCCTTTCTTTTTGCAGCGCGCCCTGAGGCGCGCTGGTTATCCCGCCTGTAAGCCCGCCGCTCGTTGCCGACATAAGTTTGATCTCTGTCCCAGAACGCGAATTTTAGCCGCTTACCCGGTTCCGGCGCTCATGTTGTTACCGGTATCATGATACCGGTAACAACGAGTGTGCGGTCATCTTGCTGCAAGACTGAACCTCTGACTCAACAACACCTACAGCTCTTCTTAAACACCGGGAAAGAGCCTAAAAATAAAACAACCGCACGCTTTACGCCTATCGTAAAGAGAGTCGCGATAAAAGGTTGGAGAAAAACTATGCCATTAGTGATTGTTGCAGGCGGCGTAGCGCTGCTGCTGCTGCTGATGATCCGCTTCAAGCTGAACGGCTTTATCTCTCTGGTTCTGGTTGCCCTGGCGGTCGGGATTGCACAGGGTATGCCGGTCGATAAGGTCATCGGCTCCATCAAGGCCGGCGTGGGCGGTACGCTGGGCAGCCTGGCGCTGATCATGGGCTTCGGCGCCATGCTCGGCAAGCTGCTGGCGGACTGCGGCGGCGCACAGCGCATCGCCACCACGCTGATCGACAAGTTCGGCAGAAAACACATTCAATGGGCGGTGGTGCTGACCGGTTTCACCGTCGGCTTCGCGCTGTTCTACGAAGTGGGCTTCGTGCTGTTGCTGCCGTTGGTGTTCACCATCGCCGCCTCCGCACGCATTCCGCTGCTGTACGTCGGCGTGCCGATGGCCGCCGCGCTGTCGGTGACTCACGGCTTCCTGCCACCGCATCCAGGCCCGACCGCCATCGCCACCATCTTCCATGCTGACATGGGTAAAACCCTGTTGTATGGCACGCTGCTGGCGATCCCGACGGTGATCCTGGCCGGCCCGGTCTATGCCCGCTTCCTGAAAGGCATCGACAAGCCGGTGCCGGAAGGCCTGTACAACCCGAAAACCTTTACCGACGCGGAGATGCCGAGCTTTGGCGTCAGCGTTGCCACGTCGCTGGTGCCGGTGATCCTGATGGCGCTGCGCGCGGTGGCTGAAATGGTGCTGCCGAAGGGCCACAGCCTGCTGCGCTTCGCCGAGTTCTTCGGCGACCCGGTGATGGCGACCCTGATCGCCGTGCTGATCGCCATCTTCACCTTCGGCCTGAACCGTGGCCGCACCATGGATGAAGTGATGGGCACCATCACCGACTCGATTAAAATCATCGCGATGATGCTGTTGATCATCGGCGGTGGCGGCGCCTTTAAACAGGTGCTGGTGGACAGCGGCGTCGAGCAGTACATCGCCGGCCTGATGGAGGGCAGCAACGTTTCGCCGATTCTGATGGCCTGGTCAATCGCCGCCGCGCTGCGTCTGGCGCTGGGTTCCGCCACCGTGGCGGCAATCACCGCCGGCGGCATCGTCGCGCCGCTGATCGCCACCACCGGCGTCAGCCCTGAGCTGATGGTGATTGCGGTCGGCTCCGGCAGCGTCATCTTCTCGCACGTCAACGATCCGGGCTTCTGGCTGTTCAAGGAGTATTTCAACCTGAGCATCATGGAAACCATCAAATCCTGGTCGGTGCTGGAAACCATCATCTCGGTGTGCGGCCTGGTGGGCTGTCTGCTGCTGGCGACGGTCGTATAATCTTTATCCGGCGCCCTGCGGGGCGTCGGCGTTCCAGAGTATCTTTATCAGTTGGGACGCATTTGGCGCGCTCGCGCCAGTTCCCATAGGGGCATGACACAATGAGCAATCCGCAGAATCACGTATTTATCCTGATGGGCGTATCCGGCAGCGGCAAATCCGCCGTAGCCAGCACTGTCGCCCACGAGGCCGAGGCCGCCATGCTGGACGGCGATTATCTGCATCCGCGCGCCAACATTAACAAAATGGCTGCCGGGCACGCGCTGGACGACAACGATCGCGCCCCGTGGCTGGCGGCCTTGAACGACGCCATCTTCGCCATGCAACGCACCAATCCCGTGTCGCTGCTGGTCTGCTCGGCGTTGAAAAAAAGCTATCGTGACCGCCTGCGCGAAGGGAATAGCAACCTGCATTTCCTCTACCTGAAAGGCGACAAGGCGGTGATCGAGGAGCGCCTGAAGCAGCGCAAAGGTCACTTCTTCAAACCGCAGATGCTGGTTTCGCAGTTCGCCACGTTGGAAGAGCCGGGCGAGCAGGAGCCGGATGTGCAAGCGATTGACATCAACCAGCCGCTGGACGGCGTGGTCGCCGATACGCTCGCCTATATTCGCCGCGTTACCGCCCGCTGAGCGCGGGCCGTTGTCGGCGCCGCCAGGCGCCTACAGCTTCATGTAAGCCCGCACGCCGTCCAGGAACATCTGGGTCGACAGCATCACCAGAATCAGCCCCATCAACCGCTCCAGCGCGCTGACGCCTTTGCTGCCCAGCAGGCGCAGGAACAGGTTCGACATCAGCAAAATGGCCGCAGAGAGGCCCCAGGCGATCAACAGCGCCGCCACCAGATGGGGCAACTGATGCGGATACTGGTGCGACAGCAGCATCAGCGCTGCCAGAATCGACGGCCCGGCCACCAGCGGGATCGCCAGCGGCACCAGGAACGGTTCCTCGCCGGCGGACAGCCCGGAGCTGTTCCCCTCCTGCGTGGGGAAAATCATCTTGATGGCGATCAGAAACAGAATGATGCCGCCGGAAATGGAGACGGTTTCGGTGCGCAGATTGAGGAACGCCAGAATTTTCTCGCCGGCGAACAGGAAGATCAGCATCAGCAGCAGGGCGATCAGCAGCTCGCGGATCAGCACCACCCGGCGGCGGCGCGGTTCCAGGTGCTTGAGCACCGACATGAAAATCGGCAAGTTGCCCAGCGGATCCATAATTAAAAACAGCAATACCGTAGCGGAAATCATCTCTGTCATGGTGACCTCGTGATCGGGAAAACGCCTCGGCCTTTTCGGCCGCGTCCTTGCCTATAAGAAGGATTGCTGAGAAATCCTCAGCCATCGAATAAATTCACTTTGCGCCCGCGCCGACATTTTGTAAGGTGAGGAGATATTGCACACAACTCGTTATCACCTACATAAGCCCTTATCCGGGCGGGATACAGATATTATGAAAAACGTTGGTTTCATCGGTTGGCGCGGAATGGTCGGCTCGGTTCTCATGCAACGCATGACGGAAGAGCGCGATTTCGACGCCATTCGCCCGGTCTTTTTCTCCACCTCGCAGCACGGTTCTGCCGCGCCGGCCTTCGGCGGCCAGCAAGGCACGCTGCAGGATGCGTATGACATCGACGCACTGAGCGCGCTCGATATCATTATTACCTGTCAGGGCGGCGATTATACCAACGAAGTCTATCCTAAGCTGCGCGCCAGCGGTTGGCAGGGTTACTGGATCGACGCGGCCTCGTCGCTGCGCATGCAGGACGACGCCATTATCATCCTGGATCCGGTCAACCACGCGGTGATCCAGCAGGGCCTGGACAAAGGCATCAAAACCTTCGTCGGCGGCAACTGCACCGTCAGCCTGATGCTGATGTCCCTCGGCGGCCTGTTCGCCAACGATCTGGTGGAGTGGGCGTCGGTCGCCACCTACCAGGCGGCCTCCGGCGGCGGCGCGCGCCACATGCGCGAACTGTTGACCCAAATGGGTATGCTGCACGCCGACGTGGCGAAAGAGCTACAGGACCCGGCTTCCGCCATTCTGGATATCGAGCGCAAGGTGACCGAAGCCACCCGCAGCGGCAAACTGCCGACCGATAACTTCGGCGTGCCGCTGGCCGGCAGCCTGATCCCATGGATCGACAAGCAGCTCGACAACGGCCAGAGCCGTGAAGAGTGGAAAGGCCAGGCGGAAACCAACAAGATTCTGAATACCGGCAGCGTGATCCCGGTCGATGGCCTGTGCGTGCGCGTCGGCGCGCTGCGCTGCCACAGCCAGGCGTTCACCCTGAAGCTGAAAAAAGACGTGTCGCTGCCAGACATCGAGCAGATGCTGGCGACGCACAACGACTGGGTGCGCGTGATCCCGAACGACCGCGAGCTGACCATGCGCGAACTGACGCCGGCGGCGGTGACCGGCACGCTGAATACGCCGGTCGGCCGTCTGCGCAAGCTGAACATGGGGCCGGAGTACCTGTCGGCGTTCACCGTGGGCGACCAGCTGCTGTGGGGTGCGGCCGAGCCGCTGCGCCGCATGCTGCGCATCCTGTTGTAAACCCGCACTTCCTGGGGGCTGGCTGATTTCAGCCCCCTAAAGCCTTATTTTCCGCCTTTTTGTTCGCCGCGCACCGCGTCGGACAACGTCACCGCAAGCCTCGTTTCACTGGGCTCCACCCCGCATATCGCCTCGTCGGCCGCCGCATTCAGACGCCGCCGGGCTGGCAGTTTTCTTAATGAAGAATTTTCCTGAGCAATGCTGAGCAGTTTTTAACAGACATTGGCTATGCTTAACGCATGGGTGAACACTTTTTCACCATGACTGAAATATTTCAAAAAATAAGCATAAAGAGCGAAATTCAGGTCGGCAGAGTAAAGATTGGTCAATAACCGACCGCAATCACGCTTTAGAGTCCGAATGCATTGCATGATGACCAAAACGGCCAAGGAATAACCAACAAGCCGTGCTTAGATCATGCTGTTAATCTAAGGAAGAAGACTATGCCTGTACTTCCCGATCGTGACGTGATTGATCAGATCATCTCCGGCCATTACGCCGACCCTTTTGCTCTGCTTGGCATGCATGCGACCGATAACGGTCTGCAGGTGCGCGCGCTGCTGCCGGACGCCGGCGCAGTCTGGCTGGTAGAACAGCAAACCGGCCGGCGGCTGGTGCAGCTGAACTGCGACGATCCGCGCGGTTTCTTCAGCGCCGTGGTGCCGCGGCGAAAAAATCCTTTCCGCTATCAGCTGCAGGTCAGCTGGCGCGATCACCAACAGACTGTCGACGATCCCTACCGGTTTGGCCCGCTGCTGCAGGATATCGACAGTTGGCTATTGGCCGAGGGCACGCATTTGCGTCCCTATGAACGGCTGGGCGCCCACCTCGTTACGCTGGATGGCATCGACGGCGTCAGTTTTGCGGTCTGGGCGCCCAACGCCCAGCGCGTCTCGGTGGTGGGGGAGTTCAACTTCTGGGACGGCCGCCGCCATCCGATGCGTCTGCGGCGTGAGAACGGCATTTGGGAGCTGTTCCTGCCCGGCGTGCGGGCCGGCCAGCTGTACAAATATGAAATCGTCGATTGCTACGGCAATACCCAGCTGAAAGCCGATCCTTACGCCTTTGAGGCGCAGATGCGCCCGGATACCGCCTCGCTGGTGGCGCCGCTGCCGGAGGGGGTGCCGTCGACGCCGGCGCGCCGCCGCGCCAACGATTTTGACCAGCCGATCGCCATCTACGAGGTGCATCTTGGCTCATGGCGCCGCCACACCGATAATCACTTCTGGCTTAGCTATGGCGAGCTGGCGGTGCAGCTTATCGACTATGTGAAGGACATGGGATTCACCCATATCGAGCTGTTGCCGATCAACGAGCACCCGTTCGACGGCAGCTGGGGCTATCAGCCGCTGGGGCTGTATGCGCCGACCCGTCGCTTCGGCACGCCGGCCGATTTCAGGGCGTTCGTGGCGGCGGCGCATGAGGCGGGCATCAACGTGATCCTTGACTGGGTGCCGGGGCACTTCCCGAGCGACGCCTACGGCCTGGCGAATTTCGACGGCACCGCGCTGTACGAATACGCCGATCCGCGTGAGGGCTACCACCAGGACTGGAATACGCTGATCTACAACTACGGCCGTCACGAGGTGCGCAACTACCTGGCGGGCAACGCGCTGTATTGGCTGGAGCGTTTCGGTATCGATGCGCTGCGGGTCGATGCGGTGGCGTCGATGATTTATCGCGACTACAGCCGCGCTGACGGCGAGTGGGTGCCGAATTACTACGGTGGCAACGAGAACCTGGAGGCCATCGCCTTCCTGCGTTATACCAACCAAACTATTGGCCAGGCGCAGCCGGGCGCGGTGACGCTGGCGGAGGAGTCCACCGACTATCCTGGCGTCACTCTGCCGCCGGACGCCAACGGCCTGGGGTTCCACTACAAATGGAACCTCGGCTGGATGCACGACACGCTCAATTATATGAAGTGCGATCCGGTGCACCGCAAATATCACCACAACCAGATGACCTTCGGCATGCTGTATGCCTATACCGAGAACTTCGTGTTACCTATCTCGCACGATGAAGTGGTGCACGGCAAAAAATCGGTCCTCGACCGCATGCCGGGCGACGCCTGGCAAAAGTTCGCCAACCTGCGCGCCTATTACGGGTTTATGTGGGCGCATCCGGGCAAAAAGCTGCTGTTTATGGGCTGCGAGTTCGCGCAGGGGCGCGAGTGGAATTTCGATACCAGCCTCGACTGGCATTTGCTGGAGGGGTTGGATAATTGGCACAACGGCGTGCAGCGGCTGGTGCGCGATCTGAACCATTGCTACCGGCAGCAGGCGCCGCTGTACGAGCGGGACTATCGCCCGGATGGCTTCGAGTGGCTGGTGGTTGACGATCACGACAACTCGGTGTTCGCTTTCGCGCGCTACGATTCGCAGGGCAATGAGCTGATCGCCATCAGCAACTTTACCCCGGTGCCGCGCTACCGCTACCGCATCGGCCTCTCGCGCGCCGGCGACTACCGCGAGATCCTCAATACCGATTCGCACCACTATCACGGCAGCAACGCCGGCAATCAGGGGCAGGTCTCTTCCGAAGCGGTCGGCAGCCACGGCCGCGACTTTTCCATCTGCGTGACGCTGCCGCCGCTGGCGACCATTTATTTGCTGCGGGAGGCGTCATGACGGAGCTGACAGCCGGCCTCGCCGCGCCGCTGGGCGCGCATTACGACGGCGAAGGCATCAACTTTACCCTGTACTCGGCGCACGCCGAGCGGGTGGAGCTGTGCCTGTTCGACGGCCAGCAGCGTGAGGTGCGCCTGCCGCTGCCGGCGCGCAGCGGCGATATCTGGCATGGCTATTTGCCGGGCGGTAAGCCGGGACAACGTTACGGTTACCGGGTCTACGGCCCGTTCGACCCGGCAAATGGACAGCGTTTCAACCCCAACAAGCTGGCGCTCGATCCGGCCGCGCGCGCGGTGGAAGGGCCGGTGGGGGACCACCCGCATCTGCACGGCGGTTACGAGCAGCCGGACCCGCATGACAGCGCCGAACTGATGCCGAAATGTGTGGTGGTGGACGAACGGTACGACTGGCAGGACGATCGCCCGCCTGCCACGCCCTGGGGGCAGACGGTGATTTACGAAGCGCACGTGCGCGGCCTGACGCTGCTGCACCCGAAGATCCCCCCGGCGCTGCGCGGCAGCTTCGCCGCATTGGGGCACCCGGCGATGATCGCCCACTTCAAACGCCTCGGCATCACCGCGCTGGAACTGCTGCCGGTGCAGCAACATACCTCCGAACCGCGCCTGCAGCGGCTGGGGCTGATCAACTACTGGGGCTATAACGTGCTGGCGCCCTATGCGCCGGACAACCGCTACGCCAGCCTGAGCACCGAGGGCACGCCGCTGAACGAATTTCGCGATGCGGTCAAGGCGCTGCACCAAGCCGGCATCGAGGTGATCCTCGACGTGGTGTTTAACCACAGCGCCGAGCTGGACAGGGACGGACCGATGCTGTCGCTGAGCGGCATCGATAACCTGAGCTACTACTGGCTGACGCCCGAAGGGGACTACGTCAACGACACCGGCTGCGGCAACACCCTGCGATTGGATCAGCCGCAGGGCGTGGCCTGGGTGATGGATTGCCTGCGTTTTTGGGTGCGGGAGTGCCACGTCGACGGCTTCCGTTTCGATCTGGGCAGCGTGCTCGGCCGCACGCCGGGGTTCGATCGTGATGCGCCGCTGTTCCAGGCGATGCTGGCGGACGATGTGCTGTCGCGCTGCAAGCTGATCGCCGAACCTTGGGACGTTGGCCCCGGCGGCTATCAGGTGGGGGCGTTCCCCGGCCGCTTCGCCGAATGGAACGACCATTATCGCGACGACATGCGCCGTTTCTGGCTGCAGAGCGGCGTGTCGCTCGGCCAGTTCGCCCGGCGTTTTGCCGCCTCCAGCGATCTGTATAACCAGCGCGGGCGGGCGCCTTACGCCACCGTCAACATGCTGACCGCTCATGACGGTTTTACCCTGCAGGACGTGGTCAGCTTCAACGAGAAACACAATCAGCCGAACGGTGAAGGCAACCGCGACGGCAGCGATCGCAATTTCAGCAACAACCACGGCGTGGAAGGCCTGGTCGCCGACGACGCCATTGTGCAACGCCGCAGGGCCAGCCAGCGGGCGATGCTCGCTACGCTGTTGCTGTCCCAGGGAACGCCGATGCTGCTGGCCGGCGATGAACAGGGACACAGCCAGCAGGGGAACAACAATGCCTATTGTCAGGACAACGCCACCACCTGGCTCGATTGGGCCACGGCGGACGATGCGCTAACCGATTACGTCGCGGCGCTGATCGCGCTGCGCCGCCAGATCCCCGCGCTGCAGCAGGACCGCTGGTGGCAGCAGGATGACGGCAGCGTGCAGTGGCTGAACGCGCAAGGGCAGGCGCTCGACGCGCAGCAGTGGGAGCAGGGCGAGCCGCTCATGCAGATCCTGCTGTCGCAGCGCTGGCTGCTGCTGATCAACGCCACGCCGCAAACGACGGAGATGAGGTTGCCGGAAGGCGATTGGCAGGTTGTCGCCCCGTTCACTCAGGAAGACTCACGGGCGGTATTGCCCGCCTGGCACCAGGCCGCGCGCTCGCTTTGCGTACTGGTACGGAAATAATAAAAGGAGTCCGCTATGGTTAGGTTTGAAAATAAAGACCCCCTGATGTTGGCGCGCCAGTTGCCGATTAAATCCGTAGCGCTGATCCTGGCCGGCGGCCGCGGTTCACGTCTGAAAGATTTGACCTCCACCCGCGCCAAGCCCGCCGTCCACTTTGGCGGCAAATTCCGCATCATCGACTTCGCCTTGTCGAACTGCCTGAACTCCGGCATCCGCCGCATCGGCGTGATCACCCAATACCAGTCGCACACGCTGGTGCAGCACATTCAGCGCGGCTGGTCGTTCCTCAACGAGGAGATGAATGAGTTCGTCGATCTGCTGCCGGCCCAGCAGCGCCTCAGCACCGAGCATTGGTACAAGGGCACCGCCGACGCGGTGTACCAGAACCTGGATATCATCCGCCGCTACGAGGCCGAATACGTGGTGATCCTGGCGGGCGATCACATCTACAAGATGGATTATTCGCGCATGCTGATCGACCACGTCGAGAAGGGCGCTCAGTGCACTGTGGCTTGCCTGCCGGTGCCGCGCAGCGAGGCCGGTGAATTCGGCGTGATGAAGGTGGATGAAAGCGATCGCATCATCGAGTTTCTGGAAAAACCCACCGATCCGCCGGCGATGCCGGGCAACCCGGATATGTCGCTGGCCAGCATGGGCATCTATATTTTTAATGCCGCCTACCTGTTCCAGCTATTGGAGGAGGATATGTCGACCCCCGGCTCCAGCCACGACTTCGGCAAGGATCTGATCCCGAAAATCACCGCGCAGCAGGCGGCGTGGGCACATCCGTTTACCTTATCCTGCGTGACGTCCAACCCCGACTTGCCGCCGTACTGGCGCGACGTGGGCACGCTGGACGCCTACTGGCGCGCCAATCTCGATCTGGCGTCGGTGACGCCGGAGCTGGACATGTACGACCGCGCCTGGCCGATCCGCACCCACATGGAACCGCTGCCGCCGGCCAAGTTTGTGCAGGATCGCTCCGGCAGCCACGGCATGACCATGAACTCGCTGGTGTCCGGTGGCTGTATCGTCTCGGGCTCGGTGGTGGTGCATTCGGTGCTGTTCCCGCGCGTGCGAGTGAACTCGTTTTGCACCATCGACTCTACCGTATTGTTGCCGGACGTGAACGTCGGCCGTTCCTGCCGCCTGCGGCGCTGCATCATCGACCGCGCCTGCCACATTCCGGAGGGCATGGTGATCGGGGAAAACGCCGATGAGGACAGCAAGCGTTTTTATCGCTCGGAAGGCGGCATCGTGCTGGTGACGCGCGAAATGTTGTCAAAATTGTGAGTTAACGTGGGCGGCAGAACGATAGCCTGCCGCCCGATGAACGGTTCGATGGCTTGCGCAACGCGGCACACATAACAGCGGCAAGCCTGCTTTATTTCTTATCCAGAGGCCTTCGGCCGACTTTCAGGAGTGATAATGCAGGTCTTACACGTATGTTCTGAAATGTTCCCCCTGCTGAAAACGGGCGGACTCGCAGACGTGGTTGGCGCACTGCCGGCGGCGCAAATCGCCGAAGGCGCCGATGTTCGGGTGCTATTGCCCGCTTTCCCTGACGTACGCAACGGCATTCCGGACACCGTGCTGGTGGCGGAAATCGATTCGTTCGCCGGCCGGGTGGGCCTGCGTTACGGCACCTATCATGGCGTGGGCATTTACCTGATCGATGCGCCCTGGCTGTATGACCGGCCGGGCAGCCCGTACCACGATCAGTCCATGTACGCCTACCCCGACAACCACCGGCGCTTTGCGCTGCTGGGCTGGATGGCCTGCGAGCTGGCCAAGGGGCTGGATCGCTACTGGCGCCCGCAGCTGGTGCACGCCCACGACTGGCACGCCGGTCTCAGCTGCGCCTATCTGGCCGCCAACGGCCACCCGGCGCGTTCGGTGTTCACGGTGCACAACCTGGCCTACCAGGGGCTGTTCTCCGCCCATCACGTGACCGAGCTGTGGCTGCCGGCGTCGTTTTACAACGTCTATGGCCTGGAGTTCTACGGCCAGATGTCGTTCCTCAAGGCCGGGTTGTTTTATGCCGACCACGTGACCGCCGTCAGCCCGACCTATGCGCGCGAGATCACCCGGCCGGAGTTCGGCTACGGCATGGAGGGGCTGCTGCAGGAGCGGCAGCGGCAGGGCAGGCTGAGCGGCATCCTCAACGGCGTGGACGACAAGATTTGGGATCCGGCCCACGACCCGCGGCTGAGCGCCCGCTATGACGCCGACGATCTGAAAAGCAAGGTCAAAAACAAGCTGCATCTGCAAAAGGCCATGGGGCTGAAGGTGGACGAATCGCTGCCGGTGTTCGCGGTGGTGAGCCGATTGACCAACCAGAAAGGCCTCGATCTGGTGCTGCAGGCGTTGCCCGAATTGCTGGCGCAGGGCGGGCAGTTGGCGCTGCTGGGCGCCGGCGACGCGGTGCTGCAGCAGGCGTTTCTGGCCGCCGCCGCCGACTACCCTGAGCAGGTCGGCGTGCAGATCGGTTATCACGAATCCTTCTCCCACCGCATCATCGGCGGCGCCGACGTCATTCTGGTGCCGAGCCGCTTCGAGCCCTGCGGCCTGACGCAGCTCTACGGCCTGAAATACGGCACGCTGCCGCTGGTGCGCCGTACCGGCGGGCTGGCGGACACGGTCGTGGACTGCGCCCTAGAGAACCTGGCCGACGGCACCGCCAGCGGCTTCGTGTTCGACGATTGCGACGCCGTCGCGCTGGGCAACGCCATCCGCCGCGCCATGGTGCTGTGGAGCCGGCCGAAACACTGGCGCCACGTTCAGCGCCACGCCATGAGTGTGGACTTCGGCTGGCCGGTGGCGGCGAAAGAGTATTTATCGCTTTATCAACGCTTGTAGCCCGCGTTTCGCGTCTCGGGTTGACGCACGGCGGGCAGCCGTAAGGGTAGATTGTCGGGGCGCGGTGTACCGCGTCCATGTTCAGCGGAGCCCGCTATTCCGCGGCGAATGGCGGGGCTCCCTACAAGGGATTAAAAAGCCATGACTTCACCGTTTAGTTACACCTCACCTACGGTCAGTGTGGAAGCGCTGAAACACTCCATCGCCTATAAGCTGATGTTTATCGTCGGCAAGGATCCGGCTATCGCCAACCGGCACGATTGGCTGAACGCCGTGCTGTTCGCGGTGCGCGATCGCATGGTGGAGCGCTGGCTGCGTTCCAACCGCGCCCAGCTGTCTCAAGACGTGCGGCAGGTGTATTACCTGTCGATGGAGTTCCTGATCGGCCGCACTCTGTCTAACGCGCTGCTGTCGATGGGCATCTATCAGGATATCGACAATGCGCTGAATGAGATGGGGCTGAACCTGGCGGAGCTGCTGGAGGAAGAGAACGACCCCGGGCTCGGTAACGGCGGTCTGGGCCGGCTGGCGGCCTGCTTCCTCGACTCGCTGGCCACGCTGGCGCTGCCGGGGCGCGGCTACGGCATTCGCTATGAATACGGCATGTTCAAGCAGAACATCGTCAACGGCCAACAGATGGAATCGCCGGACTACTGGCTGGAGTACGGCAATCCGTGGGAGTTTCCGCGCCATAACACCCGCTACAAGGTGCGCTTCGGCGGCCGCGTGCAGCAGGAGGGCGCCAAGGCGCGTTGGCTGGAGACCGAAGAGGTCGTGGCCATCGCCTACGATCAGGTGATCCCCGGTTTTGACACCGACGCCACCAACACGCTGCGGTTATGGGGCGCGCAGGCCAGTAACGAGATCAACCTCGGCAAGTTCAACCAGGGCGATTACTTCGCGGCGGTGGAAGATAAAAACCATTCGGAGAACGTGTCGCGCGTGCTGTATCCGGACGATTCGACCTCCTCCGGGCGCGAACTGCGGCTGCGGCAGGAGTATTTCCTGGTGTCGGCCACGGTACAGGATATCCTCAATCGCCATTGGCTGATGCACAAAACCTTCGACAACCTGGCGGACAAGATCGCCATTCACCTCAACGACACCCACCCGGTCTTGTCGATTCCCGAGCTGATGCACCGGCTGATCGACGAGCACAAATTCAAGTGGCTCGACGCCTGGGAAGTGGTGGAGCAGGTGTTCTCTTACACTAACCACACGCTGATGAGCGAAGCGCTGGAAACCTGGCCGCTGGACATGATAGGCCGCATCTTGCCGCGCCACCTGCAGCTGATTTTCGAAATCAACGATCACTTCCTCAAGATGGTGCAGGAAGTGGCGCCGGGCGACAACGATCTGCTGGCGCGGGTCTCGATCATCGACGAAACCAACGGCCGCCGGGTGCGCATGGCGTGGCTGGCGGTGGTGGCCAGCCACAAGGTCAACGGCGTTTCCGCTCTGCATTCCGAACTGATGGTGCAGTCGTTGTTCGCCGACTTCGCCCGGCTGTTCCCGACTCGTTTCTGCAACAAAACCAACGGGGTAACGCCGCGTCGTTGGCTGGCGCTGGCCAACCCGCCGCTGGCGGCGGTGCTGGACGACTGCATCGGCCAAACCTGGCGCACCGATCTCAGCCAGCTGAGTGAGATCCAGGCCAATATCGACTACCCGAGCTTCCTGCAGGCGGTACAGCGTGCCAAGCGGCAGAACAAGGAGCGGCTGGCGCTGTATATCGCCAAAACGCTCAACGTGGTGGTTAACCCGGATGCGTTGTTCGACGTGCAGATCAAGCGCATCCACGAGTACAAACGGCAGCTGCTCAACGTGCTGCACGTCATCACGCTGTATAACCGTTTGCTGGACGATCCGGAGATCGAGCGCGTGCCGCGGGTGGTGATCTTCGCCGGCAAGGCGGCCTCGGCCTACTATGCCGCCAAGCAGATCATCCGCTTGATCAACGACGTGGCCAAAGTGATCAACAACGATCCGCGCGTGCATACCCAACTGAAGGTGGTGTTCATTCCGAACTACGGCGTCAGCCTGGCGCAGATCATCATCCCGGCGGCGGATCTGTCCGAACAGATCTCGCTGGCGGGCACCGAGGCCTCGGGCACCAGCAATATGAAGTTCGCGCTGAACGGCGCGCTGACCATCGGCACGCTGGACGGCGCCAACGTCGAGATGCGCGAGCATGTGGGGGAGGAGAACATCTTTATCTTCGGCAATACCGCCGAGCAGGTCGAGGAGCTGCGCCGCAACGGTTACAACCCGCGCCAGTACTATGAGCAAGACCCGGAGCTGCATCAGGCGCTGACGCAGATCGCTACCGGCGTGTTCAGCCCGGAAGAGCCGAAACGCTATGGCAATCTGTTCGACTCGCTGGTCAACCTCGGCGACCACTATCAGCTGTTGGCGGATTACCGCAGCTATGTGGACACGCAGGACAAGGTGGACGAGGTCTATCTCAATCAGGACGAATGGACGCGGCGTGCGGTGCTGAACATCGCCAACATGGGCTACTTCTCCTCCGATCGCACCATTCAGGAATACGCGGACGAAATCTGGCACATTCAGCCGGTGAAGCTGTAAAGCGGGACAGGAAAAAAGCAAAGGGCCGGATAACCGGCCCTTTTTCGTTACGCTGCGGCTCAGGAAGCCAGAGACAGCGCTTTCGTTTTCGCGTGTTCTGCCAGCCAGGCTTTCACTCGCGCCTGCTGCGCCTCGTCCAGCCACATACCCAGCTTGGTACGGCGCCAGATGGCGTCGGCCAGTTCTACGACCCACTCTTTCTCGGTCAGGTAGCGCAGCTCGGCTTCATACAGACCGTGGCCGAAATCTTCGCCCAGATCGGCGAGGCCGTTGGCGCCGGCCAGGATCAGCTCGCTCTGGCTGCCGTAGGTGCGGGCATAGCGGCGCGCGAGAGCTTCCGGCAACCAGCCGTGCGCACGGCGCAGTTTGGCCGCGTAGCCGTCGCGGTCGCCGTCGATGTCACCGCCCGGCAGCGTGGCGTTTTTGGTCCACGCCGGGCCGCAGCCTGGGTAGTAGTGGGCCAGTTTTTCCATCGCATGCTCGGCCAGCTTGCGGTAGGTGGTCAGCTTGCCGCCGAAGACCGACAGCAGCGGCGCTTTGCCCTGCTCATCGTGCACGTCCAGCGTGTAATCGCGGGTGATCGCCTGCGGTGAATCGGACTCGTCGTCGCACAGCGGACGCACGCCGGAGTAAGTCCAGACGATGTCGTCGCGGCCCAGCTGCTTCTTGAAGTGATCGTTGTACACTTTCAGCAGATAAGCGATTTCGTTCTCGTCGATCTTCACGTCCTTCGGATCGCCTTTGTACTCCACGTCGGTGGTGCCGATGATGGAGAACTCGTCATTCCACGGGATCACGAACACGATGCGGTGGTCTTCGTTCTGCAGAATGTAAGACTGCGGCTGATCGTGCACGCGCGGCACCACGATGTGGCTGCCTTTGATCAGACGGATGCCGTAAGGCGATTTCAGCTTCAGGCCGTCGTCGAAGAAGTTTTTCACCCACGGGCCGGTGGCGTTCACCAGGCCTTTGGCGCGCCAGGTGAAGGTTTTGCCGCTGTCGATATCGACCGCTTCCACCATCCACAGGCCGTTTTCACGCCATGCGCGGGTCACTTTGGTGCGGGTGCGCACTTCGCCGCCGCGTTTTTCCACTTCCTGCGCGTTCAGCACCACCAGGCGAGCATCGTCAACCCAGCAGTCGGAATATTCGAAACCGCGCTTCAGTTCAGGCTTCAGCACCGACTCTGGTCCAAAGCGCAACCCCTTGCTGCCCGGCAGGCTGGTGCGTTTGCCCAAGTGATCGTACAGGAACAGGCCGATACGGATCATCCAGGCCGGACGCAGATGCGGCTGGTGCGGCAGGCGGAAACGCATCGGGAACGCGATGTGCGGTGCCAGCTTCAGCAGCACTTCACGCTCGGCCAGCGCTTCGCTCACCAGACGGAATTCGTAGTGTTCCAGGTAGCGCAGGCCACCGTGGATCAGTTTGGAACTGGCGGAAGACGTAGCACAGGCCAAGTCTTGCGCTTCCAGTAGCAGTACCGACAGCCCGCGCCCGGCAGCATCCGCCGCGATGCCGGCACCGTTGATGCCGCCACCGATAACGATCAAGTCTTTGGTTTCCACGTCATCTTCCTCCAGATGTTCGAAATAGCTCTTTCATGTTCGTTTTCGCTCATGATTGTAATCAAAAACCAACAAGCAAGCCAAGACTTAACCAAACAAAAACATTTAGGCGTGATAGAGGTAACAGTTTGGTGATGATAGTCACATAAATGATGTGGATATGGCGCGAGCGCGCAAACGGCTGTCGATGAAGAGGGCGGGGAGTAGGAAACGGGGCGGCGGCGCGCCCCGCAGGTTAACAGCGGATCAGCACAGCTCCAGTTGCACGTCGTACTGCTCGATGATTTTCATCACGCTCGGCGGCGGCAGCTGGTCGGTAAACAGGTAGTCGATCAGGTTCATGTTGCCCAGGTTGACCATGGCGTTGCGGCCGAATTTAGAGTGGTCGGTGACCAGCATCACGCAGCGGGAATTTTCGATAATCGCGCGTTTGGTGCGCACTTCGTGATAGTCGAATTCGAGCAGCGAGCCGTCCATATCGATGCCGCTGATGCCGAGAATGCCGTAATCGAGGCGGAATTGAGAGATAAAGTCCAGGGTGGCTTCGCCCATGATGCCGCCGTCACGGGTGCGCACTTCGCCGCCGGCCAGGATCAGGCGGAAGTCTTCCTTGGCGGTCAGCAGGGTGGCGACGTTGAGGTTGTTGGTGACCACGCGCAGGTTCTTGTGGTTCATCAGCGCATGGGCCACCGCTTCCGGCGTGGTGCCGATATCGATGAACAGCGTGGCGCCGTCCGGGATCTGGCTGGCGACGCGCTGCGCGATGCGGGCTTTCTCTTCCGACCACATCACCTTGCGATCGTTATAGGCAGCGTTGACCGAGCTGGAAGGCAGCGCCGCGCCGCCGTGGTGACGCTGGATCTTGTTCTGGTCGGCCAGGTCATTCAAATCGCGGCGAATCGTTTGCGGGCTGACGTCAAAATGTTCCACCAGCTCTTCCGTGCTGACGTAACCCTGCAGGCGCACCAGCTCGATAATTGCGTCATGACGCTGTGTTTGCTTCACGATAATCCCCTAAAACGCCCGCCATGCCCGCTGGGCACAGCTCCCGGCTGTTATTGTTCGTTGTGTGCGCGATGACGCGTATCCCAAAATGCCATCAATAACCCTAACACTAAACCGGCTACGTGTGCCGCGTTGGCGATCGACATTCCTAAAATATCGAAATATCCGGCCACCAGCCACAGCACCGAGAACACCATCAGGCCGCGCGGCAGCATCAGGCCGCGCTCCGGCGCCCGTTCCCCCGTCAGCCACACATAGCCCATCAGCGCATAGACCACGCCGGAAAGTCCGCCGAACAGCGCGCCGCTGAACAGCGATTGCGCCCAGCCGCTGAAGAAGGCCGACACTACCGCCAGCACGAACAGCTTGCCGGCGCCGAGGCGTTTTTCCATCTGGCCGCCGAGATACCACCACCACATCAGGTTGAACAGAATATGCAGCAGGGAGAAGTGCAGGAACGCATGGCTGACCCAGCGCCACAGCTGCGTGTATTGGCTGCTGTCTTGCGGCCAGGAGAGCCAGTACATCACGGTATCGTCACCCAGCACCTGCATCAGGATGTAGACCGCGATGCACAGTACCATCACGCCGAGCGTCAGCGGCCCGGCCTTGCTGCGCAGGGTGTGCAGGTAGGATTCGCTCTGATAGTGCAGGCCGGCGTCGGTATGGCCGGTCTGCCAACTGGCGGCCTGATAACGGCGGTTGAGCGGATCGACCAGAAACTGCTGCAGCTCGTGTTGCACCTGCTCGAGGTGGCTGTCGTCGGCCAGCCAGATTTCCGCCGCCTCGCCGCTGTTGCGCAGCTCAAGCCGGATGCCCTGGGTCGCCATATAGTCGACAAAGGCCAGCGCCAAGCGCGGGTTGGATATGGCGATTACTCTAACCATTGCTCTTCCGTCGTAAGTGAATGATTTTGGCCGCGGCTTGCTCGCCGATGACCCTGACGGCCGATTATAACGTCGAAATCCTGAGCGCTGGCAAACGGATCTGCGAAAAACCCGCGAAAACGCGCATAAAATCGAAGGGAAAGCCCGCCGATGCGCAGCGGGCGGCGGGGATCAGGCAGAGGTTTCCACGTCTTGCGGGTACTGGCGGGCCCAGGCTTCGAAACCGCCGTCGATGCTGTAGACCGCGTCGAACCCCTGGTGCAGCAGGTATTGCGCCGCGCTGCGGCTGCTGTTGCCGTGGTAGCACATCACCATCACCGGCCGCTCGAAGTCGTTTTGCTGCATAAAGGCCGACAGGGTGGCGTTGGTGAGGTGAAAGGCGCCCGGCGTATGCCCGGCTTCAAAACTTTGCGGATCGCGGATGTCGACCAGGGCGGCGCTGCCCTCTTTCCAGCGGGTGTACGCCTGCTCAACGTTGATCGCTTCGAACTGTTCCATACTGCTGACTGCCTCGTTATTGGGGGACGCCGCTATTGTAACCAACTCGGCGGCGTTTAAGACCAGAGGGATATCAGGGTTTTTACGCGCCGTACCCCATCATCTTCAGCAGCTGCTGCGCCTGCTGCACCGCCTCCTGGCGATGGGCCACGCCGAGCTTCTGGTACAGGTTGCGGATGTGCGTCTTGATGGTGGTGGCCGCCACGTCCAGCTCGCCGGCGATCTGGTCGTTGCTGTAACCGGAATAGATCAGCCCCAGCACCTGCCATTCGCGCTGGGTGAGCGGGCTGGTGCGGATCAGCTCCGGCACCTGCGGGTGGGTCAGCAACTTATCGACGAAGTTCTCGTCGAAATGCGCGAATTTGTGCCGATGATGCTGGTTGATGTCGCGCAGGATACGCTGGGCGCGATGCTGCTCCAGCTCCGGCAGCGTGTTGAGCTGGATCAGCTGGCGCAGCTGCTGCGCCATCGCTTCGCCTTCGATGACGAAGTGGCTGATAAAGCCGGTGCGGTTAGCCAGCGACAGTGCTTCGATCAGCGCCTGCTGCGCTTCGCCCTTGCGCTCTTGCAGCCAGTACAGCTGGTTGCTGAGCAGCAGATTGCGGTTGAGATCGCTCACCAGCCGCAGGCGGCGGGCATTTTCGTTCAGTTCATCCAGCACTACGCCGGCCTCTTCATACTGGCCGAGTAGGATCTGCACCCGCGCGATGTTGCGCCATTGGCCCTGTGTGAAGTGGTTGTCCGCCATGCCGGGTTTTTCGGTATGGCGCAGCCACTGGGCGGCGGCGGCGGTATCGCCGGTCATCTGCCAGTGGATCACCCGCGATTTGTCGGTGTTGGTCAGCCAGTCGCGATGGTAGTGGGCGCCGTGCAGAAGGGCTTCGCACCGCTGCAGATGGGTATTGGCGTTGTCCAGGTCGCCGCGCGCCAGCGAGCATTTTGCTAACATGGCGATGCACTGCAGCTGCTGTTGCGGTTGGTAGTTCGCCAGAATTTTCAGCCCGGTGCGCGCCGCGTCTTCCGCTTCGTCCAGCCGCGACCACGACCACAGGATCTGCGCGCGAATGCGCAGCAGGAATTCGTGCATCGGCAGCTGTTCCAGGTGCTGTTCGCGGATCAGTTCGAAGGCCTTATCCTGGGTTTCGTAAGCGGCCTGCAGGTAGCCTTGGGCGATAAGAATTTCGCTCTGCTGCAGCAGCGCCCAGAGCGCGTAATGGTTGGCCTGATGACGACGCGCCATCTGTTCGGTTTGCTGCATCATCGGCAGCGCGCGCGCCAGCTCGCCCTTGCAGTGGTGCACTTCGCCGGTCACCGAGGTGGCGACGATGCGGCTGTAGTAGCTGGACAGCGGCAGGAATTTTAACGCTTCGGTCGCCAGCCGCTCGGCTTCTTCCGGTTTGCCGGCGTTGATCGCCACCTGGGCGCGCAGGGCGTCGAACTCGGCGTGCAGCGTTTGGTCTATCTCGATTTTCTGTTCGCGCATGGTGCGCTCGGCGCGCTCCAGCAGGGTATTGACCTCGCTGTAGCGGTGCTGGCTCTGCGCCAGCCAGGCCTGCAGCAGCGCCAGCTTGGGGTTTTGGATCAGGCGCTCATAGGGCAGCGCGTTGAGGCACTCCTCCAGCAAGGCCAGTTCGCTGTGGTGGAACAGCGACCAGGCGTGTTGCAGCAGGATGTCGCGCAGCATGCTGACGTCGCTGGCCGCCAACGCGTGGTGAATGGCCTCCGCCGGATACCCCAGCGCCAGCCAGCCCTCGGCGGCGGCGCGGTGCAACCCCGGCAGCTCCAGCGCCAGTTCCCACTGGCAACGCTGGCGCAGGAAAGAGGCGAACAGCGGGTGGAAGTTGAACCATTCGCCGGTGTCGTCCATGCGGTGGATAAACAGCCCCTGGCGCTCCAGCTCCTCCAGCCGCTGCTGGCCGTTGTCTTCGCCGGTCAGTCGCACGATCAGCGCATCGTTCATCGAACGCAGCACCGAACAGCGCAGAAGGAAAGCGCGCGCATCGGCATCGACGTGGTCCAGCACTTCGTCTACCAGGTAGTCGGACAGGTGACTGGCGTTCAGCCCCGCCAGGCGCTTGGCCGACAGCTGAGCCGACGAGGCGGACTGGCGGGCCGACAGCGCGATCAGCTGCAGCGCGGTGGCCCAGCCTTCGACTTCGTCGCACAGGCGGCTGCTGTCCTGCTGTTCCATCGGCGCCTCCAGGCGGCAGTCGAAGAACTGTTTGGCTTCCTGGTGGGTGAACGCCAGCTGCTGCGTGCCCATTTCCAGCAGCTGATCGCGCACCCGCAAATTGGCGATGCCGAGCGGCGGCAGGGTGCGTGAGAGCAGGATCAGCGTCAGGTTTTCCGGCTGATGGCGCAGGAAGAAGCGCATGGCTTCGTGGATGGCGTCGTTGGTGATCAGGTGGTAGTCGTCGATCACCAGGTACAGCGGCTGGTGCCAGTCGGCCAGCTCGATAAACAGCTGGGCGAACAACGCCGACAGGCTGGCGTACTGGTGTTTCTGGCTCAGCACCTCGCTCTTGACGCAGCGGCCGCCGCTGGCCTGCTGCAGCGCGGCAATCAGGTAGCTGGCGAAGCGCTCCGGCTGGTTGTCGCTCTCATCCAGCGAATACCAGCCCAGATCGGCCTTGCCGGCCGCCCATTGGGCGATCAGCGTGGTTTTCCCGTATCCCGCCGGGCAATTGACCAGTGTCAGGCGATAGTTGCCCGCGCTGGCCAGTTTGGCCAGCAGGCGATCGCGGATCACGGTATTTTGCAGCCGTACCGGGCGGCTCAGTTTTGATGGGATCAGCATAGTATTCCAGGGTATAAATCGCGGTTCCCGCCGGGATTGGAGTGGCGCTAATTATTTTATGGTTCGTAATTAATAGCTCCCCCTAACTTCTGCCAACCCTAAACGTATTGCAACAAGCTTCCGCATCGGCTTGGAGTTAAGTTGCTATCGATCACACTTTTTTACGTTTGGCGCCGGCGCGCGGCGATGCGGTCGCGGATCGCATTTCCGGCCATGGACAAAACTTCAGCAGCGCGAATACTTGTGCTAACGTCATGGTTAACGTTCTCAGTGCTCGCCGCACGCGTTGGCGGGCTTTTTTGCATCGTTGCAAGGGAGTCAAACAGTGCCTGAGATCACAATTCCAGCTACGCCCCAATCCTCCTCCCCAGCTAATCCCCAGGCGGGATGATGCCGTCAGACTTTCTCACCGGCACGATAGCGGCAATTTGACCCACTTACTGGATAGAGAGTTTTCCTTATGTCACAGCCTACGCTCAAGAAGGATGCTTTTCTGGCGGCGCTCGCCCGTCAGTGGCAACGGTTCGGCCTCAGTTCCGCACAGCAGATGACGCAACATCAATGGTGGGAAGCCGTCAGTGCGGCGCTGGCCGAGCAGTTGGCCGCACAGCCGGCGCCGCGCAAAAGCGCCAAACCGCTGCGCCACGTGAACTACATCTCGATGGAGTTTCTGATCGGCCGGCTGACGGCGAACAACCTGATCAACCTGGGCTGGTACGACACCGTCGAGCAGGCGCTGGCCGAGCAGAACGTCAAGCTGGCGGATTTGCTGGAGCAGGAAACCGATCCGGCGCTGGGCAACGGCGGGCTGGGGCGTCTGGCGGCCTGTTTCCTCGACTCGATGGCGACGGTGGAACAACCGGCCACCGGCTATGGGCTGAATTACCAGTACGGGCTGTTCCGCCAGTCGTTCCGCGAAGGGCAACAGCAAGAGGCGCCGGATAACTGGCAACGCGAGAGCTACCCGTGGTTCCGCCACAACGCCGCGCTGGCGGTGGACGTGGGCATCGGCGGCAAGCTGGAAAAGCAGGCCGACGGCCGCGAACGGTGGCGCCCGGCCTTCACCCTGCGCGGCGAAGCCTGGGATCTGCCGGTGCTGGGGTATCGCAACGGCGTGGCGCAGCCGCTGCGCCTGTGGCAGGCGACCCATCAGCATCCGTTCAACCTGAGCGATTTCAACGACGGCAAATTCTTGCAGGCGGAGAAGCAGGGCGTAGAAGCCGACAAGCTGACCAAGGTGCTTTACCCGAACGACAACCATCAGGCCGGCAAGCGCCTGCGCCTGATGCAGCAGTATTTCCAGTGCGCCTGCTCGGTGGCGGACATTTTGCGCAAGCACCATCAGGCCGGCCGCAAGATTGAAGAGCTGCCGAAGTACGAAGTGATCCAGCTGAACGACACCCACCCGACCATCGCCATTCCGGAAATGCTGCGCATTCTGCTGGACGAGCACCAGCTGGAATGGGAGGCGGCCTGGGCGATCACCAGCAACACCTTCGCCTATACCAACCACACCCTGATGCCGGAAGCGCTGGAGTGCTGGGATGAAAAACTGGTGCGCAGCCTGCTGCCGCGCCATTTCTCCATCATCAAACAGATCAACGCCAGGTTTAAAAAATTGGTGGATAAGCACTGGCCGGGCGACGAGGCGGTGTGGGCCAAACTGGCGGTGCACCATGACAAGCAGGTGCGCATGGCCAACCTGTGCGTGGTCAGTGGCTTTGCGGTCAATGGCGTGGCGCAGCTGCATTCGGATCTGGTGGTGAAAGATCTGTTCCCGGAATATCACCAGCTGTGGCCGAACAAATTCCATAACGTCACCAACGGCATCACGCCGCGCCGCTGGCTGAAACAGTGCAACCCGGCGCTGTCGGGCCTGATCGACGAGACGCTGAAGGTGGAGTGGGCGAGCGATCTCGACGCGCTGCGCGGGCTGGAAAAATTCGCCGACGACGCGGCGTTCCGCCAGCGTTATCAGCAGATCAAACGCGACAACAAGGTGGCGCTGGCCCATTACGTACACGGCGTAATGGGGCTGACACTTGACCCGGACGCGATCTTCGACGTGCAGATCAAGCGTCTGCACGAGTACAAACGCCAGCACCTGAACCTGCTGCACATCCTGTCGCTGTATCGTCAGCTGCGCGACAACCCCAACCTGGACATCGTGCCGCGCGTCTTCCTGTTCGGCGCCAAGGCGGCGCCGGGCTACTACCTGGCGAAGAACATCATCTACGCCATCAATCAGGCGGCCGAGAAGATCAATAACGATCCGTTGGTGAAAGATCGCCTGAAAGTGGCGTTCATCCCTGACTACCGCGTGTCGGTGGCCGAACTGATGATCCCGGCGGCGGATATCTCCGAACAGATCTCCACCGCCGGCAAAGAGGCCTCCGGCACCGGCAACATGAAGCTGGCGTTGAACGGCGCGCTGACGGTCGGCACGCTGGACGGCGCCAACGTCGAAATCGCCGAGCAGGTGGGCGAAGACAATATCTTTATCTTCGGCAATACCGTGGAGCAGGTGAAGGCGATAGTGGCGAAGGGTTACGATCCGCTCAGCTACCGCAAGAAAGACAAGCACCTGAAGGCGATTCTGGACGAGCTGGCGAGCGGCACCTTCAGCCACGGCGACAAGCACGCGTTCGACATGATGCTGCACAGCCTGCTGGAAGGCGGCGATCCCTACCTGGTGCTGGCGGACTTTGCCTCGTACTGCCAGGCGCAGCGCCGGGTCGACGAGCTGTATCGCGATCGGGACGAATGGACGCGGCGGACTATCCTTAACACCGCGCGCGTCGGCATGTTCAGCTCGGATCGCTCGATCCGCGATTACCAGCAGCGTATCTGGCAAGCCAAACGTTAAGGAGAGCGAATGGATCGCAAGCGTATCGATCAGGCGGCAGCGCAGGCGGGGATCGCCGCCGATTTCATCAATGCCCACGGCAAGCGGCAGGCGATTGAACCGCAGACCAAGCGCAAGCTGCTGGCGGCCATGAACCGAACCGATGCCGAGCAGGAAGGAGCGGCGCCGCCGTTACCGGCGGTCAAGGTGTTCTATCAGGGCGCGCCGCTGGCGCTGACCCCGGCGGGTGAAGGCGAGTACCTGTGGGCGTTGCAACGTGAAGACGGCGAATGCCTGCAGGGGCGCATCGGCGCGCGCAAGACCCTGACGCTGCCCGGCGATCTGCCGGTGGGTTACCACCAATTGACGCTGAGCCAGGGCGAGCAGCAGTGGCCATGCCGCGTGATCGTCGCGCCGAGACGCTGCTTCGAGCCGGACGCCTTGCTGACCGGTAAGAAGCTGTGGGGCGCTTGCGTTCAGCTGTATACGTTGCGCTCCGATCGCAACTGGGGCATCGGCGATTTCGGCGATCTGCGTCTGATGGTGGAGCAGGTCGGGGAGCGCGGCGGCGCCTTCGTTGGCCTCAACCCGATCCATGCGCTGTATCCGGCTAATCCGGAGAGCGCCAGCCCTTACAGCCCCTCGTCGCGCCGCTGGCTGAATCTGGCGTATATCGACGTCAACGCGGTGGAGGATTTCCAGCGCAGCGACGCGGCACAGCGCTGGTGGCAGAAGCCGGCGACGCAGAAGCAGCTGGCCAAGGCGCGCGCCGCGGAGTGGGTGGATTACACCGCCGTGATGCAGCTGAAGCTGGCGGCGCTGAAGCTGGCGTTCCCGCTGTTTCAGGCGCGCCAGCCGAACGACGCGCAGCGTCAGGCGTTCGAGCTGTTTGTGGCTGAGGGCGGCGACAGCCTGTATCAGCAGGCGGCGTTTGATGCGCTGCACGCCCATCTGGCGGCCAAAGACGCCAGCCAGTGGGGCTGGCCGGCCTGGCCCGAACGTTATCGGCAGGGGCAGAGCGAAGCGGTGCGGCAGTTCTGCGCTGAACATCAGGACGCGGTTCGCTTTTACCTGTGGCTGCAATGGTTGGCGGGCACGCAGTTCGCGCAGTGTTTTGACCAGAGTCAACAGCAGCAGATGCCGATTGGCCTGTATCGCGATCTGGCGGTCGGGGTGGCGGAAGGCGGGGCGGAAACCTGGTGTGACCGTGAGCTGTACTGCCTGAAAGCGTCGGTCGGGGCGCCGCCGGATATTCTGGGGCCGCTGGGGCAAAACTGGGGCCTGCCGCCGATGGATCCGCACGTGATGGCGGCGCGCGGGTATCAGCCGTTCATCGATCTTTTGCGCGCCAACATGACCAGCTGCGGCGCGCTGCGCATCGATCACGTCATGGCGCTGTTGCGGCTGTGGTGGATCCCGTATGGCGAAACCGCCGATCGCGGCGCCTACGTCAAATACCCGGTGGACGATCTGCTGGCGGTGCTGGCGCTGGAAAGCCAGCGCCACCGCTGCATGGTGATCGGTGAGGATCTCGGCACGGTGCCGGTGGAAATCGTCGGCAAGCTGCGCGACAGCGGCGTCTATTCCTACAAAGTGCTCTATTTCGAAAGCGACGGCGAACACCATTTCCGCGCGCCGCAGGCCTATCCGGTGCAGGCGATGGCGACCATCACTACCCACGATCTGCCGACGCTGCGCGGCTACTGGCAAAGCGACGACCTGACGCTCGGCAACCGGCTGGGTCTTTACCCGGACGCGGAGATCCTGCGGACGCTGTTCGCCGATCGGGAACGCGCCAAGCAGGGATTGCTGGACGGATTGCATCGCTATGGCTGCGTGCCGCAGAAGGTGGGCAAGAAGGCGACGCTGCTCGGCATGAGCCCGCTGCTCAACCGCGGCCTGCAGCGTTATGTCGCCGACAGCGCCAGCGCCTTGCTCGGCCTGCAGCCGGAAGACTGGCTGGATATGGCCGATCCGGTCAATATTCCCGGTACCAGCGATCAGTACCCTAACTGGCGGCGCAAGCTGACCCAGACGCTGGAGGAGATGTTTGCCGACCCGCACATAAACCGCTTACTGAAGGATTTGGACAAGCGGCGCCGCAAGGTGTCGGTGGGGTGAAAACGACAATGCCGGAACGGATTCCCCCTTCCGGCATTGTGTTCTCTACCGCGGCGCGAGCGCCGGAGATTAGTAGTAGGAGTGCTCGCCGCGTTGGTGCTCGGTCAAATCACGCACGCCTTTCAGCTCCGGGAATTTCTGCAGCAGCTCTTTCTCGATGCCTTCTTTCAGCGTGACGTCGACCATCGAACAACCGTTGCAACCGCCGCCGAACTGCAGGATTGCCATGTTGTCGTCGGTGATCTCCATCAGCGTTACGCGGCCGCCGTGGCCCGCCAGCTGTGGGTTGATCTGCGACTGCAGCACGTATTCCACGCGCTCCATCAGCGGCGCGTCGTCATCGACCTTGCGCATTTTGGCGTTTGGCGCTTTCAGCGTCAGCTGGGAACCCAGTTGGTCGGTCACGAAGTCGATTTCGGCGTCTTCCAGATACGGCGCGCTCAGCTCATCGACATAGGCGGACAGTTTGTCGAACTTTAGTTCGGTATCCGTCGCTTCTACCGCGTCCGGCGGGCAATAAGAGACACCGCATTCGGCCGTCGGCGTGCCCGGGTTGATCACGAATACGCGGATTTGGGTGCCTTCTTCTTGATTTGCCAGCAGTTTGGCAAAGTGTTCCTGTGCAGTATCTGTTATACGGATCATAGCATTAGCTCAATAGTTGACTTCTATAGTCGGTTATAATACGCCCATTGCCGTGGCACTACAACGTGCGGCAAATGCACCATATCTGCACCGAGGCGGCGCCTTGCCGCTGCAGCAGCGCCGCTATCTGCGCGACGGTGCTGCCGGTGGTCACCACGTCATCCACCAGGGCGATATGCCGGCCGGCGACCGATGCCACGCAAACGAACGCGCGTTGCAGATTGCGCCTGCGTACCCCGGCGCTCAGCCGCTGTTGCGGGGCGGTTTTGCGCACCCGGCGCAAGGCGGCGGGCTGATAGGTGCAGCCCAGCCAGCGCGCCAGCGGCCGGGCCAACAGATCGCTCTGGTTATAACCACGGTGCCAGCAGCGTGTTGCATACAAGGGTACCGCTAAAATCAGGTCGGGTCTGTTCAGATACTGCTCTCTGCGCGCCTGCTGCCACCGCAACAACATCAGGCGCGCTAGCGTCGGCGCCAGCTCGGGCGCGCGGTGGAACTTGAACCTTTTTACCAGTTGGCTGAGGGGCGCAACGTAGTCGCCGACGAACACCAGCCGTTGCCAGGGCGGTGGCCGTTGCAGGCAGCGGCCGCAGGGCGTTCGCGTCTTCCCGGCGGGCAATCCGCAGCGCGGGCAACACGGCGGGTGGGCCGGCAGATGACGCAGGCAACAGCTGCAGATGCCATGACGGATCAGGCTCAACGGTTGTCGGCATAGCCAACAACGGCTGCGGATTGATAGCATAGCGTCTCCGTGACGGATAAGTATGAAAGGACAATAACCAATGACAGCGCTGTACTGGCAAACAATAGGCGAAGGCAAACGCGATCTTGTGCTGCTGCACGGCTGGGGATTGAACGCCGAAGTGTGGAGTTGCATTCAGGCGCGACTGACGCCGCATTTTCGCCTGCACCTGGTCGATCTGCCGGGGTACGGCCGTAGCCAGGGGTTCGGTGCCCTGTCGCTGGAGCAGATGACGGAAATCGTGCTGGCGGCTGCCCCGCCGCAGTCCTGGTGGCTTGGCTGGTCGCTCGGTGGGCTGGTGGCCAGCCAGGCGGCGCTGATGCAGCCCGAGCGAGTCAAGGGGCTTATCACCGTAGCCTCCTCGCCGTGCTTTGCCGCCCGCGATGAGTGGCCGGGGATCCGCCCGGACGTGCTGAGCGGTTTCCAGCATCAGCTGAGCCTGGATTTCCAGCGCACCGTCGAGCGTTTTCTGGCGCTGCAGACGCTGGGCACCGAGAGCGCGCGTCAGGATGCGCGCCAACTGAAAGCGGTGGTGCTCAACCAACCGACGCCGAGCGTCGAGGTGCTGAACGGTGGGCTGGAGATCTTGCGCACAGCCGATCTGCGTGCACCGCTGGCGGAGTTGACGCTGCCGCTGCTGCGGATCTACGGCTATCTGGACGGGCTGGTGCCGCGCAAGGTCGCCGAGCTGCTCGACGCCGACTGGCCGAACTCTACGTCGCAGATCGTGGCCAAAGCCGCCCATGCGCCATTTATCTCTCATCCCGATGAATTTGTGACGATGATCGAAGCGTTTATTGCAGCACATTGAATGCAGCGTGAAAACGCACGATAGAGCGCGAAAAAAAACGCCGCCGGGTGGATAAAAGACAAAGCTGTTCAATACTTAGTGAGTCAATGCGTTGGCTGCAAAATGAAAAGACCGCGTGCGGCGATTTTCATTTTGGCGTTTCGTCTCTGGGAAACAGGCCCCGTCAGGGAAAGCAACGAGGCCTGAGGATGTCGCGGCAGCCTGCGGTACTACGCATGGATCCTTGACGGCTTTCATAACAGATAAATTATCCATTGAGAGGTTAGTGTCATGAAATCATTGAAGATGATTATTGCAGCGGCAGTGCTGGGTTCGGTGTCTTTCGGCTCCATGGCGGCAACCCTGCTGACCAAGGAAGATCTGGATAAGAATCCGGGTAAATACGAGAAGATCGGCACCGTCACCACGACGGCGGAAACCACGTCACCGATGGATGCCAAGGAAGAGCTGTCCAAACTGGCAGACGAAAAGGGCGGTCAATACTACGTGATCCTGGCGGGCCGCGAACACGGTAAATTCAGCGCCATCGCCGAAGTTTACAAAGACAAGCAATAAGCCTTGAACGGCAAGGGGCGCCGCTGCGGCGCCCCTGATCGTCAGGCCTTCAGCCGGTAGAACACCGTGCTGCATCCCTGGCCCTGCGGGCAGCTTTTGCAACTGCCGCTCAGACAGGCGCCGCCATCCTGTTCGATACGTTCCACTTTCCCCATTGCCGTCAAACGATCCAGCATCGCCTGCACCAGCGGCAACGGCGTCGCCAGCGATTGGCTGAGCTGCTGCGCCTGGGCGCTGCCGCGCAGCGCCAGCGCATCGCGCACCTGCAGCAGCCTGGCCATCAGTGACAGCTCCCTTTGGCGCTCTGGCAACAGGCCGCCGGCGTGGCGTTGCCCAGGCGCACCGTGACGCGGCTGCGCGCCCGGCGCAGTCCGAACAGCACCAGCAGGTTCACCACCACCACCGCCAGGATCGCCGTCAGGCTGTACTGCGGGTGTTGGTTGAAGGTCGCCGCCTGATAGAACAGCGTCGCCAGCGAGTAGGCGACGTTCAGCCCCCACAGGATAGAGAAGGTCATCCAGCCGCGGCTAGATTCACGGGCGATGGCGCCCATCACCGAAACGCAAGGCACATACAGCAGCACGAAGATCAGGTAGCTGTAGGCGGAAATGCCGGAGCCGAATTTGCTGCTCATCACGCCCATCGAACCGACGCCCATCTCGCCGTCGCCCTTGCTGGCTTCGATCGGGTTGGACAGCACGCTCAGGCTGAAGGTGTTTTTCAGGCCGTCCCAGGTTTCCTGCAGCGCGCCGCCCAGCTCATCGAGCAGGTTGAAGTTGGCGGCGTCGAACGCCTCTTTGTTGATGTGCTCGGCGGTATACAGCGTATTCAGCGTGCCGACCACCACTTCTTTCGCCATCGCGCCGGTCACCAGGCCGACGGTGGCCTGCCAGTTATCGCTGTGGACGCCCATCGGCTGCAGCAGCGGCGTCAACACCTTGGAGACCGAGGCCAGCGCGGAGTCGTTGATGTTGTCGACCGTTTTGCCGCTGAACGAGAAGCTGTTCAGGCCGCCAATGAATATGCTGGCCACCACGATCACCTTACCGGCGCGCAACACGAAGCCTTTCAACCGCTGCCAGGTTTGCAGCAGCAGGCTTTTCAGGTGCGGCACGTGGTAAACCGGCAGCTCCATGACGAACGGTGAGGCTTCGCCGCGCATGAGGGTATATTTGAGTACCAGGCCGGTCAGGATCGCCACCGCGATGCCGAGCATGTATAGCGAGAACACCACCCCAGCACCGTCCTGGCCGAAGAAGGCGGCGGCGAACACCGCGAAGATCGCCAGACGGGCGCCGCACGACATGAACGGCGCCATCATGATGGTGATCAGGCGCTCGCGCTGGGCGTCCAGCGTACGGGCGCCCATGATGGACGGCACGTTGCAACCGAAGCCGACGATCAGCGGCACGAAGGATTTGCCCGGCAGCCCGAGCGCCTGCATCAGGCGATCCATCACGAACGCCGCGCGCGCCATGTAGCCGGAGTCTTCCAGGAATGACAGGAACAGGTACATCATGCCGATCTGCGGCACCAGCGGCAGCACGGTGTTGATGCCGCCGCCGACGCCCTGCGCCAGGAATACGGTCAGCCAGCCGGGGAAGTGCAGGGTGTAGCCGAGCCACTGAATGCCCTGAATGAAGATCGCCGCCGAGCCGATATCGAAGATCGGCTGCAGCGCGCCGCCGATATTGATCGCCAGCAGGAACATCAGGTACATCACCAACAGGAAGATCGGCACGCCCAGCCAGCGGTTGAGGATCACTTTATCCAGCATATCGGTCAGGCGGTTGGGCATCGCCTGCTGCGAGTTGCTGACCGCGTCGCTCAGGGTGGCGATAGACTGGTAGCGCGCGTCGGCGATCACCAGCGCCGGGTCTTCTTGCTCCTGCTGTTGCAACGTCTGAATGGCCGCAGGCAGCAGCGCGACGGCGGGACCGGCCAGCCGGTGGCTGTAGATGTCGCCCTCCAGCATCTGCAATGCCAGCCAGCGGCGTTGCACTGCCGGCAGCGTTTGCGGCATGGCGTTGCTCAGCGTGGCGACCGCTTTCAGCAGCAACGGCGGGTAGTTCACCAGCGCCTGCTGTTCGTTGATGCGATGATTGTCGATCATCTGTTTCAGCACGCCGATGCCGTCGGCGCGGGTGGAGATCATCGGTACTACCGGGCAGCCGAGGCGCGCCGACAGCGCGGCGACGTCGATATCGATATGCTGGCTTTTGGCGATGTCGAGCATGTTCAGCGCCACGATGCAGGGGATGCCCAGCTCCAGCAATTGCAGCGTCAGGTAGAGGTTGCGCTCCAGGTTGGAGGCGTCGACCACGTTGATCAGCAGATCGGCGTCGCCGCTCAAAATGTAATGGCAGGCGATCTGCTCATCGAGCGACGTTTGCTCTGAAATGGTGGTCAGGGAGTAGGTGCCGGGCAAATCGACTAGCCGCACGTCGGACTGCGGGGTGGTGAAATGGCCTTCTTTGCGTTCGACCGTCACGCCCGCCCAGTTGCCGACCCGTTGGCGTGCGCCGGTCAGCTGGTTGAACAGCGTGGTTTTGCCGGAGTTCGGGTTACCGATTAAGCCGATGGTGAGTTTTTTCATAGTTCAGCGTGTCGTCTTCAAGGAGAACAGCGCCGGCGCAAGAGCGCGTCGGCAAACGGAGGTCAGGGCTGGCCGTCGAGCTGCAGCAGCGCCAGATCCTTCTTGCGCAGCACCAGGCTGACGCGGCGAGTTTTAATTTCTATCGGATCGCCCAGTGGCGCGACGCGCACTACGTCGAATGAAGAGCCAGGCAGCATGCCGAGCGATAACAATTTCTGGCGGTAGGCCGGCGCAATTTCACCGGAAAAGCCGACAATCTTATACGTGCGTTTAGGTTGAAGCTGCATGTGATTAACCTTCCGGGTGCCGATGAACATCGGGCTGATGATAATTGGACGTTGCCGGCGAAAATGCCACGCCGTCGGCGGTATTCATCCATAAGGTCATGCAATAAAGTGAGCGCAAATAATAGTAATTATCATTATCGCGTTCAATACAAAAAGTAAGGGTATTGTAACCAATTATTATGGTGACGGCAGTTTTTAATGGCGTTGTCTTGATTAACGATGTTTTATCACTGCTTGCACTTGGGAACAAATGAGAATGGCGAGTTAAATCAGTTACGTATTTGTAGCCGAGTTTTCTCGTTTGCAAATATCGATGGCTTTTTCCCTTTATTTATTTCCGCTGAAAGGCAATTCGATAACATTATTCCACCGTAATGCGAGCGGTAACCATTTGTGTTTCTCTCACAATTCGCGAGATGAAAAATGCGTGTTAACGGAGTTGTTAATAAATGGCTGCAGAAGGCATTTTTGTTGCCTGAATAATGGGAGGGCGGTCACGCAGGAACGGGAAATAAAAAGATGATGGTTTATTGAGACGGGTCAAGAAATGCAGCAAGTTTTATTCATCAGAAAGGGCGGAGCAGGCTCCGCCCTATTGGCTCTGACTTAGCGTTTCTTGCCGAATGCCGCCGCCAGCGCGTCGCCCATGGCGCTGTTGCCGGCCGGCGCCGCATTGCGCGGTTTGGCCTTGTTGCCGCCTGCCGAACGGTTGGCGTTGTCGCGTGCCTGTGCCGGCGCGTTGCCGCCGCGGCGCGGTGAACCTTCGCCCGGTTGCTCATCCAGGCGCATGCTCAGCGCGATGCGTTTACGCTGCAGATCGACTTCCATCACCTTCACTTTGACGATGTCGCCGGCCTTCACCACGGTGTGCGGATCTTCGACGAACTTGTCCGCCAGCGAGGAGATGTGCACCAGGCCATCCTGATGCACGCCGATATCCACGAAGGCGCCGAAGTTGGTGACGTTAGTGACCGACCCTTCCAGGATCATCCCCGGCTGCAGATCGTTGAGGGTTTCCACGCCTTCGGCAAAGGTGGCGGTTTTGAACTCAGGACGCGGGTCGCGGCCCGGCTTCTCCAGCTCTTTCAGAATGTCGGTGACCGTCGGCACGCCGAACTTGTCGTCGGTGAAATCGACCGCTTTCAGGCTGCGCACCGCCGAGGCGTTGCCCATCAGGTCCTGCAGCGCCTGCTCGGTGGCGGCCAGGATGCGCTGCACCACCGGGTAGGCTTCCGGGTGAACGGTGGAGGCATCCAGCGGGTTGTCGCCGTGGTTGATGCGCAGGAAGCCGGCGCACTGTTCGAAGGCCTTCGGCCCCAGACGGCTGACTTTCAGCAGCTGTTCACGGTTGCTGAAGCGGCCGTTCTCGTCGCGCCAGTTGACGATGTTCTGCGCCATCATGCGTGTCAGGCCGGCCACGCGGGTCAGCAATGGTACCGATGCGGTGTTCAGATCGACGCCGACGGCGTTCACGCAGTCTTCCACCACCGAATCCAGCTTCTTCGCCAACTGGCTCTGGCTGACGTCGTGCTGATACTGGCCGACGCCGATGGATTTCGGATCGATCTTCACCAGCTCCGCCAGCGGATCCTGCAGGCGACGGGCAATGGATACCGCGCCGCGCAGCGACACGTCGAGATCCGGGAATTCCAGCGCCGCCAGTTCTGACGCGGAGTACACCGATGCGCCCGCTTCGCTGACGATCACTTTCTGCGCTCGGACGTCGCTGAACTGCTTTTGCAGGTCGAGATAGAAACGCTCGGTCTCACGCGAAGCGGTGCCGTTGCCGATGGCCACCAGCTCTACATTGTGTTTGATGCACAGTGCCGCGACGATGGCGGCGGCTTTGGCCGCTTGCCCGGTGTGCGGGTAAACGGTGTCGGTGGCCACCAGTTTACCGGTCGCGTCGACCACGGCGACTTTCACCCCGGTGCGCAGGCCTGGATCGAGGCCCATGGTGGCGCGCATGCCGGCCGGCGCGGCCATCAGCAGATCATGCATGTTGCGGGCGAATACGTTGATCGCTTCGTCTTCCGCGCGCTCGCGCACCGTGCCCATCAGCTCGGTTTCCAGGTGCAGCAGCACTTTGATACGCCAGGTCCAGTTGACCACCGCCTTGCGCCAGGCGTCGGCCGGGGCGTTGTTCAGGCGCAGGTTGAGGTGATTGATGATGATCAGCTCCGCCTGGCTTTCGCGCGGCGCTTCCTCAAATTGCGGATCGGCGTTCAGCGCCAGCTGCAGCACACCTTCGTTGCGGCCGCGGAACATCGCCAGCGCGCGGTGCGAAGGCACCTGGGAAATCGGTTCGTGGTGATCGAAGTAGTCGCGGAACTTGGCGCCTTCGTCTTCCTTGCCCTCGACCACTTTGGACACCAGATGGGCGTTTTTCCACAGGTAGTCGCGCACCTTGGCCAGCAGCGTGGCGTCTTCGGCGAAGCGCTCCATCAGGATATAGCGCGCGCCGTCGAGGGCGGCTTTCACGTCCGCCACGCCCTTGTCGGCGTCGACGTAGCGTTCAGCCAGCTGTTCCGGCTGCTGTTGCGGATCCTGCCACAGCGTGTCCGCCAGCGGTTCCAGACCGGCTTCGATGGCGATCTGGCCACGGGTGCGGCGCTTCGGTTTGTACGGCAGGTAGAGGTCTTCGAGTTCGGTCTTGCTCAGCGTGGCGTTGATCGCCCCCGCCAGCTGTTCGGTCAGTTTGCCCTGTTCATCGATCGACTTCAGGATGGTCTGACGACGATCTTCCAGTTCACGCAGATAACCCAGGCGGGTTTCCAGCTGGCGCAGTTGGGTGTCGTCCAGGCCCCCGGTGACTTCCTTACGATAGCGTGCAATAAAGGGCACGGTATTACCTTCATCCAGCAGACGGATGGCGGAGTCGACTTGCTCCGGCCGGGCCTGCAGTTCTGTTGCAATAATGCGGCTCAGTGGGTCATTCATAGGTCTGGTATCTGTATTGAGAACGGTGAATAAACAGGGGACAGTTATACGGATTGATCGCGGAAAATGCCAGTGGGGCGGGCCGCCGCCGCGCGGCCGCGGCGTGGAGAACAGCTCAGGCGGCGGCGTTGGCGGCGGTTCGGAAAAAGCTGAAAGCTTACTTCGGGTAGTTTATCTCATTTACGTACCACTGTGCCTCGCCCAGCGGCGTATTGACGGTGGCGATGTCCCCGACCTCTTTTTTCAGCAGGGCGCGCGCCATCGGCGCATCGATGGAGATGTAATCCTTGCGGCCGAAAATCTCGTCGTAACCGACGATGCGAAAGCGTTTGGTCTCGCCGTCGTCATTCTCCACCTCCACCCAGGCACCGAAGAACACCTTGCCTTCCTGCTGCGGGGAGTAATCGACGATCTTCAACTGCTCCAGGCATTTGGTCAGATAGCGGACGCGGCGGTCAATTTCGCGCAGCCGCTTCTTGTTGTACTGGTAGTCGGCGTTTTCGCTTCTGTCGCCCAGGCTGGCGGCCCAGGTCACTTTTTTGGTCACCTCGGGGCGTTCTTCACGCCAGAGGTAATCCAGCTCTTGTTTGAGCTTGTCATACCCTTCACGGGTTATCAGTTGAGTTCTCATCGTGATTTATCTTTATGGGGCCACCGCCACAGTGTACGTGAATGCGGGGGGCTTTAGAAATGGCGCGCGGGCCTGCGCCTTGTCGCACGGTTTTTATTCAGTTTGCGCAGCTTTTAACAATCGGGAGTATGCTTAGCGATAGCGGAAAAGGAATGTGACGAAAGGAGGATATCTGGCGAGAGAGACAAGGAATTTTGGCGCACAACCCAACACATTGAAGGTATTACCGCATGGAATTTAAAGATTACTACGCCACGATGGGCGTTGAGCCCAACGCCGATCTGAAAACCATCAAAACGGCCTACCGCCGGCTGGCGCGTAAATATCACCCTGACGTGAGCACTGAAGACGACGCCGAGAGCAAGTTCAAGGAGCTGGCCGAAGCCTATGAGGTGCTGAAGGACGACGAGCGCCGCGCCGAGTACGATCAGATCCGGCTGCACCGCAACGATCCGAACTTTGGCCGCCAGGCGCGCGGCGATCACGGCGGCTATCAGCAGAGCGCTTCATGGCACGGCGGCGGCGCCGACGCGCAAGACTTCTCCGACTTCTTCGAGAGCATGTTCGGCGGGCGTGCGGCGGGCGGGCACCGCTCCGCTTCGCACTCGCACGGCGGGCATGGCTTCCGCGGCCAGGATCTGGAGATGGAGGTGCCGCTGTTCCTCGAGGAAACGCTGCATGGCCAAAGCCGCGAGATCTCCTATACGCTGCCGGTGTATGACGAGCTGGGGCGGCAGGTGAGCGAAGCCAACAAAACGTTGAACGTGAAAATCCCGGCCGGCGTGGGCGATGGCGAGCGCATTCGCCTCAAGGGGCAGGGCGTTGCCGGCGTGGGCGGCGGCCAAAACGGCGATCTGTATCTGGTCATCCGCCTCGCGCCGCACCCGCTGTTTGAGATAGATGGCCACAACCTGAGCATCGTGGCGCCGCTCGCTCCGTGGGAAGCGGCGCTCGGCGCCAGCATTGAGGTGCCGACGCTGACCGGCAAAATCGCGCTGACTGTGCCGGCCGGCAGCCAGAGCGGCAAACGGCTGCGGGTCAAAGGCAAAGGGTTGGCGGGCAAGAAAGAGCCCGGTGACCTGTACGTTATTCTCAAGGTGGTGATGCCGCCGAAGCCGAACGAGAAGGCCAGCGCCCTGTGGCGGGAACTGGCTGAACAGGCGGCGTTCAACCCGCGCGCGGAATGGGAGTAAAGCAGATGATGAAAAAAGAGATCACTTTCACCGTGGTGGAGTTGTGTCAGCGAGTGGAGATTTCAGAGGACGAGCTGGTCGAGATCGTCGGCCTGGGCGTTATCGTGCCGCTGGAGCCGGCGCAGCCGCGCTGGGAGTTTGATTATCCGGCGCTGAGCCATCTGCAGCGCGCGCGCAGGCTGCGGGCCGAGCTGGATCTGGACTGGCCGGGGATCGCCATGGCGCTGACGCTGCTCGATCGGGTTGATGCGCTACAGCAAGAGAACCGGCAGCTGCGTAGGCAGCTGGCACGTTTCCTGCAGACTTCCTGACCCGACAGCTGAACGCCACCGGGCGCTTCCCCGGTGGCGAAATTGCACAAAATTGGGCCGCTGCCCCACATTGCGCCGATAAAGGGCGAAATTTTGACGAACCCCCGTCGACATTCACTGAAAATTGTTGATAAATGGGGAAAAGAATAAGCTTTGTAACAATTTCGTCTAGAATACATACCATTAAACGCTGTCTCAAATGGCAAGGTTTTCTAACAATATTCGAGTCAGGCAATAAAGCCTTTGGGAGTAATACCATGCAAGAGAATCATAAGATCCTGGTTGTCGATGATGACATGCGCCTGCGCGCGCTTTTAGAACGTTATTTAACCGAACAGGGCTTCCAGGTTCGCAGCGTTGCCAACGCTGAGCAAATGGATCGCTTGCTGACCCGTGAATCCTTCCATTTGATGGTGCTCGATCTGATGTTGCCGGGCGAAGACGGCCTGTCCATCTGCCGCCGTCTGCGTAGCCAGAGCAACCCGATGCCGATCATTATGGTCACCGCGAAAGGCGAAGAGGTCGATCGCATCGTGGGGCTGGAAATCGGCGCCGACGACTACATTCCTAAACCGTTCAACCCGCGTGAGCTGTTGGCTCGTATCCGCGCGGTGCTGCGCCGCCAGGCGAACGAACTGCCGGGCGCGCCTTCGCAGGAAGAGGCGGTGATCGCTTTCGGCAAATTCAAACTGAACCTCGGCACCCGCGAGATGTTCCGCGAAGACGAGCCGATGCCGTTGACCAGCGGCGAATTCGCGGTACTGAAGGCGCTGGTCAGCCACCCGCGTGAACCGCTGTCGCGCGATAAGCTGATGAATCTGGCGCGTGGCCGCGAATACAGCGCCATGGAGCGCTCCATCGACGTGCAGATCTCTCGTCTGCGCCGCATGGTTGAAGAAGATCCGGCGCATCCGCGTTATATCCAGACCGTGTGGGGTCTCGGCTACGTCTTCGTCCCGGACGGCAGCAAGGCATGAGGCGATTGCGCTTTTCACCGCGTAGCTCGTTTGCCCGAACCCTGTTGTTGATCGTCACTTTGCTGTTCGTCAGCCTGGTGACGACCTATCTGGTGGTGCTGAACTTCGCCATCCTGCCCAGCCTGCAGCAGTTCAACAAGGTACTGGCTTACGAAGTGCGTATGCTGATGACCGATCGGCTGCAGCTGGAGGACGGCACGCTGTTGGAAGTGCCGCCGGCGTTCCGTCGTGAGATCTACCGCGAGTTGGGCATTTCTCTCTACACCAACTCGGCGGCGGAGGAGAGCGGCCTGCGCTGGGCGCAGCACTACCAGTTCCTCAGCCAGCAGATGGCGCAGCAGCTCGGCGGGCCGACCGATGTGCGGGTGGAGGTGAACAAGAACTCCCCGGTGGTGTGGCTGAAAACCTGGCTGCAGCCCGATATCTGGGTGCGCGTGCCGCTGACGGAAATCCACCAGGGCGATTTCTCGCCGCTGTTCCGCTATACGCTGGCGATTATGCTGCTGGCGATCGGCGGCGCCTGGCTGTTTATCCGTATTCAAAACCGCCCGCTGGTGGAGCTGGAACATGCGGCGCTGCAGGTGGGCAAGGGCATTATTCCGCCGCCGCTGCGCGAGTATGGCGCTTCCGAAGTGCGGTCGGTGACGCGCGCATTCAATCAGATGGCGTCGGGCGTCAAGCAACTGGCGGACGATCGCACCTTGCTGATGGCCGGGGTCAGCCACGACCTGCGTACGCCGTTGACGCGCATCCGGCTGGCGACGGAGATGATGAGCGCCGAAGACGGCTATCTGGCAGAGTCGATCAATAAAGACATCGAAGAGTGCAACGCCATCATCGAGCAGTTCATCGATTATTTGCGCACCGGGCAGGAGATGCCGACAGAAAGCAGCGATCTGAACGCTATTTTGGGTGAGGTGGTCGCGGCGGAGAGCGGCTATGAGCGGGTGATTGAAACTGCGCTGTCGCCGGGCGAACTGATGATGAACGTGCATCCGCTGTCGATTAAGCGGGCGGCGGTGAACATGGTGGTGAATGCGGCGCGTTACGGCAACGGCTGGATCAAGGTCAGCAGCGGCCGCGAGCTGCAGCGCGGCTGGTTCCAGGTGGAAGATGACGGCCCGGGCATCAAGCCGGAAGAGTTGAAGCACCTGTTGCAGCCGTTCGTACGTGGCGACAGCGCGCGCAGTACCAGCGGCACCGGTCTGGGGCTGGCTATCGTGCAGCGTATTATCGACGCGCACGACGGCGAACTCGATATCGGCACCAGCGAGCGCGGCGGGCTATTGATCCGCGCGTATATTCCGTTGCCGATGGAGAAAAAAGAGTCGGCCAACGGCCATCAGACGGCCAGGGACAACGCCTGACGCTCCTGGCGCGGGCCGCGCCGCTGCGGCCCCGTCAGGACTTCCTGCTCATCACGTAGTATTCCGCCGCATCTTCATGCAACCGACGGCCGGTCGGCGCCTGCCACGGGTCGATTAACTCGATGCCGCAGTGGAGGAAGTCTTTGGTATTGCGGGTGGCCAGGGCGGCGCCGTAATGCAGGCAGGTGGCGGCGATTTGGATATCCGGCACGCTCATCGCTTTACCCAGCAGCCGATTCCTTGCCGTCAATTCCGCGTATTGCATCGCGCACAGCCCATCAAACGGCAATATCTGCCCCTCGAACTTCAATTCAATGGCGTCCGCCAATTTCAGCTTGAGATCCCGCTGGCGCTTGCCGTCAGGCATGCAGGCGACACCGCTGAACAGTTCGGCGAGGACAATGGCGCTGAGATAGAGCTCGTCATTGTCCTTTTCATTTAACCAGTTAATGACGTTGTAGTACGGGCTGGGACGCAGCGTTTCTGAAATGACGTTGGTGTCGATAATGATCATGCGTTGTCATCTTCATCATCAAAGGTGACGATGCGTGGCGGCACGGCGTCACGCGGTGGGATCTCCAGCTCAACGCCGCCGAATTCGGCGAAGTGCTGATGCATCCAGGTACCCAATCCATAGCGCGGCGGCTTTTTCACCAGCGCCTGTTTCAGGATCATGCGCGCTTCCTCTTCCATAGAATGGCCGTTTTTCGCCGCTGAGATACGCAGCAGCTCTTTGATTTCGTCGTCCAGATTTCTGACGGTGATAGTCGCCATTTAAACCTCCTTTGCTATCAATGATTGCATTGACTTATTTTCTCGCCTTGCTGGTTAAAAAGCAATCGATGAAAATAAAAAAAGGCGCGGGATCCGCGCCTTAGCTGAAGAGGTAACGCTACCGAATTACAGCTTCGGGCCGGCGCTAACCAGCGCGGCGCCCGCAGGCGTGTCGGTGTATTTGTCGAAGTTGGTGATGAAGCGCTCGGCCAGATCCTGCGCTTTTTCCTGCCACTGCTCGAGGCTGGCGTAGGTATTGCGCGGATCGAGGATCTCTGGGTTCACGCCCGGCAGCGCGGTCGGCATCGCCAGATCGAAGATTGGCAGGGTAACGGTTTCCGCCTTGTCGATTTCACCGCTCAGGATGGCGTCGATGATGCCGCGCGTATCTTTGATCGAGATGCGTTTGCCGGTGCCGTTCCAGCCGGTGTTGACCAGGTAAGCCTGGGCGCCGGCGGCCTGCATGCGTTTCACCAACACTTCGGCGTACTGCGTCGGGTGCAGTGACAGGAACGCAGCGCCGAAGCAGGCGGAGAAGGTTGGCGTTGGCTCGGTTACGCCGCGTTCGGTGCCGGCCAATTTGGCGGTGAAACCGGACAGGAAGTGATACTGAGTCTGGTTGGCGGTCAGACGCGATACCGGCGGCAACACGCCGAAGGCGTCGGCGGTCAGGAAGATCACTTTGGTGGCGTGACCCGCTTTGGACACCGGCTTGACGATGTTTTGGATATGGTAGATCGGGTAAGAAACGCGGGTGTTCTCGGTTTTCGAACCGTCGTTGAAGTCGATGCTGCCGTCGGCCAGCACGGTGACGTTTTCCAGCAGCGCGTCGCGTTTGATGGCGTGATAGATGTCCGGCTCGGCTTCTTCAGAGAGCTTGATGGTCTTGGCGTAGCAGCCGCCTTCGAAGTTAAACACGCCGTCGTCGTCCCAGCCGTGCTCGTCATCGCCGATCAGCTGACGCTTAGGATCGGTGGAAAGGGTGGTCTTGCCGGTACCGGACAGGCCGAAGAACACCGCCACGTCGCCTTTCTCGCCCACGTTGGCCGAGCAGTGCATCGAAGCGATGCCTTTCAGCGGCAGCAGGTAGTTCATCATCGAGAACATGCCTTTCTTCATTTCGCCGCCGTACCAGGTGCCGCCGATTAGCTGCATGCGCTCGGTCAGGTTGAAGGCGACGAAGTTCTCCGAGTTCAGGCCTTGCTGCTGCCAGTTCGGGTTGGTGCATTTGGCGCCGTTCATCACCACGAAGTCCGGCTCGAAGTCAGCCAGCTCGTCGTCGCTCGGGCGGATGAACATGTTTTTCACGAAGTGCGCCTGCCAGGCCACCTCGGTGATGAAACGCACTTTCAGGCGCGAGTCAGCGTTGGCGCCGCAGAAGGTATCCACCACGAACAGACGTTTGCCGGAAAGCTGCTCGGTGACCAGGTGTTTCAGATCGGCCCACACTTCCGGGCTGAGAGGTTTGTTGTCGTTTTTGCCTTTGCCCTGATCGGCCCACCACACGGTATCGCGGGTGATGTCGTCGCGGACGATGTATTTGTCTTTCGGCGAACGACCGGTGAAGATGCCGGTATCGACGGAGACGGCACCCAGCTTGGTGACTACCCCACGCTCAAAACCTTCCAGAGATGGGTCTGTTTCTTCCTTAAACAGCAGTTCATAGCTCGGGTTGTGAACGATTTCGCTAACGTCGTGAATGCCGTAAGCGGCCAGATCCTGAGGGGTTATACCTTTAACGCGCATGTTACTACTCCTTGGTCACAGAATTTCTGGCGGCAATTGTAGGGATCTAACGGTGAGTAACCGCGATGGGTATCAAATATTTAACGTTTTAGGCGGTATTTCGTTACGATCTGAGAGATAGCACACGGAAAAAAGCAAACGTGCAAACGGCGGGCGTTGGCGGGCGCCGGGGGCGCCCGCCGAAAAGGTGTTACTTAGTGCAACTGGTCGCTTTCGCCGGTGTTACCCGCATACAACGCGGCAACATCAACCGGGTCAAAGACATAGTGGCTTCCGCAGTAGTCGCAGTGCATGTCGATGTTGCCGTCCTGCTCCAGCATGTCCGCCACTTCATCGGTCGGCAGGGTCATCAGCGCGTCGGCGCAACGCTGGCGCGAACAGGTGCAGCGGAACTGCACGTCCTGCGGTTCGTACAAGGTGACCTCTTCCTGATGGTACAGGCGGTACAACACTTCGTTGGCCGGCAGGCCGAACAGCTCTTCGCTTTTGACCGTGTTGGTCAGTTGCACCAGATGATCGAAATCATCGAGGTTGCCGTCCTGCGCCGGCAGCACCTGCAGCAGCATACCGGCCGCTGCGGCATTGCCTTCCACTTCGCCGGTGCGGATGAACAGGCGGGTTGGCAGCTGCTCGGACTGGCGGAAGTAGGCTTCCAGGCATTCTGCCAGGGTTTCACCTTCCAGGCCGACCACGCCCTGATAGCGCTCGCCTTCCGTCGGGGAAATGGTGATGACCATGACGCCGTTGCCGATCATCTGATGCAGGGTGCTGTCGTCGGCGATAGGCGCCTGGGTGCGCGCAACGCCACGCATCTCCTGGCGGTTGTTGCCGTTGATCACCGCCAGCTTCAGCGGGCCGTCGCCCTGCAGCTGCACGGTGATGTCGCCGTCGAACTTCAGGGTTGCGGTCAACAGACTGGTGGCGACCAGCAGCTCGCCCAGCAGTTTTTGCACCGGTGCCGGGTAATCGTGGTTGTTCAGGATCTGCTGATAGGTTTCGCTGACGGTAACCAGCTCGCCGCGCACCGCGTAGTTTTCAAACAGGTAACGGTGCAATTGGTCATGGTTGGACATAATCTTCTCTCATTACGGTGAGGGGTTATTCCGGCTCACCAAATTTAAATTTCATCAGGTCGCGCCGCTCCTTTTTGTCCGGACGACGGTCCGGATGCGGCATGGTCAACGCGTTCATCTTGCGCGCCAGCGCCATTTTTTCGCGGTTGGCGATGCTGGCTTCGGTTTCCTGATACATTTGCTGCGCCTCGTTGGCACCGCGGCGTTGGCTGGTCAGCGCCAGCACGATCACCGTACGTTCTTCGTTGCCCTGCCGCAGCTTAAGCTCGGCATTGAGTTCGACAATCTTGCTCGGTTTGCCGCGCTGGCCGTTGTAATGCACCTTGCCGCCGTCGATCATTTCGCGCGCCAGCGCGCGAGTCTTATAGAAGCGTGCGGCCCACAGCCACTTATCCAGTCGGACCGCGTCGTCGCGCGTCGCTTTTTCCTTCATGCTTCCCCCTTGGCCAGCGCCGGTATCAGCAGACGGTAGTCGCGCATCGACGGATGGCGCTGGAAGCTTTTTTCCGCCGTGCTGGAGTCCGGGTTTTGCACGCCCAGGCAGTAACGAATGCCGAAAGTGCGCGCCGCGTCGAGGATCGGCTCGCCGTCATCGACAAACAGCGTGCGCTGTGGGTTGAACCCGGTGTGCTGTTGCACCGCCTGCCACAGACGCTGATCTTCTTTCGGATAACCAAATGTGTGGGTGGAAAACAATAAATCAAGGTGCCGATCGAGGCCGGTATGCTCGATTTTCACCGCCAGGCTGTGAGGATGGGCGTTGGTCAGCAAAATGGTTTGCAGACCGGCGTCGCGCAGCGCCCGTAAAAACGGCTCGGTGTCTTCGCGCAGCCGCGCGCGGCTACCGACTTCGCTGGTCATGCGGTAGATGTCCAGATCCAACCGCTCGCTCCAGTAATCGAAGCAATACCAGTTCATGGTGTGCTGCACCGCCTGATATTCCCGTTCAATGATATGACGGGCTTCGTCGAACGGAATGGCGCGCCTTTCGCTCAGCGCTTGCGGCACCAGGCTGAGCCAGAAGTGGCTGTCGAACTCCAGATCCAGCAAGGTGCCGTCCATATCCAGCAGCACGGTATCGATCTGCGGCCAATCAAACTCGGGAACCATAAAAACTCCATGGGCGGACCGACGGGCGGTCCGCAGATGAGAATAATAGCGTTAGCGTAGCATAAGCAGATGACAGGGCGGAGACCCCCGGCGTCAGGTTCAGGCCATCGGCCGCATTGACATCGGATTGAGCTGCGGATTGAAGCAGCTGTCGTAGTAACGCTGGATATCGGCGACGCGGTGCTGATTGATGCGCCGACGCTGTACCAGCCGCCAGGCGTTATAGCCCAGGCTGACGACCACCGCCAGCAACAGCAGGCTGGTACCGAGGTAGCGCCACAGGGTGATCATGTCCGGTTCGCTGTGCAACGCCACGTGGCGGGTGCCGTTGGCATCGACGCTGAGGCTGGTGATCACCCCCTGCGCCTGGAATGGGGTATGCAGCAGCAGAGTGGAAAGGCGCTGCAACTCATTCCACTGGTCAAGAGCGTTGTATTCGCTCTGCGGCGCTGAGGATTGCGGATGGCTGACCAACTGTCGACCTTCATCGCTGCGGATCAGGAAACCGCCCGGCGGCGGGCTGTTGAGCGCCGCGGCGGCCAGACGCGTTTCATTGAAGATGAACGACGACGTGGCCACTTTGGTCAGGCTTTCCAGCGACTCGGCGCTTACCGGGCGCAGCAGGACGTTGACGCCTTGCAGCGCGCCTGATCTGGCGCGTTTCACCAGGCCGCTCCAGTTTTTGGCGTTGCCCAGGTTGACCAGCGCGTTTTTCAGCCGCACACAGTCGTTTTCTGCCTGGCATAAATCCTGTGTTTTCAAAACGATATCAGAAAAGTCATCCAACAGGATCATGCCGGATTTCTCGATGGCGCTGGCCAGCTGCGGGTTGATCTTCTGATCGGTACCGCTCGGATGCAGCTGGCTGTTGACCGTGGCCAGCAGGGCCGTCGCTTTGTCTATGACTTCTGATTCCGGCTGCGGCAGCGGGGCGGCGTTGTTCCAGTAAATGCCGGAGCAATCGAACGGCGCAAAATTGACGGCGCCGCCACCGTTGGCCGGCGGCGGCACATAGCACATGCCGCTGCCGCGCACCTTCAGGGTGTCGCCGATGCGCAGCGGCGTAGCTTCCAGCGCCTGTACGCTGGTCACTTCCACTTTTTGCGCGCCTTGCAGCCAGGCCATGCTGAGGGTCAGCGGCAGATTGAGCGGGATATAGATCAGCAACAACAGCAGTACCAGTGCCGAACTGGCGACCAGCACCGCGTTGCGGCCCCACTGCTGCAGCGGAAAATTCTTCACTTCGTCATGCAGCGAGAGGAAACGGCCCTGGCGCACCACCTGCCGATTGAGGTAGACGTCCACATCGGTGGTCTTGCCCAAGTCTTGCGTCAGGTACGGCTGCCAGTGCGGCGGGTAGATAAGATCGATGATGCCGAGTGAAATGTTGCTGATCTGTCCCTGGCCGGATTCGCCGAACAGTCCCCAGCGCTTCGGCGTGCCGCGCAGGCAGTGGATCTCTTTCAGCTCGCGTGACGCCGGACGGCGGAACAGGTTCCAGCATCCCCAGGCGATCATCAGCACCGCCACGAAAATCATCCACGGGATCACCAGCACCGGGCTGATCAGGCTGAAGAACAGCAGCAGCAGCGCGGCGGAGATGATGACGGCTTCACGGATGCCGTTCGGCCGGTTCAGCGCATGCTCTTCCGGCGTTTCCTTACGAATGTTCACCAGCTCGACATGTTCGCTCTCTTCCTTGCGGATGGAAGCGTTTTTGGTCGGCGCGGCGGTCACCACCGGCGGCTGCGGCCGGTCGTGAATATGATCTTTCAGCGAGTGCCCGTTGAGCGAAATCACCAGCGGCAGCGTCTGGGTTCGGATCACTTCCACATGGTTGTCGGCGGTGATGTAGGGTTCCCAAAACGGCGGCAGATGTACCTCTTCGGCATCGAGGTAATAGCGCCATTTATTGGGATCGTCGCTGGCCAGACCGTAGCGGGTGATGGCGTGCGTGACGGGATAAACGTTATCGCTTTGCGGGGTGAGCGCCAGTTTGGCTGCGGGCAGCGTAGCGCCGCCGCCGGGCAACAGTTTGTTGCTCAGCTTGTTTTGCTGGCTGAGGTAGAACTCGACCGCGGCGCGCTCTTCATCGGTCAGCTTGCGGTGGGCAGGCTTGATAAACGGCAACGCGTGCGCCAGCGCCGACGGGTTGCGGGCCTTGAACCACAGGTACAGGCCGGCGGCAATCAGGCAGACAAGCACTAAGGCCAATATCAACACTATTGTGCTCATGCAATCCCCATCTCACACCCGTGAATTTCGCCAACCTGATGAAAAGCTGAATATTATACGGAGTAAACCGCCAGGAGGCACCCAGAACTAATGAGGGAACAAACAGATTCTCGCTCTGGATCTCATTCCTTCATGACGCAAGGCCATTTTATCACTGATTCTTGCCTGCGTGATACTAGCAACCGGCCTCTGCCGTCGATATCGGCATTATCCTATTTTCATGCGTGCTGTTTGCTGAATCAGTACGGAAAATCGCCCGCCGCTGGCTACGCTTGTTAAAAGAAAGTAAATTACTGTTCATGCTCGTTGCGGCGGAGCTTGCCATTAACGCACAATGTGATCAGGATCGAATTTGGTCAGCATTTGAGCGCCAACGAGCCGTGCGTTACGCCAATCATTATTTCGGTTGCCCCGTCCACGCCTGGGTAACCTCTTTGAGGCAATCATGGATAAACACCTGCAAAAACCTAAAATTCTGAAAGTGGAAACGGTCGCGCGTTCGCGTTTGTTCAACGTCGAGTCGGTCGATTTGGAATTCAGCAACGGGGTTCGGCGGGTGTATGAGCGCATGCGGCCTTCGGATCGCGAAGCGGTGATGATCGTGCCGGTGATTGGCGATGACCTGCTGCTGATCCGCGAATATGCGGTGGGCACTGAATCCTATGAGCTGGGTTTCCCGAAAGGGTTGATCGATCCCGGAGAGGGCGTGCTGGAAGCGGCCAACCGCGAGCTGATGGAAGAGGTGGGATACGGCGCGAAGCGCTTTGATTTTCTCAGCAAGCTGACGATGGCGCCATCCTACTTTTCCAGCAAAATGAATATCGTGCTGGCCCACGATCTCTACCCGCAGAGCCTGGAAGGGGATGAACCGGAGCCCTTGCCGCAGGTGCGCTGGCCGATCGCCAACATGATGGCGTTGCTGGCGGAACCGGATTTCCGTGAGGCGCGCAACGTCAGCGCGCTGTTTCTCTCCGAGGCGTTTTTGCGCGCGTCGCGCTGATACGCTTCGCGCCGAATAAAAAAAGGGCCAGATTTCTCTGGCCCTTTTCGATCAGAACAGCTCGTGGCTTTCACCGCCCGGATCGGTCAATGTGGTGCCGGTATCGCGCGATGGGTAGTCCGTCGGCTGCGTCCCTTCGATAAAGTACTCGGAACGGCTGCCGCCGCCACCGCCGGAGAGCTTGCCGCTGCTTTTGTCGATGGTGACGCTGATGATGCCTGGCGGCGGCGTGACTTTCTGCTCCGGAATGCCTTCCAGCGCGGTCTTCATGAAGTCGTCCCACGCCGGCTGGGCGCTCTTGGCTCCGCCTTCACCGCCGGAAATCTGATCCGGGATAGCGCCGGATACCGTCGAACGGCCCAGATCGCGGCGGTGATCGTCGAAACCGATCCACACCGACGTCACGGTATCCGGGCCATAGCCGGAGAACCAGGCGTCTTTGGAACTGTTGGTGGTACCGGTTTTGCCGCCGATATCATGACGTTTCAGATCGCGCCCGGCACGCCAGGCAGTGCCCATCCAACCCGGTTCGCCGAAGATGTTGCTGTTCAGCGCATCGTGGATCAGGAAGGCCAGCGGCGTGCTGATCACGTGCGGCGCATACTGTTGGTCACCGTCTTGCTGCACCTGAGCCGGGGTAACCTGCTCCAGCTGCGGCATCGGCACCGTGCTGTTGCTGCCTTCCTGCGAGGTGGCGACGTTTTCGATGTTGTCGTCGGACAGCACCGCCGAACGGTGGGTGTCGCCGTAGATCACCGGCAGGTTGCAGCTGCTGCACACCACTTTCGGTTTAGCTTCGAACACCGTATTGCCGTTGTCGTCTTCAATCTTGGTGATGAAGTACGGGTCAACCAGGTAACCGCCGTTCGCCAGCACCGCGTAGCCGCGTACCAGCTGCATCGGGGTGAAGGAGGCGGAACCTAGCGCCAGCGATTCGGTATGCACGATGTTCTGTGCCGGGAAGCCGAAGCGCTGCAGATATTCCGCCGCGTAGTCGACGCCCATCGCACGCATTGCGCGCACCATCACCACGTTCTTCGATTGCCCCAGCCCCTGCCGCAGGCGAATCGGGCCGTCGTAGGTCGGCGGTGAGTTCTTCGGCCGCCAGTCGGTGCCGGCGCCGGCATCCCAGCGGGTGATCGGCAAATCGTTCAGGATGGTGGCCAGCGTCAGGCCTTTATCCATCGCGGCGGTGTACAGGAACGGTTTGATGTTTGACCCCACCTGACGCAGGGCCTGCGTCACGCGGTTGAACTTGCTCTGGTTGAAGTCGAAGCCGCCGACCAGCGCTTTCACCGCGCCGTCGTTCGGGTTGATCGAGACCAGCGCCGAGTTGACGTCCGGCACCTGCGACAGCCACCAGGCGTCGTTCACTTTACGCACCCATACCTGCTGACCTGTCTGCACCACGTCAGTGACGCGTTTCGGCGTTGGGCCTTGCTGAGTGTCTGAACGGTACGGCCGCGCCCAGCGCATGGTGGCCATCGGCAGGGCAATGCTGCTGCCGTCGGCCAGCATCGCCGTCGCTTCCTGCGGGTTAGCAGCGGTGATGACCGCCGGCGCCAGTGGGCCGTAGCTCGGCAAGTTTTTCAGCGAGTCGACAATCTGTTTGCGATCCCAGGCCGCTTCGCCGACTTTCCACAACACGTTGGATGGGCCGCGGTAGCCGTGGCGCATGTCATAGGCCAGCACGTTGTTGCGTACCGACTCCTGCGCCGCCAGCTGCAGCCGTTTGGTGACGGTGGTGTAAACCTTGTAACCGTCGGTATAGGCGTTTTCACCGTAGCGCTTGATCATCTCCTGACGCACCATCTCGGAGAGATACGGCGCGGAGAAGCTGATTTCCGGCGCATGGTAGTTGGCGACCAGATCTTCGGCGCGCGCCTGATCGTACTGCGCCTGCGTGATGTAATGCTCGTCCAGCATGCGCGACAGCACCACGTTGCGGCGGGCAACGGCGCGATCGTGCGAATAGAGCGGGTTGAAGGTAGACGGGGCTTTCGGCAGGCCGGCGATGGTCGCCATCTCGCTCAGGGTGAGCTGGCTGACGTCTTTGCCGAAATAGACCTGTGCGGCGGCGCCCACGCCGTAGGCGCGGTAACCCAGATAGATCTTGTTCAGATACAGCTCAAGGATTTCATCCTTGGTGAGCATCTGCTCGATGCGTACCGCCAGGAAAGCTTCCTTGATTTTACGCATCAGGGTGCGTTCCGGGCTTAAGAAGAAGTTACGCGCCAGTTGTTGGGTAATGGTACTGGCCCCCTGCGAAGCGTGGCCGGAGACCAGCGCGATTGAGGCGGCGCGGAAGATGCCGACCGGATCGACGCCATGGTGATCATAGAAGCGGCTGTCTTCGGTGGCGATAAATGCGTGCACCATCACCGGCGGAATTTGATCCAGTTTCAGCGGAATGCGGCGCTTCTCACCGTATTGGGCGATCAGTTCGCCATCGGCGCTGTAAACCTGCATCGGTATCTGCAGCCGTACGTCTTTCAGCGTTGCGACGTCGGGCAGCTGCGGCTCGACATATTTGTACAAGCCGAAAATCGAGGCTGCTCCCAGCACGATGCAACATACTGCAAGGATTAGTAAATACTTTACGAACTTCACCTGAGATTTCCCATTTCTAAGTCATTTGGGCAGTTTATAAACAACCGCGCGGTAGTATAAAGGCAAGCCTGCGACATGGATATGTTCTTTTATCATCTGATGTTATGGAGGCTTGCGAAACATGTTCCCTCAAGCATGGCAGGTGGGGCTGGATATACAAATCGACTGCGCGCGCGCGGTGGCGGCCCAACGCCGCCGCAATGGCTGGCAGTTGCGCCACTGGTGGCAGCAGGCGCTGCCGCAGGCGGTTTTACGCGATGGCTGCCTGGAACCTTCCGAATTCCTGATCCGGGCGCTGCGGCAATGGCGCGTTCAACTGCCGCGACATATTTCCTTACGCATTGCTCTGCCGGCGCAGCGCGTGTTGCAGCAGCGCATGGCGCAGCCGGACGCGCGGCTGCGCGAGCCGGAACGCAGCGACTATATCGGTGGTCACGGTTTGAAGCAGTTTCCGCTCGATGGCCAGACGCTGGCGCTCGACTATCGCACCGCGCCGGCGGATGAGGCGGCGCTGTTGCTGACCGCCGCGCGGCGGCAGGAGCTGCAGCAGTGGCTGCATTGTTTGCGTCAGGCTGGCCTGCATCCGCAAGCGGTCGATATCACCCCTTGTGCGCTGCGGATGATGGCGACGGCGGCAGGCGTACCGCCCGCTGCGGGGCTGATGCACCGTCTCGAACGAGAATGGCTGTGGGTGGCGCCGGCTGACGGCGCGTTCGCCTTTGGTCTGGCGCCGGGCGACGATGACGCGCAGGCGCTGCGGGCGCTGCAAGCCCAGATGCCGGCGGGCGACGATCGGCCGGTCTATGCCGGCAGCGTGCTGGCAGGTGCCTTGCCCGCCGGTTGCCTTGCCTGGTCGCCGCTCAGCGCCTTCACGCAGTTGCGCCCACCGTTGCCTGCGCATCCTGCGGCGTTCGCATTGGCCGGTGGTCTGGCGCTGCGCGAGGAGGATCGCTGATGTATCAGGTCAACTTTCTGCCCTGGCGACAGCGCCGCGATCGGCGGCGCGGCTGTTTCTGGCTGGGTGCGCTGCTGTTGCAGGTAACGCTACTGCTGCTGGCGCTGTTTCTGGTTGCCGGCCAACTGCGTCACCAACAGGCGCAGCGGCAGGCGCGGCTAACGATGCTGGGTGAAGAGCTGGCGGCCTTGACGTTGCTCGCCCATCAGCAGCAGCAAGAGCGGGCGCAGCGAGCGCTGCACAGCGCCCGCGCCGAACGGCAGGCGCGCAACGGCCAACATAACCGGCGTTATTTGCAGTTGCTTCAGCAATTGTCCTTCAGCATTCCTCCACCGCTGTGGCTCACGGCGCTGGACAGCGATGCGACGAACGGTCTGCGGCTGCGTGGATTGAGCCGCTCTCCTGCGGCCATCACGCAGTTCGAACGGCGGCTGGCGGGGATGCCTGCGTTGCCACGGCTGCGTTTGGCTGAGGTAACGCAACGGGACGACGGTCTGTATTCCTTTCATCTGGCGGCGCAGTGGGGGCGTGATGGATAGCCGTTTGTCATCCGGGCTGCGCTTTTGGCTGAACTTGCCGGGCTGGCTATTGCTGGTGGCGCAAGGGCTGGGCATCGGCACGCTGGCGCTGTTGGGCGGCGGTTGGCTGCTGCAAGACGAATGGCGTCAGCGGGAAAACGCGGCGGAGCGGCAACAGCGCCTGTTGCAACAGATTTCCATGGTACAGCACCAACTGGACGAGGCGCCGGAAGCCCCTATGCCGCCAACGCCGATCGGTCCGACCACCGCCGGCGATCTGGCGAACGTGCTGCAACAAGCGGGGGGCGCCTTGTTGCGCTGGCAGCGGCAGGAAAAACCGCTGCGGCAAACGCTGAGTTTGCGCATTGATTATGCCGGTTTGTTGGCGCTGTTGGAGGCGCTGCCCGCCAATTTGCGTCTCGAACAATTGAGTGTGGAAACGCCGCCGCAGGGCATGACGGCGCGGTTGGTGTTGCAGGATGCCGCCGAGGAGCAGGCCGATGAGTAAAAGACCGGGCCGTTGGTGGTGGCTGCTATGGCCGTGGGCCTTGTGTGCAGAACCGCGCGATCCGTTTGCGCCGCCTCCGCTGCCTGTTTGTGCCCATCAGGAGGCATCGCCAGCGGGTTGGCGACTGAAAGGCGTCATCGGGCAACCGCCGCTGCGCTATGGCTGGGTGGTGACGCCGGCAGGGCAGTGGTTGCGCCTGCGGCCGCAGCAGTGGGTGCTGGACGAGCGTTGGCAGGTAGCGCAGGTGCGGGCGCGCAGCCTGACGTTAACGGCGCTGGCGGCCGAACCGGATTGTCCGGCGAGCCAGGGCGACATCTCGCTCATGATGGACAACAACAAGGATGGCAAACCATGAAAGGACTCGCTGGATTGGGCGTGGCGTTGTGGTGTCTGTCGCTCGGCATCGTCCAGGCGCAGGATAAACAGCAGGTTTCCCTGGAGTTCCAGGATGCGCCAGTGACGGTCATCCTGCAGGCGCTGGCGGATTATCGGCAGATGAACCTGATCGTCGCGCCCGGCGTAAGCGGCAATCTGACGCTGCGGCTGGAGAATGTGCCCTGGCCTCAGGCGCTGGCGCTGACCCTGCGTATGGGCAAGCTGACGATGACGCGGGAGGGGAGCGTGATGCTGGTCGCCCCGGAGCCGGACGCGCAGGAAAAAAAACAGCAGCGAGAAGCGCTGGCGCAGCGGCAGCCTTTGCACAGCTTGACCCTGACGTTACAAAACGGCGATGCGGCGGAGATTGCCGAAAGCCTCAATGCTCAACGCGGCGCCTTGCTCAGCGAGCGTGGCAGCGTGCTGGCGGATAAGCGCACCAATACGCTGTTACTGCGCGACACGGCGCCAATCCTGGTGCAGTTGAAAAAAAGGGTGACGGAAATGGACGCGCCGCTGGCACAGGTGCAGCTGGCGGCGCATATCGTGACCATCAACAGCGAAAGCCTGCGTGAACTTGGTGTGCGTTGGGGATTGGCGGCCGACGAAAAACCGACGCGGCCGCTGCGGCCGGGCAATCTCGGCGTTAATCTGCCGTTGGAGCGCAGCGCGGTGAGCGCCGGTTTCCATTTGGCGCGCATCAGCGGGCGTTTGCTGAGCCTCGAGCTGACGGCGCTGGAGCAGGAGAATCAGGTGGAGATCATCGCCAGCCCGCGTTTGCTGACGGCGCACCTGCAAACCGCCAGCATCAAACAGGGGACGGAGATCCCTTATGAAGTGTCGAGCGGCGCCAGCGGTGCGACCGCGATTGAGTTCAAAGAGGCGGTGCTGGGCATGGAGGTGACGCCGAAAGTGTTGCCGGACGGGCGCATCACGCTGACGTTGCACATCAGCCAAAATATGCCGGGGCGTGCCATCAGCCGCGGGGCGGGGGAGGCATTGACCATCGATAAACAGGAGATTAAGACGCAGATCACGGTGAAAAGCGGTGAAACCCTGGTGCTCGGCGGTATTTTTCAACGGCATAGCGGCAAGACGGCGGACAAGGTGCCGGGATTGGGAGATGCGCCACTGCTGGGGGGCTTGTTCCGGCAAAGTGGCGTACAACAGAAAAAACGCGAGCTGGTGATCTTCATTACGCCGACCTTGATTAAGGGATAAGCGGCTGCCTGTCGGCTGGGCGGCAAATCTCCTAAAGTTGATGAGCAGATACACTTTTTTATCCCCTTGGGGGGATCTGCGTTTGACGCTGCGGCCGATTTAGCTTACAAGGGTTACCGAATTGAGCACCGAGGTTTTTTGTTAGCGTCAAGACGCCGTTAAAAACATATGGTTTCCCTCCCGCGGCGTGGATTGCGATTTATTCGGTTGCCAAACTACCAAGAGTGTTGAGATAATTTTTCGTCTGATCTCGCACTATCGCTCATGAGGTTTCAGTTTAGGTCCCGCCGCTGATTTGATTGGCGGGGCGGGTTAACATTAACGAATTGTCTTAGTAATACCGAAAAACATGGCAGAGAAACGCAATATCTTTCTGGTTGGGCCTATGGGTGCCGGCAAAAGCACTATTGGCCGTCAGTTAGCTCAGCAACTCAATATGGAGTTCTTCGACTCCGATCAAGAAATTGAGCGACGTACCGGAGCTGACGTGGGCTGGGTATTCGACGTGGAAGGGGAAGAAGGTTTCCGCGATCGTGAAGAAAAAGTCATTAATGAACTGACGGAAAAACAAGGGATTGTGTTGGCGACCGGCGGCGGTTCGGTGAAGTCGCGCGAAACGCGCAACCGTCTGTCCGCGCGCGGCGTGGTGGTCTATCTGGAAACCACGATCGAGAAGCAGCTGGCTCGCACTCAGCGTGATAAAAAACGCCCGCTGCTGCAGGTTGATTCTCCGCCGCGTGAAGTGCTGGAAGCCTTGGCGAAAGAACGTAATCCGTTGTATGAAGAGATTGCCGATGTCACCATCCGCACCGACGATCAGAGCGCTAAAGTGGTTGCTAACCAGATCATCAACATGCTGGAAAGCAACTGATTGCCAATTTTCGCGTTCGCCGTCGGCCAATGCGAAAAACTGATTTGTGTTCCCCGCTGTTGCGGGGATCAACCACCGCCGCACCATACAGAGAACTGAGCGCGACATGGAGAGAATTACTGTAACGCTTGGGGAGCGCAGCTACCCGATTACCATTGCCGCCGGATTGTTTAACGATCCGGCTTCTTTTATGCCGTTAAAGGCGGGTGAGCAAGCGATGTTGGTCACCAACCAGACCCTGGCGCCGCTCTATCTCGAGCGTGTCCGGCAGGTGCTGGAGCAGAGCGGCGTCGTGGTGGATCAGGTGATTCTTCCCGATGGTGAGCAGTACAAATCTCTGGCGGTGTTGGAGCAGGTGTTTTCGGCGCTGCTCGAAAAACCGCACGGTCGCGATACCACGCTGATCGCCCTCGGTGGCGGCGTTGTCGGCGATTTGACCGGTTTTGCCGCCGCGTGTTACCAACGCGGCGTGCGCTTCATTCAGGTTCCCACCACGCTGTTGTCGCAGGTGGACTCCTCCGTAGGCGGCAAGACCGCCGTCAACCACCCGCTCGGCAAAAACATGATCGGCGCTTTCTATCAACCCGCTTCGGTGGTGGTTGATCTGGATTGCCTGAAAACGTTGCCGACGCGTGAACTCTCTTCCGGCCTGGCCGAAGTCATCAAATACGGGATCATCCTCGATCGCGAGTTCTTCGTCTGGTTGGAAAATAACATCGATGCGCTGATGGCGTTGGATATGCAGGCGTTGGCCTACTGTATCCGCCGCTGCTGCGAACTGAAGGCCGAGGTGGTGGCCGCCGACGAACGCGAAAGCGGTCTGCGCGCCCTGCTGAATCTGGGCCATACTTACGGTCATGCTATCGAAGCCGAGATGGGCTACGGCGTGTGGCTGCACGGTGAAGCGGTGGCTGCAGGCATGGTGATGGCGGCGGAAACCGCGCACCGTCTCGGCCAGTTCTCTGTTGAAGACATCGAACGTATCAAAGCGCTGCTGCTGCGCGCCGGCTTGCCGGTCTGCGGGCCGCAGGAAATGACGCCGGAATCCTATCTGCCGCACATGTTGCGTGACAAGAAAGTGCTGGCGGGTGAACTGCGTCTGGTGCTGCCGACCATGATCGGTGCGGCGGAAGTGCGCGGCGGCGTAGGGCATGAGCTGGTGCTGGCGTCGATCGCCGCCTGCTTGCCTGAGCAGCAGCGTAATTAAATCGGACTAAGTAACAGTGGCTTAGCCGCCATTTGCATCTATATTAATACAGTGAGCAGAGCACGACGGGTGTCGCTTTGCCATCATCGGGTTAATCTGCCCGTGCCACGGTAGGTCTACGGTGGTGGGCTTTTGCCTCTAGTTGGAGGGTTTCAGATGGACGAGTTTAAACCGGAAGACGATCTCAGACCTGATAGCAGCGATCGTCGTCCTACGCGTTCGCGCAAGCCGGCCGCCGCGCCGCGCTTCGCCGTTTCGCGCCAGCATTTGATGATTGGCATCGGCATTTTGGTGCTGTTGCTGCTGATTATCGGCATCGGTTCCGCCCTGAAGGCGCCAACCAAACATGAAGCGGCTCAGGAGAGCGGCGCGCAAAACGGCGCGGCCCGCGATATCAACCTGTCCGGTTCTTCGTCGCTGACCACCGCCAATAACGGCGTGCCGGGCGGCACGACGGATACCCACGATAACAACGGCGTGAGCGCGACTCAGCCGCAGCAACCGCAGAACGTCAGCGTTCCGCCGATCTCCGGCACACCGACCGAAGCGCAAACGCAGCCTCAGCAGGGCGGCGCGCAGCAGCGCGTCGATTTGCCGGGCAACATGGCGGATGCGCTGTCGCAGCAGCAGGGGCAGGTGGATGCCGCGACTCAAGGCATGACCGGCGCAGCGTCGACGCTGCCGACCGCACCGGCGACGGTGATGAGCGGCGCCGCGGCGCGCGAAGCGACGCGTCCTGTGCAGGGCACCGCACCGCAACAGCATAAAACGCCGGCGAAAACCGCCGCCACCAAACCGACCGCGACGCAGCATAAATCACCGACCACGGTGTATACGCCGCCGGCCAAGCCGTCTTCCACCGCGAAAGCGGGAGCGGTCGCCAGCAGCGGCAGTTCACTGCAGTCTGCGCCGGGCAGCCACTATACCTTGCAGCTGAGCAGCGCTTCGCGTTCCGACACGCTGAACGCCTACGCCAAACAGCAGAAGCTGCAGAACTACCTGGTGTACGCCACCAAGCGTGACGGCAAACCGTGGTACGTGCTGGTGAGCGGCAACTATGCGTCTTCTGCGGAAGCGAAGCGCGCCATTGCTTCGTTGCCGGCGGATGTGCAGGCGAAAAAACCGTGGGTCCGACCTGTACACCAAGTGCAGCAAGATCTTAAAAAATAAATCATTTAAATTTGTGCGCTGATGTGCTGTCTGAAACAGAGTACAATCCGCCGCTCTGAATTGTATAAGTAGCTAATTGACGGCATGAAGAAAAACCGCGCTTTTTTAAAATGGGCTGGTGGAAAATACCCGCTGGTAGATGAGATTCGTCGCCATCTGCCGGCGGGAGACTGCTTAATCGAGCCCTTCGTGGGTGCGGGATCCGTCTTTCTGAATACGGATTACGACGCCTACATTCTCGCCGACATCAATAGCGATCTTATCAACCTGTATAACATCGTTAAGCTGCGCACGGATGACTTCGTGCGCGATGCCCGCACGCTTTTCGCCGATGAATTCAATAACTCGGATCAGTTTTACCTGCTGCGAGAAGAGTTCAATACTAGCACCGAGCCTTACCGCCGGGCGCTGCTGTTCCTGTACCTGAACCGTCACTGCTATAACGGCCTGTGCCGCTATAACCTGCGCGGCGAGTTCAATGTGCCATTTGGCCGGTACAAGAAACCGTACTTCCCGGAAGAAGAGCTCTACTGGTTTGCCGAAAAATCGCGCAATGCCACTTTTGTCTGCGAGCATTACCGCGATACCATGGCGAAGGCCGTGGCCGGTGCCGTGGTGTATTGCGATCCGCCTTATGCGCCGCTGTCGGCGACGGCGAATTTCACCGCTTACCACACCAACAGCTTCAGCATCGCCGATCAGCAGAGCCTGGCGCAACTGGCGCACCAGCTCTCGGTAGAGAGCCAGGTACCGGTATTGATCTCCAATCACGATACCGAGCTGACGCGCGACTGGTACCAGAATGCTGCGCTGTATGTGGTGAAAGCGCGCCGCACAATCAGCCGCAACATTCTCGGCCGCAGCAAAGTGAACGAGCTTTTGGCGCTGTATCGCTAAGCCGGGGCACCCCGGCGCATAACAACTCGACCCTACGTTTGGAGAAGCGGATGAAAAAGTTTTTGATTGCCCCGTCCATTCTGTCGGCAGATTTTGCCCGGTTAGGTGAAGATACCGCTAACGTGCTGGCTGCAGGCGGCGACGTGGTGCACTTCGACGTGATGGATAACCACTACGTGCCCAATCTGACCATCGGTCCGATGGTGTGCGAAGCGCTGCGCAACTACGGCATTACTGCGCCGATTGACGTGCACCTGATGGTCAAGCCGGTGGACCGCATCGTGCCTGATTTCGCCAAGGCAGGCGCGTCTTATATCTCTTTCCACCCTGAAGCTTCCGAGCATGTCGATCGCACCATTCAGCTAATTAAAGAGCACGGCTGTAAAGCCGGCCTGGTGTTCAACCCGGCGACGCCTCTGAGCTACCTCGATTACGTGATGGATAAAATCGACGTGATCCTGCTGATGTCGGTCAACCCGGGCTTCGGCGGCCAATCGTTCATCCACGGTACTCTGGACAAGCTGCGCCAGGTGCGCAAATTGATCGACGACAGTGGTCGAGATATCCGCCTGGAAGTCGACGGCGGTGTGAAGGTGGATAACATCGCTGAAATCGCCGCCGCGGGCGCCGATATGTTCGTCGCCGGTTCCGCCATCTTTGGCCAGCCGGACTACCGCAAGGTGATCGACGAGATGCGCAGCGAGCTGGCGAAGGTTACCCATGGCTGATTTCGGCGCGATCCGCGCATTGGCCTTCGATCTGGACGGCACGCTGGTCGACAGCGCGCCGGGTCTGGCGGCGGCCATCGATATGGCGCTGGAAGAGACGGGCCTGCCGCAAGCGGGTGAGGAACGGGTCGGCACCTGGATCGGCAACGGCGCCGACGTGCTGGTGCAACGCGCGCTGCGCTGGGCGGAAGCGGAAGGCACGCCGGCGCAGTGCAGCCGGCTGCGTGAGCGTTTCGACCATTTCTACGCGCAGACCGTTGACAGCGGCAGCCGCCTGTTCCCGCAGGTGCAAGAGACGCTGGTCCGCCTGGCCGCACACGGTTACCCGATGGCGCTGGTGACTAACAAGCCGACGCCGTTCGTGGCGCCGCTGCTGGCATCGTTGGGCATTGGCGATTATTTCTCGCTGGTGATCGGCGGCGACGACGTGACGGAAAAGAAACCGCACCCGGCACCGCTGTACCTGGTGCTCGGCAAGCTTGGGCTGCGTGCGCATGAACTGCTGTTCGTTGGCGACTCGCGCAACGATATTCAAGCCGCACAGGGCGCCGGTTGCCCGAGCGTCGGCTTTACCTACGGTTATAACTACGGTGAATCGATCGCCCTGAGCCACCCCGATCGGGTGTTGGAGCGCTTCGCCGATTTGTTGCCCGCTCTTGGGCTGTCATCTTTAGAGAATCAGGAAATTTAAACATGAGTAAGCCCATCGTATTTAGCGGCGCGCAGCCGTCCGGCGAACTGACCATCGGCAACTACATGGGTGCGCTGCGTCAGTGGGTGCAGATGCAGGACGACTACGACTGCATCTACTGCATCGTCGATCTGCATGCCATCACCGTTCGCCAGGACGCCGAGAAGCTGCGCAAGGCCACGCTGGATACGCTGGCGCTGTACCTGGCCTGCGGTATCGATCCGGAAAAAAGCACCATCTTCGTGCAGTCGCACGTGCCTGAGCACACGCAGCTGAGCTGGGTGCTGAACTGCTACACCTATTTCGGCGAACTGAGCCGCATGACGCAGTTCAAGGACAAATCCGCGCGCTACGCGGAGAACATCAACGCTGGGCTGTTCAGCTATCCGGTGCTGATGGCGGCAGACATCCTGCTGTATCAAACCAACCAGGTGCCGGTGGGCGAAGACCAGAAACAACACCTGGAGCTGAGCCGCGACGTGGGCCAGCGTTTCAACGCGCTGTACGGCGACGTGTTCAAAGTGCCGGAGCCGTTTATTCCTAAATCCGGCGCGCGCGTGATGTCGCTGCAGGAGCCGACCAAGAAGATGTCCAAGTCGGACGACAACCGCAACAACGTGATCGGCCTGCTGGAAGATCCGAAAGCGGTGACCAAGAAGATCAAACGCGCAATGACCGACTCGGAAGAGCCGCCTGTCGTGCGTTACGACGTGGTCAACAAGGCGGGCGTCTCCAACCTGCTGGATATTCTCGCCGGTGTGACCGGCAAGAGCATCGCGCAGCTGGAAGCCGAGTTCGAAGGCCAGATGTATGGTCACCTGAAAGGCGCGGTGGCGGAAGCCGTCTCCGGCATGCTGGGTGAGCTGCAGGAGCGCTATCACCGCTTCCGTAACGACGAAGCCTATCTGCAGCAGGTGATGCGCGACGGCGCCGCCAAGGCCCGCACACGCGCGCAGGAAACCCTGGCGAAGGTCTATCAGGCTGTCGGTTTCGTACCGCCGCAGGCATAACGCCGGCGCAAATAGAAAAAGCGGCCACAGGCCGCTTTTTTTACGTCGGTCTTACGCCATTTGCGCCAGGCTGGCAGGCGATTCTTCGCTGGCGAACCAATTGAGCTTGCTGCGCAGACTGACCACGCTGCCGACGATGATCAGGCTGGGGCTGGTGGCCTGAAGGGACAAGGCGCCCAGTTGGCGGAGCTCCCCTTCGATCACCCGTTGGCGGCAAGAGGTGCCGTTTTCCACCAGTGCCACCGGCGTGGCGGCTGGCAACCCGTTAGCGATCAGCTGGCGCTGGATTTCAGCCGCTTGCGATAGCCCCATATAGAACACCAGCGTCTGTTGCCCGGCGGCCAGCGTCGCCCAATCCAATCCACCGTCGGCCTTGGCGTGGCCGGTCACCAGGCGCACGCTCTGCGCGTGGTCGCGGTGGGTGAGCGGGATGCCGCTGTAGGCGGAACAGCCCGAGGCGGCGGTAATGCCCGGCACCACCGAGAACGGCACGTTAGCGTCTGCCAGCGTCTCCAGCTCTTCGCCGCCGCGGCCGAAGATAAAGGGATCGCCACCCTTCAGGCGCACCACGCGTTTGCCTTGCTGCGCCTGCTGCAGCAGGATTTGATTGATCTGCTCCTGCGGCACGCAGTGGTGGCCGGCGCGTTTGCCGACGAAGATACGTTCTGCGTCGCGGCGCACCAGCGTCATGATCTCTTCGGAGACCAGTCGGTCGTAAACCACCACGTCGGCCTGCTGGATTTGTTGCAGCCCTTTCAGCGTAAGCAGGCCGGCATCGCCCGGCCCGGCGCCCACCAGCACCACTTCACCGCGATCTGCCGGCTGTTCGCTGAACAGCTGCTCGAGCTGGCGCTCAGCCAGCGCGGCGTCGTCGTTGGCCAGCGACTGCGCCAGCCGATCGTGAGCGAACAACCGTTCCCAGAAGCGCCGACGCGCGCCGAGGCTGCTGAAGCGTTGTTTTACCCGCTGGCGCAGCGAGCCGCCCAGTTGGGCCAGCTTGCCGAGGTGCTGTGGCAGCATCGCTTCCAGCTTCTCGCGCAGCAGCCGCGCCAACACCGGCGCTTTGCCGCCGGAGGACACCGCGACCATGATCGGCGAACGGTCGATAATCGACGGCATGATAAAGCTGGCGCGTTTCGGATCGTCCACCACGTTGCAGAACACCCGCTGCTGGTTGGCGCACTGATACACCCGTGCGTTGACCTCTAGCCGGTCGGTAGCGGCGATCACCAGCCATTTTTCCACCAGCAGGGCCGGGCTGAATTCGCCTTCGGCCAGCGTCAACCGGCCTTCTGCCGCCCACAGGCGGAACTGCGGGGTGAAGTCTACGGCGTTGACGGTCAGCGCCGCACCGGCGTCCAGCAGCAGGCGCGCCTTGCGTTCGGCGATCTCGCCGCCGCCGACCAGCAGGCAGGCTTTGTGTTGCAGTTGGCAGAAAATCGGCAGGTAGTCCATCGGCACTCCTCGGGGTAATCAATGTGGGGGCGAAATGCGCCCCCGAAAACTTAGGCGGTCTGACGTACGGCGGCTTTCGCCGCCTGCGGGCGTTCGGCGCGCGGCGTGGCGTACCAATACCCCAGACCCATTAGCACCGAGCCGGACAGGATGTTGCCCAGCGTCACCCACAGCAGGTTGTGGCCGATGCCGGTGAGGGTGTAGGCCTCGCTGTGGTTGCCGAACCAGGAGAGGGCAAACAGCGTCATGTTGGCGACGGAGTGTTCGTAACCCGAGGCGATAAAGGCCAGCAGACACCACCAAATGGCGATGAACTTGGCGGCGCCTTCTACGCGGATCGCCATCCAGATCGCCAGGCAAACCAGCCAGTTGCACAGCACGCCCTTGAAGAACAGCACCTCGGCCGGCGCGGTGGTTTTTGCCAATGCGGCGCTGTGCACCAGACTGGTATCCACCGGCAGCAGGCTACCGCCGCCGTAGTAATACATCAGCGCCACCAGCACCGAGCCGAGCAGGTTGCCGAACCAGGTTTGCGGCAGCACTGCCCACATCTGGCTTTGGCGGATGGTGCCGGCCTTGACGCCGAGCGTCAGGAACATCGTATGGCCGGTGAACAGTTCGGAACCGGCGATGATCACCAGCGTCAGCGCGATGCCGAAGGTGGCGCCCATCACCAGCGGCCGCACGCTTGGGTCGGCCAGGTTGCCGAGGGTGAAGATCAGGATGATGCCGAGGCCGACGTAGGCGCCCGCCATCGCCGAGCTGATCCAGAAGCCGAGCGGGCTCTCCTTCGCCAGGCGGACGATGCGCGCCGCGTTGGCGGCGCATTTGTTGATCGTGTCGGTAAACATGTTGCCTCCCGAAAGGTTATGCCGCGACTTGCACGATGCCGTCGACCACCCGGCTGGTGAAGCTGGCGACGGAACGGCTGTCATCTTCCAGACAGTGGCCGTCGTACAGGCGGAAATGCTGTTTCTTCAGCGGGCTGGCGACCCACAGTTCGCCTTGATGCTCGGCGATCAGCCCGCGTGACAGCACGCTGGCCTGGGCGAACGGGTCGATATTGCTGATGGCGAACACCTGTTCGTCGGCATAGGGGCGGAACACCGCCACCTGCCGATCGCCGATCAGGGCACATACGCCGGTGCCGGGCAGAATGTCGGCGACGGGACAAACGGTAATCCACTGGCTCATGCGTGGCTCTCCTCGGTATCGATCAGGGTGACGGGAATGCGCTCATCAGGGCGCGCCGGGCGGTGCTGGTCGCGTTCGGCCACTACCTGCACATTCGGATCGCGCAGCGGGCTGTTGATGAAGTGAGCGAAGCGAAGCTGCGTTTCCGGATGCTCGACGGTCTCTTTCCACTCGCAGACCACCGCGTCGCGCAGGCGGGCGATCTCCGCTTCCAACTGCTCGTTGATGCCGAGCTTATCGTCGACGATCACCTTGCGCAGGTAATCGATGCCACCTTCCAGGCTCTCCAGCCATACCGAGGTACGCTGCAGCTTATCGGCGGTGCGGATATAGAACATCATGAAGCGGTCGAGGTAGCGCACTAGGGTCTCGCGATCGAGATCGGCGGCCAGCAGATCGGCGTGGCGCGGTTTCATGCCGCCGTTGCCGCAAACATACAGGTTCCAGCCGTTCTCGGTGGCAATGATGCCGACGTCCTTACCCTGCGCCTCGGCGCATTCGCGGGTACAGCCCGAGACGCCGAACTTCATTTTGTGCGGGGTGCGGATACCTTTGTAGCGATGTTCCAGCGTGACGCCGAAGCCGACGCTGTCGCCGACGCCATAGCGGCACCAGGTGCTGCCGACGCAGGTTTTCGCCATGCGCAGCGCCTTGGCGTACGCGTGGCCGGTTTCAAAGCCGGCGGCGAGCAGCTTGCTCCAGATGGCCGGCAGATCGTCTTTCTGCGCACCGAACATGCCGATGCGCTGCGAGCCGGTCATTTTGGTGTAGAGGTTGTATTCCTTGGCGATCTGGCCGATGGCCAGCAGGCCGTCCGGGGTGATTTCGCCGCCGGCGGAACGCGGGATCACCGAGTAGGTGCCGTCTTTCTGGATATTGCCGAGGAAGTTGTCGTTGGTATCCTGCAGCGGCGTATGCTGTGGCTTGAGGATGTATTCGTTCCAGCACGAGGCCAGCAACGAGCCGACGGTTGGTTTACACACTTCGCAGCCGTAACCTTTGCCGTATTTGGCCAGCAATGCCTCGAACGACTTGATGCCTTCGACGCGGATCAGGTGGAACAGCTCCTGGCGTGAATAGGCGAAGTGTTCGCACAGGTGGTGGTTGACCTCGATGCCCTGTTTGCTCAGCTCGGCGTTCAACACCTGGGTGAGCAGCGGGATGCAGCCGCCGCAGCCGGTGCCGGCCTTGGTTTCGGCCTTCAGCGCCGCCACGGTGTGGCAGCCTTTGTTGACCGCCTGGATGATGTCGCCTTTGCTGACGTCGAAGCAGGAGCAGATCTGCGCGCTTTCCGGCAGCGAATCTACGCCGATGGCCGGTTTGCTGCCCGCATGGGCCGGCAGGATCAGGCCGTCCGGGTTTTCCGGCAGCTCGATGCCGTTCAACGCCAGCTGCAGCAGGTTGCCATAATCGCTGGTGTCGCCTACCAGCACCGCGCCGAGCAGGGTTTTATTGTCGGCGCTGACCACGATACGTTTGTAGACTTCTTTGCTTTCATCCAGATAAACGTAGCTGCGGGCGCCTTCGGTGCGGCCATGGGCATCGCCGATGCCGCCGACGTCCACACCCAGCAGCTTCAGCTTGGCGCTCATGTCGGCGCCCTGGAAGCCGTTTTCGCGGCCCAGCAGATGATCGGCGGCCACCTGCGCCATTTTGTATCCCGGCGCCACCAGGCCAAAGGTGCGATCGCGCCAGGCGGCGCACTCACCGATGGCGTACACGTCCGGATCAGACGTTTGGCAGCTGTCGTTGATGGCGATGCCGCCGCGGCGGCCAACCTCCAGCCCGCACTGACGCGCCAGCTTGTCCTGGGCGCGGATGCCGGTGGAGAACACGATGAAATCCACTTCCAGCAGGCTACCGTCGGCGAAATGCATGGTTTTGCGCGCCGTGCCGCCGCCGTTGACGATCTCCTGGGTATTTTTGCCGGTGTGAACCTTGACGCCCATGCGCTCGATCTTGCGGCGCAGCTGGTCACCGCCCATCGGGTCGAGCTGTTCGGCCATCAGTACCGGAGCGAACTCGATCACGTGTGTTTCCACCCCCAGGCTTTTCAGCGCGCCGGCGGCTTCCAGCCCTAACAGCCCGCCGCCGACTACCGCACCGCGTTTGCTGCGGCGCGCGCAGGCTTCGATGGCGTTCAGGTCTTCGATGGTACGGTAAACGAAGCAGTCCTGGCTATCCGAGCCCTTAATCGGCGGGATCCACGGATAGGAGCCGGTGGCCATGATCAGCTTGTCGTAATAGACGGTGCGGCCGGTGTTGGAGTGGATGACCTTCTCGTCGCGATTGATGGTGATAGCGCGTTCGCCGACCAGTACCTTTACGCCGTGTTTTTCGTAAAAGCCTTCGCGCACCAGCGACAGCTCTTCGGCGGTGTGGTGCGAGAAGTAGGAGGAAAGGTGCACGCGATCGTAAGCGATGCGTGGCTCTTCGCAAAAGACGGTGATTTCGAACTGGTCTTTGTCTGCTTTATCCAACAGATCTTCGATGAACCGGTGGCCGACCATGCCATTGCCGACGACGGCAAGTTTGACTCTGCTCATTATTGCCTCAAAATTCTGGTTTCCTAGGCTTACCTTATCTCTCCCGATGAGCAATTTATTGATGCAAATCAATCACACCCCTATATACCTCTAACGTGGTATATGAATGATTTTTCACGTTTTTTGATAAGTTGCGGATTTTATTCATCTTTAGCTGAAGCGAGTCAGTTTGCAGGTAAATTACCCCGCAGGGAGTAAACGCAAGGGGTAGGCATGGCACGGCGACTTTGTCAGCGCGATCCGCTGCCAGTATGATGAAGAAAACCAGCGCAACGGCAGAGGTGAAGGGTGGCGAAACGTCCATTGAAGTTTATCGACAACCTGCGTTTAAGCGGGCATGAAGGATTGTGGCAACTGGCAATCGAGCAGGGGCGCATCGCGCATCTGGTGCCACAGCCGGAAGGACAGGAGTGGCGCAGCGACGTGCTGGATGCGCAGGGCGGGTTGGCGTTGCCGGCGTTCGTCGAACCGCATATCCACCTGGATACCACGCAGACCGCCGGTCAGCCGGCCTGGAACCAGTCCGGCACGCTGTTCGAGGGCATTGAGCGCTGGGCTGAACGCAAAGCGCTGCTGACTCATGAAGACGTCAAACAGCGCGCCTGGCAAACGCTTAAGTGGCAGATCGCCAACGGCGTGCAGTATGTGCGCACCCACGTCGACGTTTCCGATCCCACGCTGACCGCGCTGCGCGCCATGCTGGAGGTGAAGCAGGAAGTGGCGCCTTGGGTGACGCTGCAGATTGTCGCCTTCCCGCAGGAGGGGATCCTTTCCTACCCCAACGGGGAAGCGTTGCTTGAAGAAGCGTTGCGGCTCGGGGCCGACGTGGTGGGCGCCATTCCGCACTTCGAATTCACCCGCGAGTACGGCGTGGAGTCGCTGCATAAGGCGTTCGCGCTGGCGCAAAAATACGATCGGCTGGTGGACGTGCACTGCGATGAAATCGACGACGAGCAATCGCGCTTCGTCGAGACCGTGGCGGCGCTGGCACTGAAGCTGGAGATGGGAGCGAAAGTCACCGCCAGCCACACCACGGCGATGCACTCTTACAACGGCGCTTACGCCTCGCGGCTGTTCCGTCTGTTGAAGATGTCCGGCATCAACTTCGTCGCCAATCCGCTGGTGAACATTCACCTGCAGGGCCGTTTCGACAGTTACCCGAAACGGCGCGGCGTGACCCGAGTGAAGGAGATGCTGGAGGCGGAGATCAACGTCTGTTTCGGCCATGACGACGTGTTCGATCCTTGGTACCCGCTCGGCACCGCCAACATGCTGCAGGTGCTGCACATGGGGCTGCACGTGTGCCAGCTGATGGGCTATGGCCAAATCGACGACGGACTGAAGCTGATCACCCACCATAGCGCGCGCACGCTTAACCTGAGCGACTACGGCCTGGCGGCCGGCAACAGCGCCAACCTGGTGATCCTGCCGGCGGAAAGCGGCTTCGACGCGGTGCGTCGCCAGACGCCGGTGCGTTATTCGATTCGCCAGGGTGCGGTGATCGCCGAAACGCGGCCGGCGGAAACCACGCTGCATTTGCAGCAGGAGGAGACGGTGGATTTTCGGCGCTAAGGCGCAAAAAAAGGGCGCCTTGCGGGCGCCCTTGATGTATTTGATGCGAAGAAATCAGTGCGTTACGTGACCGTGGCTGCGGTGCTTGGTCACGAAGCCCAGCAGCAGACACATCACGAACACCGCCAGATACAGGCCGTTAGCGGTGGTCAGCGCCGCATGCGCGCCGCCTTTCGCCACGATCGGGCCGGTGACCACGAAGGTCAGCATGGTGCCGATGGTACCGCAGGTCAGGATAAAGTTGACCAGCTTCGGCGAGGAGACCTTAGTCTGCAGCGAGCCGAGGGTGATCAGCGTGGTGTAGATGGCGCTGGAAACGAAGCCCAGGGCCATGATGTAGTAGCCCAGGTGCTCCGGATTGTCGGTGCTGACGAACAGGTACATCGCGCCGGTAGCCAGCGCGGCCAGCACGGTGACGATGCGTTGCAGATCGAAGAAGCGCAGGATGAAGCTGAACACCCACATGCCAACCATATAAGAGGTCCAGAAGTCGCTCACCAGCTTACCGGCCTGGCCGATGTCCATGTTGAACGACTTGGTGGCGTACTCAGGCACCCACTGAATGAAGCCCAACTGGCCGAGGATGTAGCACAGCGCGGCGATCGACAGGAACAGCACGCCGATGCCCCATTTTTCTTTCTCGACTGGTTGACCGGCATCGGCGCCTTTCTTGCCCAGCACCGGGAAGTCGGAGCACAGGGTCAGCACGAAGATCCCCACGTACAGCAGGCCGATGCAGGCATAAACCCAATACCAGCCGATATGGCGGGCCAGCAGCATCGCGGCGACGATCGGGAAGATCATCCCGGCCATGCTGAAGAAGGAATCGGTGAACAACAGGCGCGAACCGCGCTGGCGGCCGGCATACATGTGGGTGATCAGGAAGGTGCCGATCGACATGGTGATGCCGCTCACCACGCCGAGGATAAACATGCACAGCGAGAACATGGTCAGGCTCTTGCCGAGCATCAGCCCTGCGACCGCCAGCACCATCAGGACAAAGCCGAAGATCAACTGACGCTTCAGCGGGATGATTTCCATCAGCCAGGCATTGAGGAAGATCGAAATCAAAATACCGGCGTTGAGGAAAGTAAAGGTGTTACTCATGCTGGAAACCGGCAGATTAAAGTACTCTGCAATGTTTCCCATCACCATCCCTGTGACGATCACTAAAGCACCGGTCAGCGCGTACGAAAAGAAGCTGATCCAGGTAAGCCGTATGCGGTTACTGTCATTCATTGTATAGGCCTGAATATGTCTGTTAGAGGTTTTAAAGCTGGCATAAGGCCGCTGGCTTTTCCTGGCAAACGCAGAAAAAAGTCCCGATCAGGCCACCAGGGGGCGGATCCTAGCACAGACAACGGGATTTTTTGTGATGGCTGTCGATTTTTTGATGCAACCCATGAAGGGATGATACGCATTATTGTGATCTATTTGCGTACCGTCACAATGGAATCACGGTTGATGATCGTCGGCTCAAACCGGTGCGCCGGGGTGGCAGGGTCGATCAGCCTGCGCGCCGCGTATTGGGCCATTTCGCTGATGGGAAAATGTACGCTGCTCAACGCCGGGCGCACGAAAGGTGCGCGTTCGCCGCTGTCGTAACAGATCAAGGAGATATCCTGCGGTACCCGCAGGCGGTGCTCGTTGATCGCCAGCAGCGCGCCGATCGCCATCTCTTCGTTGCAGCAGTAGATGGCGCTGGGCAGTGCGGTTTGCTGCAGCAGATGATCGGCGCAGCGGTAACCGCTTTCCAGATCGTAGACGCCCTCCAGACAGGCTACCGGCTCGATATTCGCCGCCTGCATAGCCTCTTCAAATCCTTGCAGCCGCAGGCGGCTCGACGGGCGCTCGCGCGGGCCGCTGATGCAGGCGATGCGCCGGTGCCCGGCGTCGAGTAACTGCTGCGTCGCCATGCGGCTGGCAAGCGGGTGATCGAAGGTGACGCAGCGGTCTTCCAGCCCCGGCACCAGACGATCGAGCAACACGAAATCACGTTGCTCCGCCGCCAGCTGGCGCAGCCGATCGTCGCTGAGAAAACGCACGTGCAGGATCACGCCGTCGCAGCGCAGGCTGAACAGCCGCTGCACCGCCTGCCATTCGTTTTCGGCACTGTTGCGGCCCTGGGTCACCAGCAGCTGCTTGCCGTGGGATTCGGCCTCGGTCTGCACGAAGTCCATCAGCGCGCCGAAGAAGCCACCGCGGTACGACGTCGTGACCAACCCGAGGGTATTGCTGTGGCTGGAGGCGAGCGCACGGGCCGCCGGGTTGGGGGTATAACCGAGCTGGGCGACGGCGCGTTCAACCTTCTCGCGGGTCGGCGCCTTGACGTTGCTGTCGCCGTTCACTACCCGCGATACGGTGGCGCGCGATACGCCCGCCAGCGCCGCGACATCTTCCAGTGTCACCATCGTCCAACTCCTGATTACGGCTAAAAAAATGGGTTCGGCGTGCCGAACCCCTGTCATACCGCGCCGGCGCTTACCTGAACTGCGGCAAGTACGGCGCGTTTATCGTCAACACCTCGTCCAGCAACGGCTGTGCCAGGTTGGCGTTGCCCACCAGCGGGTTGGCGATCAGCGCCAGCAAGCCGCTGCGGCGATCGCCGTGCACTGCCGCCTCGATGGTCAGGCGCTCGTAGGCTTTTACCTGCTGCGTCAGCGCCTGCATCGGTTCCGACAGCGGGCCGAACGTCAGCGGATGCGCGCCCTGGGCATCGACGATACAGTTGATTTCTATCACAGCATCGTCCGGCAGGCCATGGATTGCGCCGCGGTTTGCGGTGTTGACCACTAATTGCGTGCCGAGATTATTATGGATAGCACGGATCAGCTCCAGCGCAACTTCGGAATAGAAAGAACCGCCGCGGAAGCTGAGTTGCTCCGGTTTACTGTTCAACTGCGGATCGGCATACAGCTCGAACAGCTCTTTTTCTACCTGCATCACCTGCTCGGCGCGGGTGCCGCGCTCGCCGGCGGCAGCCATCTCTTCCGCCAGCATCTCGCGGGTCTGGTAAAAATAGCGGTGGTACGGGCAGGGGATGGCGCCGAGCGCGCGCAGGAAGTCCGGCTGCCAGGGCTCTTCCTTGATGTTGTTCATGGTCAGCGCCGCGCCGTCGCACAACATGTCGATCACGTTGCCGGTGACGTCGCGCCCCTGCTGCGTGACCTGATGCACCCAGACCATGTGATTCAAACCGGCGAACCGCAGCTGCACGTCGGCGTAAGGCGCCTGCAGCATGTTGGCGATCATGTGATGCATGCTGATCGGTACGTTACACAGGCCGATGATCTTCGCTTTGGTAAAGCGGGACACCGCCTCGGTGACGATGCCGGCCGGGTTGGTGAAGTTGATGATCCAGGCGTCCGGCGCCAGCTTTTCCACCCGACGGGCGATATCCAGCATCACCGGAATGGTGCGCAGCGCCTTGGCGAAGCCGCCGACGCCGGTGGTCTCCTGGCCGAGCAGCTGGTATTTCAGGCCCAGCCGTTCATCGGCGGCGCGCGCCGGCAGTTGCCCGACGCGGAACTGGGTCAGCACGAAAGCGGCGCCGTGAATGGCGTCGTCCAGCGCGAAGTGCACGCTGACCTTCACCTGTTCCAGCCCGTGGCGCGCCAGCATGCGGCGGGTCAGGGCGGCGATGGTTTCCACTTTTTGGCGGCCTGGCTCGACGTCCACCAGCGCCAGTTCGGTGACCGGCAGCTCATCGATGCGTTGGATCAGCCCATCGACCAGTTCGGGAGTGTAGCTGCTGCCACCGCCAATCACCGCGATTTTGAGCGTGTTCATGAGCGGCCCTCCGTCTGTGACTGACGGCGATAGAGTTCGATCATGTCGTCGGCCAGATCCTGGATGACCATGGCGTTCATCAGATGATCCTGCGCATGCACGGTGATCAGGTTGATCGCCAGCTTGCCGCAGCCTTCGTCCAGGCCGATCAGCTCGGTCTGGATCAGGTGCGCCTTCTTCACCCACTCTTTGGATTCGACCATGTGTTTGGCCGCGGCGGCGAAGTCACCGGCGCGCGCTTGCCGCAACGCCATCAACGCATTACTGCGCGCGCTGCCGGAGAACACCAGCAGTTCCATGATGGTGCTTTCAAACTCGGGGCTGACTTCAGTCATCAATTCACTCACGTCATTTCTCCAGGGGTTGCGCGGCTACGCCGCCGTGGGATACCTCAGTATCCGTTCTTTTTATAATGAGAGCGCTCTCATTTATATAGGGTAACGGCAACGGGTGTGCAAACTGGGAGGTAGATCGCAAAAAACGCCCCGGGGCGGCGCTGGGCAAAAAATGCGTGACGCGGTTGGCAAAAAAGCCTTCTGCGCCCATACTTTCCGCAGCAAAATTCAGGGCCGCCTAGGATATGTCCCGTAATTGGGTAAATATAGGTAAATGGCTGGTACTTGCCGATACAGCTCTTTAGAATCAAAGCGCTTTTCCGTTGTTTGTCTCTCAGAGAAAGGACCCGTTAATGTTCAAACGTACTTTAGTGACCTTCGTCGCGCTGTGTTCCCTGACAGCGATGGCGCCAGCGGCGCTCGCTGCCGGTGAAACCCACGTCATGCTGACCACCTCGGCAGGGAATATCGAGTTGGCGCTCGACAGTCAGAAGGCACCGGTTTCCACCCAGAACTTCGTCGATTACGTGAACAGCGGGTACTACAACAACACCATTTTCCATCGCGTGATCCCGGGCTTTATGGTTCAGGGCGGCGGTTTCACCGCTGACATGCAGCAGAAATCCACCAAGGCGCCAATCAAGAACGAAGCTGACAACGGCTTGCGCAACCTGCGCGGCACCATTTCGATGGCGCGCACCGCCGACAAGAACAGCGCCACCAGCCAGTTCTTCCTGAACGTGGCGGATAACGCCTTCCTGGATCACGGCCAGCGCGATTTCGGCTACGCCGTGTTCGGCAAAGTGGTGAAAGGCATGGACGTCGTGGACAAGATCGCTCAGGTGCCGACCGGCAACGTCGGCCCTTACCAGAATGTGCCGACCAAACCGGTGGTGATTCTGTCGGCCAAGGTGCTGCCGTAAGTTTTTTGGCCGATCCCGCCGGGGTCGGCCGTCCTTCCTCACGAAGCCTTGCCTTCATCACTGTTTTCTCCCGCGCCCCATGCTCTAATCGGCAGACAATAACCAGACCGGAAATCCGGCGTTCGCCCTTTGTTGTCTCTGGATGAGTTGCTGCCATGTATGAATTTAACCAGGTGCTGTTGCTGTTGCAGCAGATGTGCGTCTATCTCGTCATCGCCTATCTGCTGAGCAAAACCCCGCTGTTTATCCCGCTGATGCAGGTGACCATTCGCCTGCCGCACAAGCTGCTGTGTTACGTGATCTTCTCGGTGTTCTGCATCATGGGCACCTATTTTGGGCTGCACATTCAGGATTCGATCGCCAACACCCGCGCGATAGGCGCGGTCCTGGGCGGGCTGCTGGGCGGGCCGTCGGTGGGCTTTCTGGTCGGGCTGACCGGCGGCCTGCACCGGTATACGCTCGGCGGCATGACCGACGTGGCCTGCGCGATTTCCACGGTGTCGGAAGGCCTGGTCGGCGGCATCGTACACAGCATCGCCATGCGCCGCGGGCGCATCGAGCTGCTGTTCAATCCGCTGTTCGTCGGCGGCGTGGCGCTGGTGGCGGAAGTGCTGCAGATGGCGATCATCCTGGCGGTGGCGCGCCCCTACGACGAAGCGTTGCAGCTGGTAGAGCACATCGCGCTGCCGATGATGATCGCCAATACCGTCGGTGCGGCGATGTTCATGCAAATCCTGCTGGATCGGCGCGCGATGTTTGAGAAATACACCAGCGCTTTCTCTTCCAAGGCGCTGAAGATCGCCGAGCGCACCGAGGGCATCCTGCGCCAGGGCTTCGATCAGGAAAACAGCATGAAGGTCGCCCGGGTGATTTATCAGGAGCTGGGTATCGGTGCAGTGGCGATCACCGATCGTGACAAGCTGCTGGCGTTTATCGGCATCGGCGACGATCACCACCTGCCGGGCACGCCGATCGCCTCGGTGCATTCGCATCGCGCCATCGACAACAACGAGGTGGTGTACGCCGACGGCAATCAGCTCTCTTACTGCTGCTCGATCAATCCGGCCTGCAAGCTGGGATCGACGCTGGTGATCCCGCTGCGCGGCGAAAACCAGCGGGTCATCGGCACCATCAAGCTGTACGAACCGAAAAGCCAGCTGTTCAGCACCATCAACCGCACGCTGGGCGAAGGCATTGCCAGCCTGCTGTCGGCGCAGATCATGGCCGGACAGTACGAGCGCCACAAGCAGCTGCTGGCGCAGTCGGAGATCAAGCTGTTGCATGCGCAGGTCAATCCGCATTTCCTGTTCAATGCGTTGAATACGCTGGTGGCGGTGATCCGCCGCGATGGCGAACGGGCCTGCGATCTGGTGCAGTCCCTCTCAACTTTCTTTCGTAAAAACCTCAAACGTTCGGATGATGAAGTCAGCCTGGCGGACGAGATTGAGCATGTGAACGCCTACCTGCAGATTGAGAAAGCGCGCTTCGCCGATCGGCTGGAGATCGCGGTATCGCTGCCGGAGGCGCTGCTGGCGGCGCGGCTGCCGGCGTTTTCGCTGCAGCCGATCGTCGAGAACGCCATCAAGCACGGCACCTCGCATCTGTTGGGCGTGGGCCGCATCGAAATCGGCGCCTGCTGCGAAGGCGAGCATCTGCTGCTGCAGGTGACGGACAACGCCGGGCTGTTCCAGCCGAAGCCGAACTGCAGCGGGCTGGGGATGAACCTGGTGGATAAGCGCATTCGCGTGCGCTACGGCGAAGGCTATGGCGTGCGGGTGGATTGCCGGCCGGACGCCTATACCCGCATTACGCTCAATGTTCCCATGGAGAGGGCCGCCTGATGTTAAACGCACTGATTGTTGACGATGAGCCTTCCGCGCGCGACAACCTGCGCCATCTGCTGGAGGCCGAAGCGGGGATCACGATCATCGGCGAATGCGCCAACGCCATCGAAGCCATCAGCCAGATCCACCGGCTGCAGCCGGACGTGGTGTTTCTCGATATCCAAATGCCGCGCATCAGCGGGCTGGAAATGGTCGGCATGCTGGATCCCAACCGCATGCCGCACATCGTGTTTCTGACCGCCTACGACGAATACGCGGTGCAGGCGTTCGAGGAGCACGCCTTCGACTATCTGCTGAAGCCGGCGGAGCCGAAGCGGCTGAGCAAGACGCTGCAACGCCTGCGGCAGCGCAGTGCGCCGCAGGACGTGACGGCGCTGGATGAGAGCGCAGGTTACCTGAAATACATTCCCTGCACCGGCCACAGCCGTATCTATCTGCTGCGGTTTGACGAGGTGTTGGCGATCCGTTCCAAACTGAGCGGGGTATTCGTGGTGCGCAGCGACGGCATGGAGTGTTTCACCGAATTGACGCTGCGCACGCTGGAAAGCCGTACGCCGCTGGTGCGCTGCCATCGGCAGTATTTGGTCAACCTGGAGCAGGTGCGCGAGATCCGCTTCGAAGAAGGCGGCGCGGCGGAGATGATCATGTCCGCCGGCGATCCGGTGCCGGTCAGCCGGCGCTATTTGAAAGCGCTGAAGGAGCAACTGGGGCTGCGGGGGTGATGCAGGTCTTAGGGGGATTCTGAAAAGACAGGCATCATGGGCGTCCCGACGGCGCCCATTTTGTTTGTCCTTGACGGGGTTACGCGGCGCTTATAGCTTTATTGCATCAACAGGCGCGTTTCGCGCCGCGTCAGCGTCAAAGGAACAGAAAATGAGTGAACCACGGATTATCGCCAAAGCGATGAAAGACGGAAAACCGGAACAGGATCTGGTGATTTTGCCGGCGTTGGCCAACCGCCACGGGCTGATCACCGGGGCAACCGGCACCGGCAAGACGGTGACGCTGCAGAAAATGGCCGAGCAGTTCTCGCGCATCGGCGTACCGGTGTTCCTGTCGGATGTGAAGGGCGATCTGTCTGGCATCGGCGCCGAGGGCGTACCGTCCGAGAAGCTGCAGGCGCGCCTGGCGGCGATCGGCGTCACCGACTGGCAGCCGCAGGCCTGCACCATTATCCCGTGGGATATTTACGGCGAAAAGGGCCACCCGATCCGCGCCACGATTTCTGATCTCGGGCCGCTGCTGCTGGGGCGTCTGTTGGATCTGAACGAAGTGCAAAGCGGCGTGCTGCAGCTGGTGTTCAAAATCGCCGATGACAACGCGCTGCTGCTGTTGGACATGAAAGACCTGCGCGCCATGGTGCAGTTCGTCGGCGATAACGCCAAACAATTCCAGACTCAGTACGGCAACATCTCTGCCGCGTCGATCGGCGCCATCCAGCGCGGGTTGTTGACGCTGGAAGAGCAGGGCGCCAACCAGTTCTTCGGCGAGCCGATGCTGGACATCAACGATCTGATGAAAACCGACGCCAACGGTCATGGCGTGATCAACCTGCTGGCGGCGGACAAGCTGATCAATCAGCCAAAGCTGTATTCAGTGTTCCTGCTGTGGCTGCTGGCCGAGCTGTTTGAACATCTGCCGGAAGTGGGCGACCCTGAACAGCCGAAGCTGGTGTTCTTCTTCGATGAGGCGCACCTGCTGTTCAACGACGCGCCGGCGGCGCTGTTGACCAAGATCGAACAGGTGGTGCGCCTGATCCGCTCCAAAGGCGTCGGCATTTACTTCGTCACCCAGAATCCGCTGGATATCCCGGACAGCGTGCTGGGCCAGTTGGGCAACCGCGTACAGCATGCGCTGCGCGCCTTCACGCCGCGCGATCAGAAGGCGGTGAAAACGGCGGCGCAAACCCTGCGCGCCAATCCGGCCTTCGATGCCGAAACGGCGATCACCGAGCTGGGCGTGGGCGAAGCGCTGGTGTCATTCCTCGACGAGAAGGGCCAGCCGAACGTGGTGGAGCGGGCGATGGTCATCGCGCCGGAATCCAAGATGGGCATGCTCGGTGCGGAAGGGCTGAACAGCGCGATCAACAAGTCGCCGCTGTATGGCCGCTATGAAGACATGATTGACCGCGAGTCCGCCTACGAGAAGCTGTCGTCGGGCGGCTTCGCCACCGTCGGCACTGCGCAGCAGGGGCAGCAACCGCAGGCGCAAGCGCAGCAACAGACGGGCGGCGGCCTGATGGACGGATTGAACGAGCTGCTGTTCGGTTCCACCGGCCCGCGCGGCGGCAAACGCGACGGCATCGTCCAGACCGCTGCCAAGAGCATGGCGCGCGATCTCGGCCGGCAGATCCTGCGCGGCGTACTGGGCTCGATCACCGGCGGCCGTAAAAAGTAAGCGGAAATTATCGTCGGCAGCGGCGGGTTAAATCAGTAAACTATGGCGGCGTTTTTCTCTGCCGGACCTAACATGCTGCTGCTGATCGATAACTACGACTCCTTTACCTATAACCTTTACCAGTACTTCTGCGAATTGGGCGCCGAGGTGCTGGTGAAGCGCAACGATGAGCTGCAGCTGGCCGATATCGCGCGGCTGGCGCCGCAGCATCTGGTGATTTCCCCTGGCCCCTGTACCCCGAACGAAGCGGGTATCTCGCTGGCCGCCATTCGTCATTTCGCCGGCAAGCTGCCGATCCTCGGCGTATGCCTGGGGCACCAGGCGCTGGGGCAGGCGTTCGGCGCCGAAGTGGTGCGCGCCCGCGCGGTGATGCACGGCAAAACTTCGGCGATTCGCCATCTGGGCGTCGGCGTGTTTCGCGGCCTGAACGATCCGCTGACCGTGACCCGATATCACTCGCTGGTGCTGAAAGCCGATACGCTGCCGGATTGCTTTGAAGTGACCGCCTGGAGCGAACGCGACGGCGTGCGCGACGAGATCATGGGCATCCGCCACCGCACGCTGGCGCTGGAAGGGGTGCAGTTCCACCCGGAAAGCGTGCTCAGCGAGCAGGGCCATCAGCTGTTGGATAATTTTCTCAGGCGTTAATCCCTTCGCGTTTTTTTCGCCCGTCAGGCGTTTTGCATTTGCGCTTTAGTGTTTTTTTATGCATATTTCGTGATTATATTTTCACTATAACATCGCGATAGCGCTGAAAAACCTTCAGGGTGGAGCCGAAAATGACTGACAAATCCGCAGTGAGCCGCAGCACCTTTGACCAGGTGATCCTGCCTGTTTATGCACCCGCCCAGTTTGTTCCGGTGCGCGGCAAAGGCAGCCGGGTCTGGGATCAGCAGGGAAAAGAGTACATCGATTTTTCCGGTGGCATCGCGGTGACGGCGCTGGGACACTGCCACCCGGCGCTGGTCGAGGCGCTCAAACGCCAGGGCGAAACCCTGTGGCATACCAGCAACGTCTTCACCAATGAACCGGCGCTGCGTTTGGCGAGCAAACTGATCGACGCCACCTTCGCCGACCGGGTGTTCTTCGCCAACTCCGGCGCAGAGGCCAACGAGGCGGCGTTCAAACTGGCGCGTCATTACGCCATCACCCGCCACAGCCCGTACAAAACCAAAATCATCGCCTTCTATAACGCGTTTCACGGCCGCACGCTGTTCACCGTGTCGGTGGGCGGGCAGGCCAAATATTCCGACGGGTTCGGGCCGAAGCCGGCCGACATCGTGCACGTGCCGTTCAACGATCTGGCGGCGGTGAAAGCGGTAATGGACGACCATACCTGCGCGGTGGTGATGGAGCCGATTCAGGGAGAGGGCGGCATTACGCCGGTCGACGCCGACTTCCTCAAAGGCGTGCGCAAACTGTGCGACCAACATCAGGCGCTGCTGGTGTTCGACGAAGTGCAAAGCGGCATGGGGCGCAGCGGCAAGCTGTTCGCCTATATGCATTATGGCGTGACGCCGGACATTCTCACCACCGCCAAGGCGCTGGGCGGTGGTTTCCCGGTCAGCGCCATGCTGACCACCGAAGAGATTGCGTCGGTGATGCAGGTGGGCACTCACGGCACCACCTACGGCGGTAACCCGCTGGCCTGCGCGGTGGCGGAGGCGGCGCTGGATGTGATCAATACGCCGGAGGTGCTGAGCGGCATCGAGCAGCGCCACGCGCTGTATGTGCAGGCTTTGCAGGATATCGGCGATAAATACGGTATTTTCACCGCCATTCGCGGCATGGGGTTACTGATCGGCGCCGAACTGACGCCGCATTACCACGGCAGAGCGCGCGATTTTCTCACCGCCGCCGCTGCGCGTGGGTTGATGATCCTCAACGCCGGGCCGAACGTGATCCGCTTCGCGCCGTCGCTGGTGGTGGAGCCGCAGGACATCGAGGCCGGCATGGCGCTGTTCGAGCTGGCGGTGCAGGATGTGATCAACGCCTGAAGCCCGTGTGACGAATAACGGGGCGCGGCATGCCGCGCCCTTATTGATCGCGGAGTTTGCGCTTGAGCCAAATGCCGTGGTGCGGGCGTTGGCGCCAGGCCAGCGACGAAATGGTGTGCATTACGCTCAGGTGCGACAGAATACGCCGCAAATGACGCTCCATCTCGGTAACGGGCATCTCCGGATGCAGATCCGGCGGCTGCATGATGCCGCTGCTGCCGCTGCTCGGGCCGTCGTACTCCAGGCGTTGCTGGCAGCTCTGCAGCGCAATTTCACAGGTTTGCAGATACGTTTCCGCCAGCTTCGGCGTCAGCATATAGTGCTCGCGCGCCAAAATGGTCATGGCATTCAGGTGTTCGACGATGAACTGGCTGTGAGTGACCCATAAACGCATATCCGCCAGATAGTTCGACGCGAATCCCGGCTCCTGCATCGCCTGATTGAGCGAGGTGAACAGCGCGTTGTGCGCCTGGTTGACCTGCATGCGGGCATAGGCCAACGCGGTGGCGTCCGGCTCCGGCTGTTCCAGCATCAGCCGCAGCGCGGCTTGATCGTTTTCCAGTGCCTGATGGGCATTCTTGCGCAGCAGCCCGCTTTGCCACTGCGGCCATAGCCAAATGGTGCCGCCGAACGCCAGCACGCAGCCGATCAAGGTATCAATCAGACGAGGCACCAGAAAATGCGAGCCGTTCAGCGCCAGCAGCTGCAAGGTGTAAACCGCCGTCACCGTAAAGCCAATCACCGATAGCCCGTAGTTCTTGCGTGAAACCAGGTAGGCTAGCAGCGTGATCACCAGCATGATGCTCAGCGTTTCGCCTTCCGGTAACTGCAGCTGCAGCAGCCCGGCCGCCAGCAACAGCCCGGCAATCGTGCCCAGCGCACGGTGCTGAATACGCACCCGGGTGGCGTTATACCCGTTTTGGCTCACCAGCATGATGGTGAGCAGGATCCAGTAAGGCTTCGGCAGGTTGAACACCGCCCCCAGACTGCTGCCGACCGCCAGCGTCACCCCCAGCCGCGCGGCGTTGCGCAGGGCGGTAGATTTGAATGACAGATAGCTGGCTAGCGCCGGCCAAAACGGCAGGCGGTGCTGGCCGGGCATCAGATCTCGGCGGTACAGCGGATGCTGGGTGCGCAGCAGGCGGGCGATGCGGCTGAAGTGGTAATAACAAAACTGGCCGACCGGGTTATCGGGATGCTGCGCCGCCATTTTTTCCAGCGCCGCCAGCTCGTGGGCCATGGAAAAGCGCTTCGAATGTTGATGGTAGAGTATATCGTGCGCCACCACGCGCAGCCGGCCGGCGATCACCTGAGCGTTGCGGCGAATGATCGCTTCGGCCTGGCTCTGCTCCACCAGTTTTTGCACTTCCTCCGGCAGATGCAGGCTGACGGTGATGTGCTCCTGCAGATCCATCGCCACCTGAAAGGCGCGCTGCAGTCGCTTTTGATCGAGGTTGTTGGCGTGTGGCAGGAAATTAAGCTGTTGGTACAGCAGGCTGATCAGATCCATCACCTTTTGCTGGCGCACCAGCAGTGGCGGCAGCGCGGTCTGCGGATCGGTGTGCTGAGTCAGCAGGGAGTATTTGGCTTCGAAGTAGTCCGCCAGTTCCAGATAGAGCTGGCTGAGCGTCTCGCGCATCGGTTGCTCTTTCCACAGCCGGAACCAGAACCAGGTGAATAAGCCGTACCAGACGGTGCCGATCGCGTACAGCAGCGGCGCCTGCCAGACAGGCACCGTGCCGGCCGTGCTGAGAGCGAAGATGGCGGCCACCAGCGCCGCCGGCAACAGCCGGGCGTGCAGCGGGCTGATTTCGCCGGTAACGCCGAGCAGCAGCGCCAGGCCCAGCATCAGCGCCGGCAGCGGCACGTGCCACAGCAGTGCCTGTTGCAACAGCACGCTGCTGAAGGCGAACAGCGAGCCGCCGACGATCAGCCGTTTAAAGAAGCGCTTATGCGGCGTGTCCAGACCGGCGATATTGCAGCAGGCGGGCACCAGAGAGAACATCAGGCCGAGCTGCAGCTGGCCTATCAACAAGCCAAACAGCACCGGCAGGCACAACACCAGCGTTTGTCGCAGTGCGTAGTTGATTTCCGGGTGGTAGATCAGACGGCGCCACATGGCAGAGAGCAGACAAAAAAACGGCGCAGATTGCGCCGTTTCTTCAGGGATTAACGGGTGCCGTAGACGACAATGGTTTTGCCGTGGGCGGAAATCAGGTTTTGATCTTCCAGCATTTTCAGAATACGGCCAACGGTTTCACGCGAGCAGCCGACGATCTGGCCGATCTCCTGACGGGTGATCTTGATCTGCATGCCGTCCGGGTGAGTCATGGCGTCGGGTTGCTTCGCCAGATTCAGCAGGGTTTGCGCGATGCGGCCGGTCACGTCCAGGAAGGCGAGGTTGCCCACTTTTTCGGAGGTAACCTGCAGGCGGCTCGCCATTTGGGCGGACAGGCGCATCAGGATGTCCGGGTTCACCTGGATCAGCTGGCGGAATTTCTTGTAGGAAATTTCGGCCACTTCACAGGCGGTTTTCGCGCGAACCCAGGCGCTGCGCTCCTGGCCTTCTTCGAACAATCCGAGCTCGCCGATGAAATCCCCCTGGTTGAGGTAGGACAGGATCATCTCTTTACCTTCTTCATCCTTGATCAGCACCGCGACGGAGCCTTTCACGATGTAGTAAAGCGTTTCGGCCTTTTCACCTTGGTGAATCAGCGTACTCTTCGATGGATATTTGTGGATATGGCAATGAGACAGGAACCATTCGAGAGTAGGGTCTGTTTGCGGTTTGCCGAGAACCATTCGCTGTTATCCTCTGTTGTTATCGCTGCCTTGTGTCACAGGGGTCAGAGTTCCCTGTAAAACCCGCCTGTAGCCGCAGTCATGAGCGAGGGCTACCGGCAAGTTTTGAGGCGTGTCATAAAAATACGCTGTCGCTCTAGCATATTAACTTGCCGTAAGCGCTGCAAGCTACATTCTGTTAACATACCGGTAAAGGAGCCTTTCTCTGGGCGTTTCCCTGAAATTCAGTGTCCCGGAAAGATTTATTGCGGCTCTGTTTGTAGCACAGAGTAAGGCGGGTGTCTCGTGTTGTCTCGCTTCAGCATGATTAGCATCAGGTTACGTTGCCTGTTTCTATGCGAAAGCGTACTCTGATTTTAAGAAATTAACCGGAGTGACCAGAATGCAGGCAAGAGTTAAGTGGGTGGAAGGGTTAACGTTTTTGGGTGAATCGGCCTCCGGCCACCAGGTGCTGATGGACGGCAACGCCGGCGATAAAGCGCCGAGCCCGATGGAAATGGTGCTGATGTCGGTGGGTGGCTGCAGCGCGATTGACGTGGTGTCCATCCTGCAAAAAGGGCGCAACGACGTGCGCGACTGCGAGGTGAAGCTGACCTCCGAGCGCCGTGCAGAAGCCCCGCGGTTGTTCACCCATATCAATCTGCACTTCATCGTCACCGGTCAGGATCTGACCGACAAAATCGTAGAGCGTGCGGTGAACCTGTCGGCGGAGAAATACTGCTCGGTGGCGCTGATGCTCAACAAGGCCGCCACGGTGACCCACAGTTTCGAGATCCGCCAACCGGCGTAATCGAGACGGAGCGCGGCCCGCCGCCGCGCTCAACGCATTTATTCGATCTTCTTGCCTTCCAGCAATCGCTGCACCAGCGGCGCCATGATCAGCTCCATCGCCAGCCCCATCTTGCCGCCCGGCACCACTAACGTATTGATGTGCGAGATAAACGAGCCCTGCAGCATCGCCAGCAAATAGGGGAAGTCAATCTGATCCAGCCCGCGGAAGTGGATCACCACGAAGCTTTCATCCAGTGAGGGAATGGCTTTGGCGGCGAACGGGTTGGAAGTGTCCACCGTCGGCACGCGCTGGAAGTTGATGTGGGTGCGCGAGAACTGCGGCGTGATGTAGTTGATGTAATCTTCCATCGAACGCACCACCGAATCCATCACCGCCTCGCGGGAGTGGCCGCGCTCGCCGGTATCGCGGATCAGCTTCTGGATCCACTCCAGGTTGACGATCGGCACCACGCCGACCAGCAGATCGACGTGGCTGGCCACGTCATGGTGTTCGGTGACCACACCGCCGTGCAGCCCCTCGTAGAACAGCACGTCGGTCGGCGCTGTCAGTGGCTCCCACGGGGTGAAGGTGCCCGGCACCTGATTGTAGGGCACCGCTTCGTCGTAGGTGTGCAGGTACTTGCGCGAACGGCCGGTGCCGTTTTTGCCGTACTCGATAAAGCTCTGCTGCAGCAGGCCGAAGTCGTTGGCCTCGGGGCCGAAATAGCTGATGTGTCTGCCCAGATCGCGCGCCTTGCGGATCGCCGCGTCCATTTCCGGCCGGGTGTAGCGGTGGAAGCTGTCGCCCTCCAGTTCGGCGGCGCGAATGTTGAGCTGTTGGAAGATTTTGCGGAACGCCACGCTGGTGGTGGTGGTGCCGGCGCCGCTGGAACCGGTCACCGCGATAACGGGATGTTTGGCAGACATGGTGGTTGTCACTCCGTGTTGAATGCGCCGGCGTCAGGGGATTATTGTGGCTCTTGTTGACGCTCTCTATGTCAGGAAAAAATGGCGCTCGCTGGTTTGCAATGTCCCATTGTTACCTGATTTTTTCCGTCAGTCATAGAACCGAACGCCACTAAATTTCTTCCTGCCCGGCGCGGAACTGGCCGCGCGGCATGATGTTGACGCTCTCATGCAGTTCTGACCACACCAGCACCACTTCGCCGTTTTTCAGCTGGCGGCGCACGTCCTCCACCTTCTGTTCCAGCGATCGTTCGTGCTCGCCGTAATCGGTGCCTTCGCGCAGCACAAAGGATTCGATCAGGCTGTTCAGGGTGTCGGTTGCCAGTTCTTGCCAGGGAATGATCACGTCGGGATGTCCAGATAAGGGGAAAGCCAGGCCGGAATGCGATGCTCCAGCCACATGTGCGGTTTTTTCAGCGTGCCGCCGACAAAGCCGACGTGGCCGCCGAACTCGGTCAGCTGATATTCGATATTGCGCGGCAGGCCGGCGACGTCGGGGATCACCTCATGGGTCATGAAGGGATCGTCCTTCGCATGGATGATCAGCAGCGGCGTTTGGATCGCCGGCAACAGCGGCAGAGCGCTGCAGCGGCGATAATAGTCGGTGGCGTCGCTGAAGCCGTGAATGCGCGAGGTGATGGCGTCGTCGAACTCGCGGATGCGCCGCAAACCGTTCAGCTGTGACAGCTTGAGCGGCAGGGTGTCCGGGTAGTGCAACAGTTTGCGGGTGGCGTTTTGTTTCAGTTGCCCCAGCAAATAGCGCTGATAGACACGGGAGAAGCCTTGCTCCATGCGGTAGGCGCAGGGTTCCAGCATCAGCGGCGCTGAGACCACCACCGCCGCCTGCAGCAGGCTGTCGGCGCCTTGCTGCGCCAGATAGCAGGCCAGCATGTTGCCGCCGAGCGAAACGCCTACCGCCGCGGTTGGCACCTCGCCGTAGCGGTCGCGCAGCCAGCGCAGGAAGAAGCGCGCGTCTTCGGTTTCACCGGAGTGGTAGATGCGCTGCTTGCGGTTGGGCACGCCGCTGCAGCCGCGAAAGTGCATCACCACGCCGAGCCAGCCGCGCTCACGCCAGGCGTTGAGCAGGCCATGCGCGTAGGGGCTGTAGAAGCTGCCTTCCAGGCCGTGGAACAGCACCGCGCGCGGTTTGTCGCGCGCCTGCGCCGGATCCTCGCTCCAGGCAAGATCGACGAAGTCGCCGTCGGGCAATTCCAGCCGTTGCCAATGCGGTTTCAATAACACGCGGCGGCGCACCAGCCGCGGCAACAGCGTTTGCAGGTGCGGGTTACTGGCCCCGGTCAGGGGGCGAAAGGTGTTAGGCATAGGCTGAGTAAAATGTTGTGGGCGGCTATTGTGAGATCCCTAGCGCACTGTTAGCTTCAATACCAAGAATTAACAATGATACTGCAAAAAAGCGCCTTGGGTGAGGAGCACCCGTGCCATGGAACCGAGTTTATTCCTTTCGATGCTGGGCTTCCTGTGGGTCGCCGCCATCACGCCAGGCCCCAATAACCTGCTGCTGACCACCTCCGGTGCTAACTTCGGCTTTATGCGTTCGCTGTGGCTGATGATTGGCATCATGCTCGGCATGCAAAGCATTTTGCTGCTGGTGGCCTTCGGCGTCGGCAGCCTGATCCTGGTTTACCCGTCGCTGCACCTGATCCTGAAAATCCTCGGCAGTTTGTACCTGCTGTGGCTGGCGTGGAAAGTCGCCACCGCCGCCTATGAAAAGCTGGAAACCGACGTGGCGCCGCCGCAGCCGGTGCGGCTGTATCAGGGCTGGCTGCTGCAGTTCCTCAACCCGAAAGCCTGGCTGATGGCGCTGGGCGCGGTGGCGAGCTTCAGCCTGGCGGGCGATAAGTACAACGGTTCCATCGCGGCGATCGCGCTGGGCATTTTGGCGGTAAACATCGTCGCCGGCGTTATCTGGCTGGCGTTCGGTACCCTGATCGGCCGCCTGCTGCGCAGCAAAAAGGCCTGGGTTATCTTCAACGTTTCCATGGGGTTGTTGACCGCAGCCTGTGTGTTACTGATCTGGCATTAAGGAGTGAACGATGGCGGAAAATTATTATCACGTGGTTGCTTTTACCGGCAAAGGGCTGCGCGGCAACCCGGCCGGGGTTTGCCTGCTGACGCAGCCGCTGCCGGCGGAGCGGTTGCAGGCGATCGCCAACGAGATCGGCCTGCCGGAAACCAGCTTTGTTTGGGATGACGGCGACATGACCGCCATTCGCTGGTTTACCCCGGAGCGGGAGGTCGATCTTTGCGGCCACGGCACGCTGGCGGCGGCGCATGTGATGTTCAGCGCGGTTAACCCGGCGCTGAAGGATATTCGCTTCCGTTCGGCCGGCGGCGAGCTGTTCGTCAAGCGCGATGAGCGGGACGGGGAGCGGCTGGTGCTTGATTTCCCCGCCAGGCCGCCGCAAAAAGTCGCCGAACCGGCGGGCCTCGCGGCGCTGCTGGGCGTGCAGCCGCAGGAAGTGTGGCAGGCGAAAGCGCTGCTGGTGGTGGTGGAAAATGAGGCGCAGGTGCGCGCGCTGCGCCCGGACATCCCGGCGCTGATCGCATTGGCCGGCCGCGCGGTGATCGTCACCGCGCCGGGTGACACCGTGGACTTCGTTTCGCGCTATTTCACGCTCGACGGCGGCGAGGATCCGGTGACCGGCTCCGCGCATTGCACGTTGATGCCTTACTGGACGGCGCGCCTCGGCCGCCATCGGCTGCATGCGCAGCAGATCTCGGCACGCGGCGGCGAACTGTTCTGCGAACTGCAAGGGGATCGCACGCTGCTCGGCGGCTATGCTCATGTGTTCCTGCACGGAAGTATCGCGCTGTAATCTGCGGTTATATTACTCAAGGTAATAAAGAAGACTTTTTTATTCTTTTATCGCCCGTCATCGCTCAGATAAAACTGTCAGCAACTGAACAGATTTTTATCAACGGAGCGGAACATGGCGGGCAAACTCTTTTCCTTACGTAACGTGGCGCTGCTGGCGTTGTCGCTCAGCGCGGCCAGCGCCTACGCGGTGGACGTGACCGTGGCGTACCAGACGTCGGCAGAGCCGGCCAAGGTGGCGCAGGCGGAAAACAGCTTCGCCAAACAGTCCGGCGCGACCGTCGACTGGCGTAAGTTCGACAGCGGTTCCAGCGTGCTGCGCGCGCTGGCCTCCGGCGACGTGCAGATCGGCAATATCGGCTCCAGCCCGCTGGCGGTGGCCGCCAGCCAAAAACTCCCCATCGAAGTGTTCCTCATCGCCTCGCAGCTCGGCAGCTCCGAAGCGCTGGTGGTGAAAAATGACATCAAAAGCCCGCAGGATCTGATCGGCAAGCGCATTGCGGTGCCGTTTATTTCCACCACCCATTACAGCCTGCTGGCCTCGCTCAAACATTGGGGCATCAAGCCTGAACAGGTGAAGATCCTCAATCTGCAGCCGCCGGCCATCGCCGCCGCCTGGCAGCGCGGCGACATCGACGGCGCCTACGTCTGGGCGCCGGTGGTCAACGAACTGGCCAAACAGGGCAAGGTGCTGACCGACTCCGCGCAGGTGGGCGAATGGGGTTCACCGACGCTGGACGTGTGGGTGGTGCGCAAAGACTTCGCCGAGAAACATCCCGACGTGGTGACCGCCTTTGCCGCCAGCGCTCTGCAGGCGCAAAAGGCCTACCTGACGGCGCCGGAACAGTGGCTAAAAGATCCGAGCCATCTTAGCACCTTGGCGCGCTTGAGCGGCGTACCGGAAGCGCAGGTGCCGGAACTGGTGAAGGGGAATCGTTATCTGCCGGTGGCCGATCAGGTTGCCCAGCTCGGCCAGCCGGTGGACAAGGCAATCCGCGATACCGCCGAATTCCTCAAGCAGCAGGGCAAGATCCCGCAGGTCGACAGCGACTACAGCGCTTACGTCACCGACCGTTTTGTGAAACAGGTGCAGGCTGCGCCGCAGTCGTAAGGAAGCAGGATGCTAAACGTCAATCATCTTTCAGCAGAGTATCAGGGGCGGCCCGTGCTGCGTGACGTGTCGTTCCAGATCGCCGCCGGGCAACTGGTGGTGGTGCTCGGCCCATCGGGCTGCGGCAAGACCACGCTGCTGAATTTGATCGCCGGGTTTATCGAGCCTTCAGCTGGCAGCATCACGCTGGATGGAACGCCCGTTCACGGCCCGGGCGCTGAACGGGGCGTGGTGTTCCAGCATGAGGGTTTACTGCCGTGGCGTAACGTGGTGGACAACGTCGAGTTCGGTCTGCAGCTGGCCGGCGTCGGCAAGGCGCAGCGCCGCCAGGTGGCGGAGCAGATGCTGCAGCGCGTCGGTCTGGCCGGTTACGAGCGGCATTTCATCTGGCAGCTTTCCGGCGGCATGCGCCAACGCGTCGGCATCGCCCGCGCCCTGGCCGCGGATCCGCGCCTGCTGTTGCTGGATGAACCGTTCGGCGCGCTGGACGCGTTTACTCGCGAGCAGATGCAGGAGCTGTTGCTGACTATTTGGCGCGATACCGGCAAGCAGGTGCTGCTGATCACCCACGATATCGAAGAGGCGGTGTTCCTCGCCAGCGAGCTGCTGCTGCTGTCGCCGGGGCCGGGGCAGGTGGTAGAGCGACTGTCGCTGAACTTCGGCCAACGCTATGCCGACGGCGAAGCCTGCCGCTCGATTAAGTCCGATCCTGAATTTATCGCGCAGCGCGAATACGTGCTGGGCAAAGTTTTCCAACAGCGCGAGGCCTTGCTATGAGCCTGCATTCCACGTTAAAGGCCGCGGCGCAGCCGCAGGGCAAAGCGGCGCGCCGTTTCAGCGTGCCGCGCAACGTTTGGTTGAGTGGCGCCACGTTGTTGACGGTGTTGATCGTCTGGTGGGGCGTGACGGCGCTGCAGCTGATCAGCCCGCTGTTCCTGCCGGCGCCGCAGCAGGTGCTGCATCAACTGATCACCATCGCCAGCCCGCAAGGTTTTATGGACGCCACGCTGTGGCAGCATCTGGCGGCCAGCCTGGGGCGCATTTTGGTGGCGCTGCTGGCGGCGGTGATCGTCGGCATTCCGGTGGGCATCGCCATGGGGCTGAACGACACGGTGCGCGGCATCCTCGATCCGCTGATTGAGATCTATCGTCCGGTGCCGCCGTTGGCGTATTTACCGCTGATGGTAATTTGGTTCGGCATCGGCGAGACCTCGAAAATCTTGTTGATTTATCTGGCGATTTTCGCGCCGGTGACGCTGTCCGCTGTGGCCGGCGTGCGCAGCGTGGCGCAGGTGCGGGTGCGCGCCGCCCGCGCGCTGGGCGCCACGCGTTGGCAGGTGCTGCGTTTCGTGGTGCTGCCGAGCGCGCTGCCGGAGATCCTGACCGGCATCCGCATCGGGCTGGGCGTCGGCTGGTCGACGCTGGTGGCCGCCGAACTGATCGCCGCCACGCGCGGCCTGGGATTTATGGTGCAATCCGCCGGTGAGTTTTTGGCGACCGACGTAGTGTTGGCCGGCATCGGCGTGATTGCGGTGATTGCATTTGGGTTGGAGCTGGGGCTGCGCGCCCTGCAGCGCCGATTGACCCCGTGGCATGGAGTACAGCAATGAACGAACGTCTGAATATCACCCCGCTGGGGCCTTACATCGGGGCGCTGGTGGAAAACGTCGAGTTGGCCCGGCCGTTGGGCGATGGCCAGTTTGAACAGCTTTATCATGCGCTGCTCAAGCATCAGGTGCTGTTCTTCCGCAACCAGCCGATCACGCCGCTGCAGCAGCGCGATCTGGCCGGCCGCTTCGGCGATCTGCACATCCATCCGGTCTATCCGCACGCCACCGACGTGGAAGAGATCATCGTGCTCGATACCCACGACGACAACCCGCCGGACAACGACAACTGGCACACCGACGTGACCTTTATCGAGAACCCGCCGCTGGGGGCGATCCTGGCGGCCAAGACCTTGCCTTCCACCGGCGGCGATACGCTGTGGGCCAGTGGCATCGCGGCCTACGAGGCGCTGTCGGCGCCGTTCAGAACGCTGCTCGCGGGGCTGCGCGCGGAACATGACTTCACCAAGTCGTTCCCGGAGTACAAGCATCGCGGCAGTGAAGAAGAACACCAGCGTTGGCAACTGGCGGTGCAGAAAAATCCGCCGCTGCTGCATCCGGTGGTGCGTACTCATCCGGTCAGCGGCCGGCAGGCGCTGTTCGTCAATGAAGGGTTCACCACGCGGATCGTGGATGTGGCGCCGAAGGAGAGCGACGCTTTACTGAACTTCCTGTTTGCTCACATCACCAAACCGGAGTTTCAGGTGCGCTGGCGCTGGCAGGAAAATGACGTGGCGATCTGGGATAACCGCGTGACGCAGCACTACGCCAACGCGGATTATCTGCCGCAGCGGCGCATCATGCACCGCGCGACCATTCTGGGGGACAAGCCCTTTTACAAGGCGTAACAACGTTTAGGCGTCGAACGCCTGCGTTAACTGCTCCAGCTGTTCCTGTGCATCCAGCCAGGTCATTTCCGTCTCTTCGAGCGCGGATTTGGCCTGGCTTTGCTTTTGCAGGCAGTCGGTCAGTTCGGCCTTGCGGCTGATGTCGTACAGTGCGGGATCCGCCAACTGCTCTTCCACCGCCGCCAGTTCGGCGCCCAGTTTTTCCATCTGCTGTTCCAGCTTGGCGATCTGCTTGCGCAGCGGTTGGGTCTGCGTACGGAACTCCGCCTCGCGGCGTTTTTGGTCCTTGCGCGCCTGCGCGCTGTTGCCGCCGCTCTCTTTTTCCGGTGCATCCTGCTGGTTTTCCTGGCGCTGCAGGTCGACAAGCCACTGCTGGTAGTCGTCGAGATCGCCCTCGAAAGGCTCGACCTGGCCGTCATGCACCAGGTACAGATCGTCGGTGGTGGAACGCAGCAGGTGACGGTCGTGCGAGACCACCACCAACGCGCCTTCGAAATCGATCAGCGCCTCGGTCAGCGCCTGACGCATGTCGAGATCCAGGTGGTTGGTCGGTTCATCGAGCAGCAGCAGGTTCGGGCGTTGCCAGACGATCAGCGCCAGCACCAGCCGCGCCTTCTCGCCGCCGGAGAAACGTTCGGTCACTTCGCTGACCTTGTCGCCCTGGAACCCGAAACCGCCCAGGTAATCTCGCAGCTGCTGCTCCAGCACCCGTGGCGCGATGCGGCTCAGATGCTGCAACGGCGATTCGTCGGCGCGCAGGAATTCCAACTGGTGCTGGGCGAAGTAACCCAGCTTGATGCCTTTCGCCAGGCCGATCTCGCCGCTCAGCGGTTCCAGAGTGCCGGCCAGCAGTTTGATCAACGTCGATTTACCGGCGCCGTTGCGGCCGAGCAGGCCAATGCGTGAACCGGGTACCAGGTTCAGCTTGATTGACTTCAAGATCACTTTATCGCCATATCCGGCGCTGACTTTTTCCATGCGCAGCAGCGGGTTCGGCAGGCTTTCCGGCGGGCGGAAGCTGAAGGTGAACGGGTTGTCGACGTGCGCCGGGGCGATCAGCTCCATGCGCTCCAACATCTTGATGCGGCTCTGCGCCTGCTTGGCCTTGGAGGCCTTCGCCCGAAAACGGTCGATATAACTTTGCAGGTGCGCCACTTTTTCTTGCTGATGCTGATACAGCGACTGTTGCTGCGCCAATTTGGTGGCGCGCTGGCGTTCGAACGACGAGTAGTTGCCGGTGTATTCGTTCAGGGTCTGCTGTTCGATATGCAGGATCTTGTCGACAATCGGATCGAGGAAGTCGCGGTCATGCGAGATCAGCACCAGCGTGCCGGGGTAGCTTTTCAGCCAGCGCTCCAGCCAGATCACCGCATCGAGATCCAGGTGGTTGGTCGGTTCGTCGAGCAGCAGCAGGTCGGAACGGCACACCAGCGCCTGCGCCAGGTTGAGACGCATGCGCCAGCCGCCGGAAAAGTCGCGCACCGGGCTTTGCAGCTGTTCGTTGGAGAAGCCGAGGCCGTGCAGCAGGCTGGCGGCGCGGGAACGGATGGTCCAGGCGTCGATGGCGTCCAGCTTACCGTGCAGGGTGGCGATGGCGTGGCCGTCGTTGCGGTCGTTGGCGGCCTGCAGTTCGGCTTCGAGCTGGCGAAACTCGCGGTCGCCGTCGATAACATACTCGATCGCCGGCACGTCCAGCGCCGGCGTCTCCTGGTTGACCCAGGCCAGCGCCCAGTTGCCGGGGAAGGTAAAGCTGCCGCCATCCGCCGCGATCTCGCCCTTCAGCAGCGACAGCAGCGTGGATTTGCCGCAGCCATTTTTGCCCACCAGGCCGACCTTCTGACCTGGATTAACCGTCGCCGTGGCGTTGTCCAGCAGGACGCGGATGCCGCGTCGGATTTGTAGCGAGGAGAATACAATCATAAAGCGCCGTATGTTCAGAGTATGTTAAATTATCATTAAGGTAACAGAACGCGCACCGCGCGCTGTTTTTGTCTTTGCGATGCATGGTAGCGGAAAACCGCTACTCTGACGACGCTTTGGAGGGGAATGATGTCGCAGCCGCCCAAGGTCTTGCTGCTGTATGCCCATCCGGAATCCCATGACTCGGTGGCGAACCGGGTTTTGCTTCGACCGGCGCAGCAGTTGGAACATGTCACCGTGCACGATCTCTACGCGCACTACCCTGATTTTTTTATCGATATTCATCACGAACAACAGCTGCTGCGTGAGCATCAGGTCATCGTGTTTCAGCACCCTCTGTATACCTACAGCTGTCCGGCGCTGCTGAAGGAGTGGCTGGATCGCGTGCTGTCGCGCGGCTTCGCCAGCGGGGTGGGCGGCAATGCGCTGGCGGGCAAATACTGGCGCTCGGTGATCACCACCGGTGAGCCGGAAGGCGCCTACCGCACCGGCGGTTATAACCACTATCCGATGGAAGATATCCTGCGGCCGTTCGAGCTGACCGCCGGGATGTGCCATATGCACTGGCTGACGCCGTTCGTGGTCTATTGGGCGCGGCGGCAGAAGCCGGAGGTGTTGCGCAGCCATGCAGACGCCTACGGCGAGTGGCTGAGCCACCCGCTGCCGCACGGAGGGCGGTGACCATGGAAGGATCGACCTTACTGACCGCCATTTTGCTGTTCCTGTTTGCCGCGGTGGTGACGGTGCCGATCGCCCGTCGCCTGGGGATCGGCGCGGTGCTGGGCTATCTGATCGCCGGCATTGCCATCGGCCCTTGGGGATTGGGCTTCATCCGCGACGTTGACGAGATCCTGCACTTCTCCGAGCTGGGCGTGGTGTTCCTGATGTTCATCATCGGTCTGGAGCTGAACCCCAGCAAGCTGTGGGAACTGAGGCGCTCGATTTTCGGCGCCGGCGCCGGCCAGGTGTTGCTCACCGCGGCGGTGCTGGGCGCGTTGCTGTACCTGACGCACTTCGCCTGGCAGGCGGCGGTGATCGGCGGTATCGGCCTGGCGATGTCTTCCACCGCCATGGCGCTGCAGCTGATGCGCGAAAAGGGCATGAACCGCAACGAAGGGGGGCAGCTCGGTTTCTCGGTGCTGCTGTTCCAGGATATGGCGGTGATCCCGGCGTTGGCGTTGATCCCCATTCTGGCCGGCGCCGGCGGCACCAGCGACGACTGGGCGAAGATCGCGCTCAAGGTCGCGGCGTTCGGCGGCATGCTGATCGGCGGACGCTTTCTGCTGCGGCCGCTGTTCCGCTATATCGCCGCCTCCGGCGTGCGCGAGATTTTCACCGCCGCGGCGCTGTTGTTGGTGCTCGGCTCGGCGCTGTTTATGGAGGCGCTCGGCCTGTCGATGGCGCTCGGCACCTTCATCGCCGGGGTGCTGTTGGCGGAGAGCGAATATCGCCACGAACTGGAGATCTCCATCGAGCCGTTTAAAGGGCTGCTGCTGGGGCTGTTCTTTATCTCGGTGGGCATGGTGTTGAATATCGGCGTGCTCTACACCCACCTGGCCGAGGTGTTGATCGGCGTACTGGCGCTGGTGGCGGTCAAATCCGGCGTGCTCTATGGCGTGTCGCGTCTGTTCGGCCTGCGTAGCTCGGTGCGGCTGCAGTTTGCCGGGGTGCTCAGCCAGGGCGGTGAGTTTGCCTTCGTGCTGTTTTCGGCGGCGGGGGCGCAAAAGGTGCTGCAGCCGGATCAACTCTCTTTGCTGCTGGTGGTGGTGACGCTGTCGATGATGACCACGCCGCTGCTGATGCAGGCCATCGACCGCATTTTGGCGCGCCGCTATAACGCTAAAGGCGAAGACGAGGAAACGCCGTACGTAGAGGATGACGATCCGCAGGTGATCATCGTCGGCTTCGGGCGTTTCGGCCAGGTGATCGGCCGCCTGTTGATGGCCAACAAAATGCGCATTACCGTACTGGAGCGCGACGTCAGCGCCGTCGGCGTGCTGCGGCGTTACGGTTACCAGGTTTATTACGGCGACGCCACCGAGCTGGAACTGCTGCGCGCGGCGGGCGCCGAAAAGGCCAAGTCGATCGTGATCACCTGCAATGAGCCGGAAGACACCATGGAGATCGTGCGGCTGTGCCAACAGCACTTCCCGAACCTGAGCATTCTGGCGCGTGCGCGCGGCCGCGTGGAGGCACATGAGCTGCTGCAGGCGGGCGTGAAACAGTTCAGCCGCGAGACCTTCTCCAGCGCGCTGGAACTGGGGCGAAAGGCGCTGATGGAGCTGGGCATGCACCCGCATCAGGCTTTCCGCGCCCAGCAGCATTTCCGCCGCCTGGATATGCGCATGCTGCGTGAGCTGATGCCGCCGCATCAGGGCGACGTGGCGCAAATTTCCCGCGTGAAAGAGGCGCGGCGCGAGCTGGAAGAGCTGTTCCATCGCGAAATGCAAAAAGAAAGTCGCCAGTTCGACGGCTGGGACGAATACGAATAAGCGGGAGCATAACGATGTCTGCAACACGTAAGAGATTTATCGCCGGGGCGGTGTGCCCGAGCTGTAGCGCTATGGATACGTTGGCGGTATGGCGGGAGGATCAGGTGGAAGTGGTGGAGTGCGTCAAGTGCGGACACCATCAGCGCCAGACCGAACAACAGGTGGAAAAACACGTTCGCCCGCAAGAGCAGGTGATCGGCATTTTCCAGCCGAAGTAGCGTTTTTTTATCCCGGAGGGTACAGCGAGGCAGATTTCCGTTACAATCTGTCCGGAAAAGGCGCGCATCCCGATAACGGTGCGCGTCCTAGTAGCCAACGGTAGGAGATATCATGAAAGTAGCAAAAGACTTGGTGGTCAGCCTGGCTTACCAAGTACGTACAGAAGACGGTGTTTTGGTTGATGAGTCTCCGGTGAGCGCACCGCTGGACTATCTGCACGGGCATGGTTCTCTGATCGCAGGTCTGGAAAAAGCACTCGAAGGCCACGACGTTGGCGATCGTTTTGACGTTCACGTCGGCGCGAACGACGCGTACGGCAACTACGACGAAAACCTGGTGCAGCGCGTACCGAAAGACGTCTTCATGGGCGTTGACGAACTGCAGGTCGGCATGCGTTTTCTGGCTGACACCGATCAGGGCCCGGTACCGGTTGAAATCACCGAAGTTGACGGTGACCACGTCGTGGTTGACGGCAACCACATGCTGGCCGGCCAAAACCTGAACTTCAACGTGGAAGTTGTCGCGATCCGCGAAGCGACCGCAGAAGAGCTGGCGCACGGTCACGTACACGGCGAGCACGACCATCACCACGAGCACGGTGAAGGTTGCTGCGGCGGTCACGGCCACAGCCACGATCACGACCATGGTCACGACCACGGTAAAGGCGGTTGCGGTAACGGTGGTTGCGGCTGCCACTAAGCAGAACGCAATCCCGAGACAAGAGGGCGGCCATTGGCTGCCCTTTTTTATGCGCGGCGCACCAGGCGCCGAACGGCACAACAGGACATGCCATGGCCACCATGAAAGACGTTGCGCGCCGCGCCGGCGTTTCCACGGCCACCGTCAGCCGGGTGATCAATAATACCGCCTACGTTGAACCGGTGACCCGCGAACGCGTCGAGAAAGCGATGCGCGAGTTCAATTACCACCGCAACGCCGCCGCGCTGGCACTGGCGAAAAGAAGCGGCAATATGCTGGGGTTGCTGACCGGCAACCTCGACGATCCGTTTTTCTCGCGCCTGGCGCGGGGCGTGGAAGACATCACGCGGCAGGCTGGCGTGCGTTTGATGTTGTGCAGCGGCGGGCATCAGGCCGAACTGGAAAAAAGCGGCCTCGACTTTCTCATCAATCAGGGATGCGAAGCCATTGTGGCGCACGTCACGCGCATGGGAGAAGAGGAGCTGCTGCGCTACGCCGCCCACACGCCCGCGCTGGTGCTGGTCAATCGCTACCTGCCGGCCATCGCCAATCGTTGTATTTGGCTCGACAATGCCAAGGCGGCACAGGCGGCGACCGAGCTACTCATTCGCCAGGGGCATCGGAGAATCGCCTGCGTGACGGCGGATTTGCCGATCGACGACCGCGCACAGCGGTTAGCGGGTTACCGCAAGGCCATGGCCGCCGCTGGTATTGAGGTGCCCGGAGCCTGGATCATCAGCGTGCCCTTCAACGAGAAAGGGGGCGAGTTGGCGGCCGAGCGCGTGCTGGCCAGCGACCCACGCTTCACCGCCGCAGTGACGTTCAACGACGTGATGGCCGCCGGCATGATGCGCACCTGCCATCAACGGCACATTCAGTTGCCCGAGGCGCTGTCGATCGTTGGCTTTGACGACATTGCCCTGGCGAAATATCTCCACCCTTCGCTGACCACTGTGCATTACCCCATCGAGAAAATGGCCCGACGCGCCGCGCGCCTCGCGCTGCAGATCCACAGCGGCAGCGACGTCGCGCCGCAGAACAACCGCTTTTCGGCCGAGCTTATCCTGCGAGACTCTGTCACCGATGGCGAGCCGCATGAGCAAAGCAAGCGCGGCGAATGAGAGACCAGTCACACAATGTGAGCGCATGAAATCGATTACATGGCCGGTTGCCTGCGCTCACATCCTCCGATTATCGAAGCCATTACGCTGTTGCAGTACCCCATCTTCAACAGGAGCCGTATATGGATAATAAGAAAACGCTCAACCTTGGGTTGGCGACGCTGCCGATTGTGGCCATGCTGTTGCTGCTCATCATCGGCTATGGCCAGTTTGGCCTGCGCATTGAACCGCTTCTGCTGGTTTCCGCCGCCATCACCGCCGCGCTGGCCTGGTGGCAAGGTTACCGCTGGGACGACATCATCGAGGCCATCGTGGCCAAGCTGGCGAAGGCCATGCCGGTGATCATGATCCTGATCTGCGTAGGTGGCCTGATCGGCACCTGGATGATCAGCGGTACAATCCCTTACATGGTGTATTGGGGGCTGAAGCTGATCAGTCCGCAATATATTCTGATTGCCGCGTTCTTCATCACCAGCGTGATCTCGGTGTGCACCGGCACCTCGTGGGGGGCAGCCGGCACCGTGGGCGTGGCGCTGATGGGCGTGGCCGCCGGTTTAGACGTGCCGCTGGCCGCCGCGGCTGGGGCGGTGGTGTCCGGCGCCTACTTCGGCGACAAAATTTCGCCGTTGTCCGATTCGACGAACTTCGCGGCTATCGTTGCGGATACCGATCTCTACAGCCATATCCAGCATCTGATGTACACGACGTTGCCGAGCTTCATCCTGGCCGCCGTGGTGTACCTGATCGCCGGCCACACCGGCGCGGTGGGCAGCGTGGCAACGCCGGAAAAAGTGACCGAAATCGTCAGTGCGCTTGAGGGGCTGTACCATTTCAACCTGCTGTTGATCCTGCCACCGGTGCTGGTGCTGTGGGGCGCAGTGACCAAACGGCCGGTGATCCCTGTCATGCTGGCCGCCTGCGCGCTGGCGATCGCCATCGGCGTCGCGCTGCAGGGTTTTAGCCTGCAACAGGGGCTGAATGCGTTGATGGACGGTTTCAATCTGTCGATGTTCGCCAGCCAGGGTCATAACGTCGAAGGGATCGTCGCCGATGTGCCGCGCCTGCTGAACCGCGGCGGCATGTTCTCGATGATGAGTACGATCCTGCTGGTGTTCTGCGCCTTTTCCTTCGCCGGCGCCCTGACGCTGACCGGCGCCCTGACGGTGATCATCAGCCGGCTGCTGCACGTGGTGCACACCACCGGCCAACTGATCGCCGCCACCGTTGCCACCACGATCCTGGTGACCGGCGCGACCAGCGACGGCAAGCTGGCGCTGCTGATCCCAGCGGAGCTGTTCAAAGGGGCCTATCGGCGCATGGGGCTGGACAACAAAAACCTGTCGCGCACCGTCGAGGATGCGGGCACCGTTATCGAGCCGCTGATCCCGTGGACGGCCGCCGGTATTTACATGGCGACCACGCTGGGGGTCAGCACGCTCGATCTGCTGCCGTGGGCGATCCAATGTTATGCCGCGGTGGTGTTCGCCCTGATTTATGGGTTCACCGGCTTCGGTATCGCCAAACTTCAACCTCAGAACGATTTGCAGCGTAAGGAAGCCTGACATGACGAGTCATTTCAACGCCATCATCGATCGCCACAACACCAGCTCCGTGAAGTGGGACTTCATCGACCGCTATCTGCAACTGGATGGCAGCGAACTGTTGCCGATGTGGGTGTCCGATTTCGATTTTCCATGTCCGCCAGAGGTGCAACAGGCGCTGCATCAGCGGGTGGACCACGGGGTCTTTGGCTACAGCGAACGTGACGACGCCTACTATCAGGCGGCGATCGACTGGTTCGCCAAACGGCACGACTTGCCGCTGCGGCGTGAGTGGTTTACGTCGATTGAGGGGGTGGTGCCCGGATTGGCGATGCTGATCCAACTGCTCAGCAAGCCGGGGGACGGTGTGGTGGTGCAGGGGCCGTATTATGGCTCGTTCGCCAAGATAGTCACCATGAATGGCAGAGAGGTGCTTGAGAATCCTCTGTTGAAAACTCCGCAGGGATATCGGATCGATTTCGACCAGTTGGCTGCCTGTCTGGCGCAGCGTAAACCGCCGCTGTTGTTGCTGTGCAATCCGCACAATCCGACAGGCCGTTGCTGGCGCCGCGATGAACTGGAGCGGCTCATGGCGCTTTGCCATACCCACGACGTTACGGTGATCTCCGATGAGATCTGGGCCGATCTGCTGCTGCCCGGCGAGACGTTTACGTCGGTGTTGCATCTGGACAAGAAATATCGCGAGCGAGCGATTGCGGCGACGTCCGCCAGCAAAACGTTCGGCCTTTCCTCGCTGCGCATTTCGAATTTCCTGATCCCCAACGCTCGGCTTCGGCAGGCGTTTGTCGATCGGCTGAATGCCCACGGGCTGGATGTGTTCAACGCGCTATCGATGACGGCGGCGACCGCGGCCTATCAACGGGGTGCTGTCTGGCTTGATGAGCTGCTCAGCTACCTGGCGGAGAATCGGCGTTGGTTTGAACGGGCGCTGGCGGCCGCCGCGCCCTGGTGCACGATGACCCAGGCAGAAGGGACCTATCTCGCCTGGCTGGATTGCCGTGCACTGGGTTTGAGCGATGCTGACTTACAGCAGGCGCTGGTGGCGGTGGCAAAGCTGGCTCCGTCGATGGGCAGCGGTTTCGGCCCGCAGGGGAGCGGTTTTATCCGCATCAACCTGGGGTGCCCGCGCCGGTATCTCGAGCGTGCCGTCGATGGGTTGGCACGCCTGAAATAACCGCGCAACGGACCCTCAATAGTGCGGCGGAGGGGTTTCTTCCGATTGCGAGGCGATCATTGAGGTTTGGGTCGAGCGCAGCTTGTCGGTCAACATGCGCAGGTGTTCGCGCATCTTCAGCATTTCCATTTGATGCTGGGTAACGGTCTGGTTGAGCTCTTCGATGGTGAGCTCTTGGAAAGCCTGACGGCTCTCCAGTTCTTCAAGCCGCTGTAGCAGGCGTTGAATGTCGGCGTTGTGCATGAGGCTACCTCTGACGCGATAAAATCCTGATTCGGCGCTATGGTAACAGCTGGCGCCGGGTTTGCTCGCGCTATTTCTTCAGACGGCGCGCAACGTTGCGATCGGCAGTGTAAAGTGCTGAAAAGTTGCGCGCCCGATACGCCGTTTTTTGCTAACCTCGCCGAATATTTTGCAAGAAAAATCTGATTTATCATACGAGTAGCACGCAGGGGGAAACTTCTCGGCAAAGTGGGAGTCACACTTTGACTCGATTGGTTACCTGTGCGACTGTTTTGTTTTGTTTCAGGCAGCTATAGTAGCCCGGTTATCTTACCTAATGATTGTTTGGGGCATTGCTTCAGACACTGGAGAAATGGATGAAATCTTTGTTTAAAGTCACGCTTCTGGCAACCACCATGGCTTTTGCTCTGAATGCGACCCAGGTCATGGCAGCCGATGCCGCCAAACCGGCAGAAGCCGCTAAACCAGCGGACGCGGCAGCAGCGCCAAGCACCGGCAAGTTCAAAAACGACGACGAGCAAGCGGCTTACGCACTGGGCGCCTCTCTCGGCCGTTACATGGACAACTCTCTGAAAGAGCAAGAGAAGCTGGGCATCAAGCTGGACAAAGATCAGCTGATCGCCGGCGTTCAGGACGCGTTCGCCAACAAGAGCAAGCTGAACGATGCCGACATCGAGAAGACCCTGCAGGGCTTCGAAGCGCGCGTGAAGGCTTCCGCTCAGGCGAAGATGGAGCAGGACGCCAAGGACAACGAAACCAAAGGCGCCAAGTATCGCGACAGCTTCGCTAAAGAAAAAGGCGTGAAGAAAACCGAATCCGGCCTGCTGTATCAGGTAGAGAAACCGGGCGCGGGTGAAGCGCCGAAAGACAGCGACACCGTGGTGGTGAACTACAAAGGCACCCTGACCGACGGCACCGAGTTTGATAACTCCTATACCCGCGGCGAGCCGCTGTCGTTCCGTCTGGACGGCGTGATCCCTGGCTGGACCGAAGGTCTGAAGCACATCAAGAAAGGCGGCAAAATCAAGCTGGTGATCCCGCCGGCCTTGGCCTACGGCAAAACCGGCGTTCCGGGCATCCCAGCTAACTCCACGCTGGTCTTCGACGTTGAGCTGCTGGACGTGAAAGCGGCGCCGAAAGCCGACGCTAAAGCCGAAAAACCGGCTGACGCGAAAGCCGATACCAAAGCGAAATAATCTCGTCGCTTTGTTTGCCACCGCCGCGGATGCCCTCCGCGGCGGTTTTCATTTTGGCCGCCGCCACCTCTCTCGCCATTGAACGCTTGACGCCTGCCGGGCATCGGGCTTAACGTCAATACCACGCGCAAACGCAAGGACTTTGCTCCGGCCGCTTTGCTAGACTAATAATTCTGACTTATCAGTCATGCGTCTGCCCCTTAGGGCGTGTACCTAAAATTGTTCCCGGCCGCCTCGCCCGCGGATGTCATCGTGCCGTTTTATGCGGCTCTCAGCCAGCCGCGCGGCGGCATGCCGACGACGGCAGCGATCCGGTCCGAGCGGTTTTAGCTGCGCCCCCTGGCACAGGCGATCTATGAGGGTGGTATCTTCGATGTCGAATTCGCTTTTATCCAGCGAAGCCAGCGAACTTGATTTGCTGAATGAACGTCCGTTTACTCAAACGGATCATGAAATCCTGAAATCCTATGAAGCGGTGGTCGACGGGCTGGCGATGTTGATCGGCGGCCACTGTGAGATCGTATTGCACGCGTTGGAAGACCTGAACAGCTCGGCGGTGCGCATCGCCAACGGGGAACACACCGGGCGCAAAATCGGCTCGCCGATCACCGACCTGGCGCTGCGCATGTTGCACGACATGGCCGGCGACGACAGCAGCGTGTCGAAAGCCTACTTTACCCGCGCCAAGAGCGGCGTGTTGATGAAATCGGTGACCATTGCCATTCGCAATCGCGAGCAGCGGGTGATCGGCTTGCTGTGCATCAACATGAACCTCGACGTGCCGTTCTCGCAGATCATGCAGACTTTTATGCCGCCGGCCACGCAGGACGTGCCGTCGTCGGTGAATTTCGCCTCTTCCGTCGACGATCTGGTGGCGCAGACGCTGGAGTTCACCATCGAAGAGGTGAACGCCGACCGCTCGGTGTCCAATAACGCCAAGAATCGCCAGGTGGTGCTCAACCTCTATGAGAAAGGCATCTTCGATATCAAGGATGCGATCAATCAGGTGGCGGATCGCCTGAATATCTCCAAACACACCGTGTATCTGTACATCCGCCAGTTCAAGAGCGGCGATCTGTTGGGAAGCGACCGTTGATGCTCGATTATTGTCTGTTGGTCACCGGCCCGGCTTACGGCACTCAGCAGGCCAGCAGCGCCTATCAGTTCGCTCAGGCTTTGCTGGCGAAAGGGCACCGGCTTTCCAGCGTTTTTTTCTACCGTGAAGGGGTGTTGAACGCCAACCAGCTGACCGCGCCGGCCAGCGACGAGTTCGACCTGGTGCGCGGCTGGACGCAGCTGGCGCAACAACACGGCGTGGCGCTCAACGTCTGCGTTGCTGCCGCGCTGCGCCGTGGCATCACCGACGAGCAGGAGGCGGCGCAACAGGGGCTGGCAAGCGCCAACCTGCAGCCCGGCTTTACCCTGAGCGGGCTGGGTTCCCTGGCCGAAGCGTCGCTGAGTTGCGACCGTCTGGTGCAGTTCTGAGGATATGATGAAACGAGTCGCTTTTGTTTTCACCCACGGGCCGCACGGCGGTGCCGGCGGCAGGGAAGGGCTGGATGCGCTGCTTGCCACATCGGCGCTCAGTGAGGATTTGGGGGTGTTTTTTGTCGGCGATGGCGTATTGCAGCTGTTGCCGGGCCAGCAACCGGAAAAAATCTTGGCGCGCAATTACATCGCCACCTTCGGCGTGCTGCCGTTGTATGACGTGGAGCGCTGCTATCTATGCCAGGCTTCGCTGCAGGAGCGTGGGCTGAGTCAGGTGACCGATTGGGTGCTGGATGCCGAGGTGCTGGCGCCGGATGAATTGCGCCGCCAATTGGCCGGTTACGACGCCGTGATGACGTTTTAGGATCTTCTGATGCTGTATACCCTGAGCCATTCGCCAAACCAATGTGACTTACCTGCGCTGCTGCGCCTGGCGGCGGAGGGCGACGCGCTGTTGCTGCTACAGGACGGCGTGCTTGCAGGCCTTGCCGGCAGCGCTCATCTTGAATTGCTGCTCGCCGCCCCCATATCCCTTTATGCGCTGCAGGATGACCTGGAAGCCCGGGGATTGGTTGGTCATTTTTCGCACAAAATCACTGTCATCGGCTATAATCACTTCGTTGAATTAACCGAACAACACCGCAGCCAAATGGCCTGGTAATGAGAGTGATGTTGTATATTTCTTGACACCCATACTGGTCAGCCCTAAAATTCTGCGTCCTCGTACTCTGCCAATAGTGCATACGAGGGGATTTATCACATGTTTACGAAGCTAGTACGAAGCAAAAACCAGGAGCTTTTTTAATGGCAACAATTAACCAGCTGGTTCGCAAACCACGCTCTGTGAAGGCTGCTAAAAGCAACGTTCCAGCGCTGGAAGCCTGCCCGCAGAAACGTGGCGTATGCACCCGCGTATATACCACTACCCCGAAAAAACCAAACTCCGCACTGCGTAAAGTTTGCCGTGTGCGTTTGACTAACGGTTTCGAAGTGACTTCCTACATCGGTGGCGAAGGCCACAACCTGCAGGAACACTCCGTAATCCTGATCCGTGGCGGTCGTGTAAAAGACCTGCCAGGTGTGCGTTACCACACCGTCCGTGGTGCACTTGACTGCTCCGGTGTTAAAGACCGTAAGCAAGCTCGTTCCAAGTACGGCGTGAAGAAGCCAAAGGCTTAATGGTTCTCCGTTAAGTAAGGCCAAACGTTTTAACTTTAATGTCAAAATAAACTCGTAGAGTTTTGGACAATCCTGAATTAACAACGGAGTATTTCCATGCCACGTCGTCGCGTAATCGGCCAACGTAAAATCCTGCCAGATCCTAAGTTCGGATCTGAGCTGCTGGCCAAATTTGTAAATATCCTGATGGTAGACGGTAAAAAATCTACTGCAGAAGCAATCGTCTATACCGCGCTGGAGACCCTGGCTCAGCGTTCTGGTAAAGATCACCTGGAAGCTTTCGAAGTCGCTCTCGACAACGTTCGCCCGACTGTAGAAGTTAAGTCGCGTCGCGTTGGCGGTTCTACTTATCAGGTACCAGTTGAAGTCCGCCCGGTTCGTCGTAATGCTCTGGCAATGCGTTGGATCGTTGATGCTGCACGTAAACGCGGTGATAAATCCATGGCTCTGCGCCTGGCGAACGAGCTGTCTGACGCAGCAGAGAACAAAGGTTCTGCTGTTAAGAAGCGTGAAGACGTTCACCGTATGGCCGAAGCCAACAAGGCGTTCGCCCACTACCGCTGGTAATCACCTGGCTGTAGTCATGCTAACCAAGCGGGCGCGTCAAATCGGCCCGCTTGGGTTAACTGAACTTGAACGCCCTAGGAATAGAGGAATCAAATGGCTCGTACAACACCCATTGCACGCTACCGTAACATCGGTATCAGTGCTCACATCGACGCCGGTAAAACCACCACTACCGAACGTATTCTGTTCTACACCGGTGTAAACCACAAAATCGGTGAAGTTCATGACGGCGCTGCCACCATGGACTGGATGGAACAGGAGCAGGAGCGTGGTATTACCATCACTTCTGCAGCGACTACTGCTTTCTGGTCTGGTATGGCCAAGCAGTTCGAACCGCATCGCGTAAACATCATCGACACCCCAGGGCACGTTGACTTCACCATCGAAGTAGAACGTTCCATGCGTGTGCTGGATGGCGCGGTAATGGTTTACTGTGCTGTTGGTGGTGTTCAGCCACAGTCTGAAACCGTATGGCGTCAGGCTAACAAATACAAAGTGCCACGTATCGCGTTCGTTAACAAAATGGACCGTATGGGCGCTAACTTCCTGAAAGTTGTTGGCCAGATCAAATCTCGTCTGGGCGCTAACCCTGTTCCTCTGCAGCTGGCTATCGGCGCAGAAGACAAATTCACCGGCGTTATCGACCTGGTGAAAATGAAGGCGATCAACTGGAACGAAGAAGACGCAGGCGTAACCTTCGAATACGAAGACGTCCCGGCTGACATGATGGATCTGGCTGAAGAATGGCGCCAGAACCTGATCGAGTCCGCTGCGGAAGCTTCCGAAGAGCTGATGGAAAAATACCTGGGCGGCGAAGAGCTGACCGAGGAAGAAATCAAAGCAGCTCTGCGTCAGCGCGTACTGAACAACGAAATCATCCTGGTTACCTGTGGTTCTGCGTTTAAGAACAAGGGCGTGCAGGCGATGCTGGATGCGGTAATCGAATACCTGCCGGCACCAACTGACGTTCCTGCGATCAACGGTATCCTGGACGACGGTAAAGACACTCCGGCTGAGCGTCACGCAAGTGATGACGAGCCGTTCTCTGCGCTGGCGTTCAAAATCGCTACCGACCCGTTCGTAGGTAACTTGACCTTCTTCCGCGTGTACTCCGGCGTTGTTAACTCCGGCGACACCGTGCTGAACTCCGTTAAGTCTGCGCGCGAGCGTTTTGGCCGTATCGTTCAGATGCACGCCAACAAGCGTGAAGAGATCAAAGAAGTTCGCGCAGGCGACATCGCCGCTGCGATCGGTCTGAAAGACGTGACCACCGGGGACACCCTGTGTGATCCAGACTCTCCAATCATCCTGGAGCGTATGGAATTCCCTGAGCCGGTAATCTCTATCGCCGTTGAACCGAAAACCAAAGCTGACCAAGAAAAAATGGGTCTGGCTCTGGGCCGTCTGGCTAAAGAAGACCCGTCGTTCCGCGTATGGACTGACGAAGAGTCTAACCAGACCATCATCGCCGGTATGGGTGAACTGCACCTCGACATCATCGTTGACCGCATGAAGCGTGAATTCAACGTTGAAGCTAACGTGGGCAAACCTCAGGTAGCTTACCGCGAAGCGATTCGCGCGAAGATTACCGACGTTGAAGGTAAGCACGCCAAGCAGTCTGGTGGTCGCGGTCAGTACGGTCACGTTGTGATCGACATGTACCCACTGGAGCCGGGCTCTAACCCGAAAGGTTACGAGTTCGTCAACGACATCAAAGGTGGTGTAATTCCTGGCGAATACATCCCTGCCGTTGATAAAGGCATCCAGGAGCAGCTGAAGTCTGGTCCGTTGGCTGGTTACCCGGTAGTAGACATGGGTATTCGTCTGCACTTCGGTTCTTACCACGACGTTGACTCCTCTGAACTGGCGTTTAAACTGGCCGCGTCTATCGCCTTTAAAGAAGGCTTTAAGAAAGCGAAACCAGTTCTGCTTGAGCCTATCATGAAGGTTGAAGTTGAGACTCCAGAAGAGAACACCGGTGACGTTATCGGTGACTTGAGCCGTCGTCGCGGCATGCTGCGCGGTCAGGAATCTGAAGTGACTGGCGTTAAGATCCACGCTGAAGTACCGTTGTCCGAAATGTTCGGCTACGCAACTCAGCTGCGTTCTCTGACTAAAGGTCGCGCATCATACACCATGGAATTCCTGAAGTATGATGATGCACCGAACAACGTCGCTCAGGCCGTAATCGAAGCCCGTGGCAAATAAGCCGCAGGGTTAAAACCAAAGTCCCGTGCTCTCTCCAGAAGGGGAGAGCGCTATAGTAAGGAATATAGCCGTGTCTAAAGAAAAATTTGAACGTACAAAACCGCACGTTAACGTTGGTACTATCGGCCACGTTGACCACGGTAAAACTACCCTGACTGCAGCGATCACCACCGTTCTGGCTAAAACCTACGGCGGTTCTGCACGTGCTTTCGACCAGATCGATAACGCGCCAGAAGAAAAAGCTCGTGGTATCACTATCAACACCTCTCACGTTGAGTATGACACCCCGACTCGTCACTACGCGCACGTTGACTGCCCAGGGCACGCCGACTACGTGAAAAACATGATCACCGGTGCTGCTCAGATGGACGGCGCGATCCTGGTAGTAGCTGCGACTGACGGCCCAATGCCTCAGACTCGTGAGCACATCCTGCTGGGTCGTCAGGTTGGCGTTCCTTTCATCATCGTATTCATGAACAAATGCGACATGGTTGATGATGAAGAGCTGCTGGAACTGGTAGAAATGGAAGTTCGCGAACTGCTGTCCGCTTACGACTTCCCAGGCGACGACCTGCCAGTGATCCGCGGTTCCGCGCTGAAAGCGCTGGAAGGCGAAGCTGAGTGGGAAGCGAAAATCATCGAACTGGCCGAAGCCCTGGACAGCTACATCCCAGAGCCAGAGCGTGCTATCGACAAGCCGTTCCTGCTGCCAATCGAAGACGTATTCTCCATCTCCGGTCGTGGTACCGTTGTTACCGGTCGTGTTGAGCGCGGTATCATCAAAGTTGGCGAAGAAGTTGAAATCGTTGGTATCAAAGACACCGTTAAGTCTACCTGTACTGGCGTTGAAATGTTCCGCAAACTGCTGGACGAAGGCCGTGCTGGTGAGAACGTAGGTGTTCTGCTGCGTGGTATCAAACGTGAAGAAATCGAACGTGGTCAGGTACTGGCTAAACCAGGCTCCATCAAGCCACACACCCAGTTCGAATCTGAAGTGTACATCCTGAGCAAAGATGAAGGTGGTCGTCACACGCCATTCTTCAAAGGCTACCGTCCACAGTTCTACTTCCGTACTACTGACGTGACCGGTACCATCGAACTGCCAGAAGGCGTAGAGATGGTAATGCCAGGCGACAACGTGAACATGGTTGTAACCCTGATTCACCCAATTGCGATGGACGACGGTCTGCGTTTCGCAATCCGTGAAGGCGGCCGTACCGTTGGCGCAGGCGTTGTTGCTAAAGTTATCGCTTAATCGCTGATAAAGTTTGACGCGACACGCGGTAAAAGGGCATCATTTGATGCCCTTTTTCTACGCTGTGAACTAGAACCTATCTCATCAGCGATTTTGCAGTCATAATCATTGGTGAGATGGGCTCTTAAACCGTATTGACTGAATACGTCATGGCGTAAAACACCGGGATATTGCTATTGCGGTATCCGAACGGTTTGGTTTGCCTCGCAATGCGAGGCAAAGTTGTTTGTTCTGAATCATCATTGTGACAGGTTGGTTTATGAGTGCGAATACCGAGGCTCAAGGGAGCGGACGCGGCCTGGAAGCGGCAAAGTGGCTGATCGTCGCCGTTCTGTTGGTTGTGGCTATTGTCGGTAACTATTACTACCGTGATTTAAGCCTGCCATTGCGCGCGCTGGCAGTTGTGCTGATCATCGCCGTTGCAGGTGCAGTGGCTCTGATGACCACCAAAGGCAAAGCCACCGTTGCGTTTGCCCGCGAAGCGCGTACCGAAGTACGTAAAGTGATTTGGCCAACTCGTCAGGAAACGCTACACACCACGTTGATCGTTGCCGCGGTAACCGCCGTGATGTCACTGATTCTGTGGGGACTGGATGGTATTCTGGTCCGTCTGGTGTCGTTTATTACTGGCCTGAGGTTCTAAAATGTCTGAAGCTCCAAAAAAACGTTGGTACGTCGTTCAGGCGTTTTCCGGTTTTGAAGGTCGCGTAGCGCAATCGCTGCGTGAACACATCAAACTGCACGATATGGAAGAGCTGTTCGGCGAAGTGATGGTGCCTACGGAAGAAGTGGTTGAAATCCGTGGTGGCCAGCGTCGCAAGAGCGAGCGTAAATTCTTCCCTGGCTACGTGCTGGTGCAGATGGTGATGAATGACGCCAGCTGGCACCTGGTGCGCAGCGTACCGCGTGTCATGGGGTTCATCGGCGGCACGTCTGACCGTCCTGCGCCTATCAGCGATAAAGAAGTTGATGCGATCATGAACCGCCTGCAGCAGGTTGGTGACAAACCGCGTCCGAAGACGCTGTTCGAGCCGGGCGAGCTGGTGCGCGTCAACGATGGCCCGTTTGCCGATTTCAACGGCGTGGTCGAAGAAGTCGATTACGAAAAGAGCCGCCTGAAAGTTTCCGTTTCCATCTTCGGCCGTGCAACGCCGGTGGAACTGGACTTCAGCCAGGTTGAAAAAGGCTGATCGAATAATCAGCAATAAGCGGTCCGTTGCCGCTTGTCAAAGGCGCGAAATTGAACTACAATTTCGCGCCTTTTGTTTTTAGATGCCTTGCCTGATGCCTGTCTGGCGAGGTTAAACACGGGGAGCCTCTCACGAGGCGATACTACCCAAACCGAGGAAATTTAAATGGCTAAGAAAGTACAAGCCTACGTCAAGCTGCAAGTTGCAGCTGGTATGGCGAACCCGAGCCCACCAGTGGGTCCAGCTCTGGGTCAGCAGGGCGTTAACATCATGGAATTCTGTAAGGCATTCAACGCTAAGACTGACAGCGTTGAAAAAGGTCTGCCGATTCCGGTTGTTATCACCGTTTATTCTGATCGCTCCTTCACTTTCGTTACCAAAACCCCGCCAGCAGCAGTTCTGCTGAAAAAAGCGGCTGGTATCAAGTCTGGTTCCGGTAAGCCGAACAAAGACAAAGTAGGTAAAGTGACTCGTGCTCAGGTACGTGAAATCGCAGAAACCAAAGCTGCGGACATGACTGGTTCTGACGTTGAAGCGATGACTCGCTCCATCGAAGGTACCGCTCGTTCCATGGGCCTGGTAGTGGAGGATTAAGAGATGGCTAAGCTGACCAAGCGCATGCGCGTGATCCGTGACAAAGTTGATGCTACTAAACAGTATGACATCACCGAAGCTGTTGCTCTGCTGAAAGAGCTGGCCACCGCTAAATTCGTAGAAAGCGTTGACGTTGCCGTTAACCTCGGCATCGACGCTCGTAAATCTGACCAAAACGTTCGTGGCGCTACCGTTCTGCCACACGGCACCGGTCGTTCCGTTCGCGTTGCCGTATTTGCCCAAGGCGCTAACGCTGAAGCAGCGAAAGCTGCCGGCGCAGAGCTGGTAGGTATGGACGATCTGGCTGACCAGATCAAGAAAGGCGAAATGAACTTCGACGTTGTTATTGCTTCCCCGGATGCAATGCGCGTTGTAGGTCAACTGGGCCAGATCCTGGGTCCACGCGGCCTGATGCCAAACCCGAAAGTGGGTACCGTTACTCCGAACGTTGCTGAAGCAGTGAAAAACGCTAAAGCTGGTCAGGTTCGCTACCGTAACGACAAAAACGGCATCATCCATACCACTATCGGTAAGGTTGATTTCGACGCAGACAAGCTGAAAGAAAACCTGGAAGCCCTGCTGGTTGCGCTGAAAAAAGCAAAACCTTCTCAGGCGAAAGGCATGTACATCAAGAAAGTTAGCCTCTCCACCACCATGGGTGCTGGCGTTGCTATCGATCAGAGCGGTCTGTCTGCTGCAGCGAACTAATCGCACTTGCGATTATCGCTTTGACTTGGGGCCGAGATTTGTCTAGAATCTTATGCCCCAAGGTTTTGCTACTGGCTATGCCGTAGGCAAAACAAAGATTTTTCGGTTGGAGCCTGGCCTATCCAGGCCTCCGTCCAAGACCGCAGGTGTATCGCAAGATACTTAATCCTTCCTGCGTAGACGGTGACAGAGCCTAAGAAAATTTTTCTTTTTTATAAAAGAATGTCTTTGCTGGATTCTGCTCACCGTGTTAAGCCGCTCGGCGTGGCGTTTTACAAAGCGCCGAGTGAAGTGAGTTCCGGGGGATTTTCCCCGGCTAATCCAGGAGCAAAAAGCTAATGGCATTAAATCTTCAAGACAAACAAGCGATTGTTGCTGAAGTCAGCGAAGTAGCCAAAGGCGCGCTGTCTGCGGTTGTTGCGGATTCCCGCGGCGTTACCGTAGATAAAATGACTGAACTGCGTAAAGCAGGTCGTGAAGCTGGCGTTTACATGCGTGTTGTTCGCAACACCCTGATGCGTCGCGTAGTTGAAGGCACTCCATTCGAATGCCTGAAAGACACGTTTGTCGGTCCAACCTTGATTGCATTCTCTCACGAACACCCGGGCGCTGCTGCTCGTCTGTTCAAAGAGTTCGCGAAAGCGAATGCAAAATTCGAGGTTAAAGCTGCGGCCTTTGAAGGTGAGCTGATCCCAGCGGCGCAAATCGACCGCCTGGCGACGCTGCCAACTTACGAAGAAGCGATCGCACGCCTGATGGCAACCATGAAAGAAGCCGCTGCCGGCAAACTGGTTCGCACTCTGGCTGCAGTACGCGATCAGAAAGAAGCGGCGTAAGCCACTCTTTCTTAGCCTTTGCTAACGTATTTAAACTATTTCTGAATTTTAGGAACAATTGTTATGTCTATCACTAAAGACCAAATCCTGGAAGCAGTTGCCGCTATGTCCGTAATGGACGTTGTTGAACTGGTTTCCGCTATGGAAGAAAAATTCGGCGTTTCTGCTGCTGCTGCTGTAGCTGTAGCTGCTGGCCCAGCTGAAGCTGCTGAAGAGAAAACTGAATTCGACGTTATCCTGAAAGCTGCAGGCGCTAACAAAGTTGCTGTTATCAAAGCAGTACGTGGCGCTACCGGCCTGGGTCTGAAAGAAGCTAAAGACCTGGTTGAATCTGCTCCAGCCGCTCTGAAAGAAGGCGTGAGCAAAGATGACGCAGAAGCTCTGAAAAAATCTCTGGAAGAAGCTGGCGCAGAAGTTGAAGTTAAATAAGCCAACCTTTCCGGTTGCAGCCTAGTCTTTTAGGCTGATGGCTGGTGACTTTTTAGTCACCAGCCTTTTTGCGCTGTAGGGCGCCAGTAGCGTTTCACACTGTTTGGCTGCTGGTTTCGCCTCCCAATGTTTGTTTCTGTTGACGACTTAATATACCGCGGTCTTTGCACTACCAGGAGTTCTGGGGGAAGACGCGATGAAATGGTTTAAGCGTGATAGCAAGAGACATTGCGGAAAGTGTTCCCGCTTTCCGGTCGACAAAACGGTGTTGCATGAACTGTCCCTAATCGGACGGACAGATTGGGTCACTGATCAGCGAGCTGAGGAACCCTATGGTTTACTCCTATACCGAGAAAAAACGTATTCGTAAGGATTTTGGTAAACGTCCACAAGTGCTGGACATACCATATCTCCTTTCTATCCAGCTTGACTCGTTCCAGAAGTTTATCGAGCAAGATCCAGAAGGGCAGTACGGCCTTGAAGCCGCATTCCGTTCTGTTTTCCCTATCCAGAGCTACAGTGGCAATTCGGAGCTGCAATACGTTAGCTACCGTCTTGGTGAGCCGGTCTTCGACGTCAAAGAGTGCCAGATCCGTGGTGTGACGTTCTCTGCACCGCTGCGCGTAAAACTGCGCCTGGTTATCTATGAGCGCGAAGCGCCTGAAGGTACGGTCAAAGACATCAAGGAACAAGAAGTCTACATGGGCGAAATTCCGCTCATGACCGAAAACGGCACCTTTGTGATCAACGGTACTGAGAGGGTTATCGTATCTCAGTTGCACCGTAGTCCTGGCGTATTCTTCGACAGCGATAAGGGTAAAACCCACTCTTCGGGTAAAGTGCTGTACAACGCACGCATCATCCCTTACCGCGGTTCATGGTTGGACTTCGAGTTCGATCCGAAAGACAACCTGTTCGTGCGTATTGACCGTCGCCGCAAACTGCCTGCGACCATCATTCTGCGCGCGCTGAACTACACCACTGAACAGATCCTCGACCTGTTCTTTGACAAGATCGTCTTCGAAATCCGCGACAACAAGCTGCAGATGGAGCTGGTGCCAGAGCGCCTGCGTGGTGAGACCGCTTCGTTCGATATCGAAGCCAACGGCAAGATCTACGTAGAGAAAGGCCGTCGTATCACCGCCCGTCATATCCGTCAGCTGGAAAAAGACGACATTCAGAGCATTGAAGTACCGGTAGAGTACATCGCGGGCAAAGTGGTCGCGAAAGACTATATCGATACCAATACCGGCGAACTGATCTGCGCAGCCAACATGGAGCTGTCGCTGGATCTGCTGGCCAAACTGAGCCAGTCTGGCCACAAGCGCATCGAAACGCTGTTCACCAACGATCTGGATCACGGCGCGTACATCTCTGAAACGCTGCGTGTCGATCCGACCAACGATCGTCTGAGCTCGCTGGTAGAAATCTACCGCATGATGCGCCCTGGTGAGCCGCCAACGCGCGAAGCTGCCGAAAGCCTGTTCGAGAACCTGTTCTTCTCCGAAGACCGCTACGATCTGTCCGCGGTTGGTCGCATGAAGTTCAACCGTTCTCTGCTGCGCGACGAGATCGAAGGTTCGGGCATCCTGAGCAAAGACGACATCATCGAAGTGATGAAGAAGCTCATCGATATCCGTAACGGCAAGGGCGAAGTGGACGACATCGACCACTTGGGCAACCGTCGTATCCGCTCCGTCGGCGAAATGGCCGAGAACCAGTTCCGCGTAGGTCTGGTGCGTGTTGAGCGTGCGGTGAAAGAGCGTCTGTCTCTGGGCGATCTGGATACCCTGATGCCTCAGGACATGATCAACGCCAAGCCGATTTCGGCGGCGGTGAAAGAGTTCTTCGGTTCCAGCCAGCTGTCCCAGTTCATGGACCAGAACAACCCGCTGTCCGAGATCACGCACAAGCGTCGTATCTCCGCACTGGGCCCGGGCGGTCTGACCCGTGAGCGCGCCGGCTTTGAAGTTCGAGACGTACACCCGACCCACTACGGCCGCGTGTGCCCAATCGAAACGCCGGAAGGTCCAAACATCGGTCTGATCAACTCCCTGTCCGTGTACGCACAGACTAACGAGTATGGCTTCCTGGAAACCCCGTACCGCCGCGTGCGTGACGGCGTGGTGACCGATGAAATCAACTACCTGTCTGCTATTGAAGAAGGCAACTTCGTTATCGCCCAGGCGAACTCCAACCTGGATGAAGAAGGCCGCTTCGTAGAAGACCTGGTCACCTGCCGCAGCAAAGGCGAATCAAGCCTGTTCAGCCGCGACCAGGTTGACTACATGGACGTATCCACCCAGCAGGTTGTTTCCGTTGGTGCCTCACTGATTCCATTCCTGGAACACGATGACGCCAACCGTGCATTGATGGGTGCGAACATGCAACGTCAGGCCGTACCAACCCTGCGCGCTGACAAGCCGCTGGTCGGTACCGGTATGGAACGTGCTGTAGCGGTTGACTCCGGCGTAACCGCCGTTGCCAAACGCGGCGGTGTGATCCAGTACGTGGATGCTTCCCGTATCGTTATCAAAGTTAACGAAGACGAGATGTACCCGGGCGAAGCAGGTATCGATATTTACAACCTGACCAAGTACACCCGTTCTAACCAGAACACCTGCATCAACCAGATGCCGTGTGTGAGTCTGGGTGAGCCAATTGAGCGCGGTGACGTGCTGGCGGATGGCCCATCGACAGACCTGGGCGAACTGGCACTGGGCCAGAACATGCGCGTAGCGTTCATGCCTTGGAACGGCTACAACTTCGAAGACTCCATTTTGGTCTCCGAGCGCGTGGTGCAGGAAGATCGCTTCACCACCATCCACATCCAGGAACTGGCGTGCGTGTCTCGCGACACCAAGCTGGGGCCTGAAGAGATCACCGCCGACATCCCTAACGTGGGTGAAGCTGCGCTCTCCAAGCTGGATGAATCCGGTATCGTGTATATCGGTGCTGAAGTGACCGGCGGTGACATCCTGGTCGGTAAGGTAACGCCTAAAGGCGAAACCCAGCTGACGCCGGAAGAGAAACTGCTGCGTGCGATCTTCGGTGAGAAAGCGTCTGACGTTAAAGACTCTTCTCTGCGTGTGCCGAACGGCGTTTCCGGTACGGTTATCGACGTGCAGGTCTTCACCCGTGATGGCGTGGAAAAAGACAAGCGCGCGTTGGAAATCGAAGAGATGCAGCTGAAGCAGGCGAAGAAAGACCTGACGGAAGAACTGCAGATCCTGGAAGCCGGCCTGTTTGCACGTATCCACGCGGTGCTGGTTGCCGGTGGCATCGAAGCCGACAAGCTGAGCAAGCTGCCGCGCGATCGCTGGCTGGAACTGGGCCTGACCGACGAAGAGAAGCAAAACCAGCTGGAACAGCTGGCCGAGCAGTACGACGAACTGAAATCCGACTTCGAGAAGAAGCTGGAAGCCAAGCGTCGTAAGATCACTCAGGGCGACGATCTGGCGCCGGGCGTGCTGAAAATCGTCAAGGTTTATCTGGCCGTTAAACGTCAGATCCAACCGGGTGACAAGATGGCGGGCCGCCACGGTAACAAGGGTGTTATCTCCAAGATCAACCCGATCGAAGATATGCCTTACGATGAAAACGGCACGCCGGTAGACATCGTACTGAACCCGCTGGGCGTACCATCACGTATGAACATCGGTCAGATCCTGGAAACCCACCTGGGTATGGCTGCGAAAGGCATCGGTGAGAAAATCAACCAGATGCTGAAGCAGCAGCAGGAAGTGGCCAAGCTGCGTGAGTTCATCCAGAAGGCCTACGATCTGGGCGACGACGTTTGCCAGAAAGTTGACCTGAACACCTTCAGCGACGACGAAGTGCTGCGTCTGGCAGAGAACCTGAAAAAAGGTATGCCGATCGCAACACCGGTGTTTGACGGTGCGAAAGAGACTGAAATCAAGAAGCTGCTGGAAATGGGTGGTATCCCGACCTCCGGTCAGATCACGCTGTTCGATGGCCGTACCGGTGAGCAATTCGAGCGCCAGGTTACTGTTGGCTATATGTACATGCTGAAACTGAACCACTTGGTTGACGATAAAATGCACGCCCGTTCAACCGGTTCTTACAGCTTGGTTACTCAGCAACCTCTGGGTGGTAAAGCGCAGTTCGGTGGTCAACGCTTCGGTGAGATGGAAGTGTGGGCACTGGAAGCATACGGCGCGGCTTATACCCTGCAGGAAATGCTCACCGTTAAGTCGGATGACGTTAACGGCCGTACCAAGATGTACAAAAACATCGTGGATGGCGACCACCGGATGGAGCCAGGCATGCCGGAATCCTTCAACGTACTGTTGAAAGAAATCCGCTCGCTCGGCATCAACATCGAACTGGAAGACGAGTAATCGTCATTCCGGCTCAGGCTCCCCGCCTAAGGGAGCCTGAGGGTGGTTGTTCAGGTCACACGGGTACCTACTGCGGTTGTGGGTACCCAACAGGTTTAACTCCGACAGGAGCCAATCCGTGAAAGACTTATTGAAGTTTCTGAAAGCGCAAACTAAGACCGAAGAGTTTGATGCGATCAAGATTGCTCTGGCCTCGCCAGACATGATCCGTTCGTGGTCGTTCGGTGAAGTTAAGAAGCCGGAAACCATTAACTACCGTACGTTCAAACCAGAACGTGACGGCCTTTTCTGCGCCCGTATCTTCGGGCCGGTAAAAGATTACGAGTGCCTGTGCGGTAAGTACAAGCGCTTGAAACACCGCGGCGTGATCTGTGAGAAGTGCGGCGTTGAAGTGACCCAGACCAAAGTGCGTCGTGAGCGCATGGGCCACATCGAGCTGGCTTCGCCGACCGCGCACATCTGGTTCCTGAAATCGCTGCCATCCCGCATCGGTTTGCTGCTGGATATGCCGCTGCGTGACATCGAACGCGTACTGTACTTCGAATCCTATGTGGTGGTCGAAGGCGGTATGACCAACCTCGAGCGTCGTCAGATCCTGACCGAAGAGCAGTATCTGGACGCGCTGGAAGAGTTCGGTGACGAATTCGACGCCAAGATGGGTGCGGAAGCTATTCAGGCCCTGTTGAAAAACATGGATCTGGAAGCCGAGTGCGAGCAGCTGCGTGAAGAGCTGAACGAAACCAACTCCGAAACCAAGCGCAAGAAGTTGACCAAGCGTATCAAGCTGCTGGAAGCGTTCGTACAGTCCGGTAACAAGCCGGAGTGGATGATCCTGACCGTGCTGCCGGTACTGCCGCCGGATCTGCGCCCGCTGGTTCCGCTGGATGGCGGTCGTTTCGCGACCTCGGATCTGAACGATCTGTATCGCCGCGTGATCAACCGTAACAACCGTCTGAAACGCCTGCTGGATCTGGCTGCGCCTGACATCATCGTGCGCAACGAAAAGCGTATGCTGCAAGAAGCGGTAGACGCCCTGCTGGATAACGGCCGTCGCGGTCGTGCCATCACCGGTTCCAACAAACGTCCTCTGAAATCTTTGGCCGACATGATCAAAGGTAAGCAGGGTCGTTTCCGTCAGAACCTGCTCGGTAAACGCGTTGACTACTCCGGCCGTTCCGTAATCACCGTAGGTCCATACCTGCGTCTGCATCAGTGCGGTCTGCCTAAAAAGATGGCGCTGGAGCTGTTCAAACCGTTCATCTACGGCAAGTTGGAGCTGCGTGGCCTGGCCACCACCATCAAAGCCGCCAAGAAAATGGTTGAGCGTGAAGAAGCCGTCGTTTGGGATATCCTGGACGAAGTGATCCGCGAACACCCGGTACTGCTGAACCGTGCACCAACCCTGCACCGTTTGGGTATCCAGGCGTTTGAACCGGTTCTGATCGAAGGTAAAGCGATCCAGCTGCACCCGCTGGTTTGTGCGGCCTATAACGCCGACTTCGATGGTGACCAGATGGCTGTTCACGTACCGCTGACGCTGGAAGCCCAGCTGGAAGCGCGTGCGCTGATGATGTCTACCAACAACATCCTGTCCCCAGCGAACGGCGAGCCAATCATCGTTCCTTCTCAGGACGTTGTACTGGGTCTGTACTACATGACCCGCGACTGTGTTAACGCCAAGGGCGAAGGCATGGTGCTGAACGGTTCCAAAGAAGCTGAGCGTGTTTACCGCGCCGGCCTGGCGTCTCTGCATGCGCGCGTTAAAGTGCGTATCACCGAAGACGTCAAAAACGCCGAAGGCGAATGGACTTCTCAGACCAGCATCATCGACACCACCATCGGCCGCGCCATCCTGTGGATGATCGTACCGAAAGGTCTGCCGTACTCGATCGTTAACCAGCCTTTGGGCAAGAAAGCGATCTCCAAGATGCTGAACACCTGTTACCGCATCCTGGGCCTGAAGCCGACCGTTATCTTTGCTGACCAGATCATGTACACCGGTTTTGCTTACGCAGCCCGTTCAGGCGCTTCCGTAGGTATCGACGACATGGTTATCCCGGCCAAGAAAGCGGAGATCATCGAAGAAGCGGAAACCGAAGTTGCCGAGATCCAGGAGCAGTTCCAGTCTGGTCTGGTTACCGCCGGCGAACGCTACAACAAAGTGATCGATATCTGGGCTGCAGCGAACGAACGCGTTGCGAAAGCGATGATGGAAAACCTGTCGGTAGAAGACGTGGTTAACCGTGACGGCGAAGTGGAACAGCAAGTTTCCTTCAACAGCATCTTTATGATGGCCGACTCCGGTGCGCGTGGTTCCGCCGCTCAGATTCGTCAGCTGGCCGGTATGCGTGGCCTGATGGCGAAGCCGGACGGCTCCATCATCGAAACGCCAATCACCGCGAACTTCCGTGAAGGTCTGAACGTACTCCAGTACTTCATCTCCACCCACGGTGCTCGTAAAGGTCTGGCGGATACCGCACTGAAAACCGCGAACTCCGGTTATCTGACCCGTCGTCTGGTTGACGTGGCGCAGGATCTGGTTGTGACCGAAGACGACTGTGGCACCCACGACGGCATCCTGATGACTCCGGTTATCGAAGGTGGCGACGTGAAAGAGCCGCTGCGTGAACGCGTTCTGGGCCGTGTGACGGCAGAAGACGTCCTCAAGCCGGGTACGGCGGACATTCTGGTGCCACGCAACACCCTGCTGAACGAGAAGGCGTGTGACCTGTTGGAAGAGAATTCTGTCGACAGCGTTAAAGTCCGTTCCGTAGTGAGCTGTGAAACCGACTTTGGTGTGTGTGCAAACTGCTACGGTCGCGACCTGGCACGTGGCCACATCATCAACAAAGGTGAAGCCATCGGCGTTATCGCGGCACAGTCCATCGGTGAGCCGGGTACACAGCTGACGATGCGTACGTTCCACATCGGTGGTGCGGCATCTCGTGCGGCTGCTGAATCCAGCATCCAGGTGAAAAACAAGGGTAGCCTCAAGCTGAGCAACGTGAAGTTCGTTATGAACGCCGCGGGCAAGCTGGTGATCACCTCGCGTAACACCGAACTGAAACTGATCGACGAATTCGGCCGTACCAAAGAAAGCTACAAGGTGCCTTACGGTGCCGTGATGGGCAAAGGCGACGGTGAAGAAGTTAACGGCGGCGAAACCGTTGCTAACTGGGATCCGCACACCATGCCGGTCATCAGTGAAGTCAGCGGCTTCATTCGCTTCGCGGATATGGTTGACGGCCAGACCATTACTCGCCAGACCGACGAACTGACCGGTTTGTCTTCTCTGGTCGTACTGGACAGCGCAGAGCGTACCGGTAGCGGTAAAGACCTGCGTCCGGCACTGAAAATCGTTGACGCTCAGGGCGAAGACGTATTGATCCCAGGTACTGATATGCCTGCTCAATACTTCCTGCCGGGCAAAGCGATCGTTCAGCTGGAAGACGGCATTCAGATCGGTGCGGGTGATACCCTGGCGCGTATTCCTCAGGAATCCGGCGGTACCAAGGATATTACCGGTGGTCTGCCGCGCGTTGCCGACCTGTTCGAAGCACGTCGTCCGAAAGAGCCGGCAATCCTGGCTGAAATCAGCGGGATTATCTCGTTCGGTAAAGAGACCAAAGGCAAACGTCGCCTGGTGATCTCTCCGCTGGACGGCAGCGACGCTTACGAAGAGATGATCCCGAAATGGCGTCAGCTCAACGTGTTCGAAGGCGAAGTGGTGGAACGTGGTGACGTCGTTTCCGACGGCCCAGAGTCTCCGCACGACATTCTGCGTCTGCGTGGCGTGCATGCGGTTACCCGCTACATCACCAACGAAGTGCAGGAAGTTTACCGTCTGCAAGGCGTTAAGATTAACGATAAGCACATCGAAGTTATCGTTCGTCAGATGCTGCGTAAAGGCACCATCGTTAGCGCTGGTGGCTCCGAGTTCCTGGAAGGCGAGCAGGCTGAAGTGTCTCGCGTCAAGATTGCCAACCGTCAGCTGGAAGCTGAAGGTAAAATCGCGGCAACCTTCTCGCGCGATCTGCTGGGTATCACTAAGGCTTCCTTGGCGACCGAGTCCTTCATCTCCGCTGCATCGTTCCAGGAAACGACGCGCGTTCTGACCGAAGCTGCCGTAGCCGGCAAGCGTGATGAACTGCGTGGCCTGAAAGAGAACGTTATCGTGGGCCGTCTGATCCCAGCCGGTACCGGTTACGCTTATCATCAGGATCGTATGCGTCGCCGTGCTCAGGGTGAAGCGCCGGTTGTTCCGCAAGTCAGCGCGGAAGAAGCGACGGCTAACCTGGCCGAGCTGCTCAACGCAGGCCTGGGCGGCAGCGACGACGAGTAATCGTCATCCGCGCCGCGGGCCCGGTACGCCGGGCCCATCGCCAGATAAACCGCCCCTTCGGGGGCGGTTTTTTTTCGCCTCGTGCCGGGTTAAGACAAACTTTGCTACTATGGTTCCAGCAGAAATTGACCGGCGCTTTTTATCTGACAATTAAGGACAGTGCGAAACATGGACAGCCTCATTACCTTCGAAAAATTGACGGCGCAACACCTGCCATACCTGTATGAGATCCGCTTTTCCGTTGAAGAAAACCTGCTGCATCCGCATCAGGTCCAGTATCTGCAGCGCAAACAGGCGCTGGAGGACATCAACCAGGGCGGCGGTTGGATCTGCAAGTATGGCGACGACTATGCCGGCGTTGGCTTCGGGTTATTCATCCCTGAACCGCTGATCGGCGGCCTGTTCGTGAAGCCGGAATACCAGTCTAAGGGGATCGGCTCTGCCTTACTGGCACGGGTCACTCACTGGATGTTTGAGCACGGCGCCGAAGCGATCCACTTAACCACCGATCTCGGCTCCAAGGCCGAAGGCTTTTATCAACGTCACGGCTGGGTCGTGGTCGGGCAGGATGAATTTGGCCAGGCCGAATTGGTGAAACGCAAAGAGGGTGAATGATGAAAATCAAAGGATTGATGACGTTACTGCTGCTTTCGCTGTTTAGCGCGCCGCTGTATGCGGCCGTTGACTATTTTTATCTGAAACCGCTCGACGGCGAGAAGATCAAAATCACCCGGCAGATGCTGGAGGCGATGCCGCCGCACACGATTAAAACCTCGACCAATTTCACCCCGGAAGATACGTTTACCGGCGTTGAGTTTGCCGAGCTGGTGAAAGCCTATCATCTGAAAGGCCAGTCGGTGCGCGCTTTCGCCTGGGACGATTACTCCTACTCGATGCCGATTGACGAGATGATTAAATACCGCGTGATTGTCGCCTATCTGCGCGGCGGTAAGCCGATCGACGTGGGGGAGTTGGGGCCATTCGCCATTATTTATCCGCGCGATGGCTACGCTGAGCTGAATAACCTGGATGTGAACGCGAAAACCGTCTGGCAAGTTAAACGGTTGGAGATGAAATAAGATGAGCAAAAAACTGATCGGTACTCTTATCGCGTTGGTTGCCATCTTCTCTTTATTGATTTTGTTGATTGCTATTAACTTCGGTGGCGTAAAAGAACGCTATAAGCAGATCGAGCCCAATCTGGACAACTACTCGGTGGCCGAGATCCTCTTTCTGGCGTTTGAAAGGACCAAAACCGCGCTGCTGCTCAGTGAAAATAACGACTACGATGCTTTCCTGATCAAGAAGAAAATCTTTTACTCGAAGATTCAGATCCTGGAGAGCCGTTCGACCTTCAGCGACTCTTTTTATTACGACGACGAGTTCATCAAGAATGTTGCGCTGCTGAAGCAGCAGTACCGCACGTTGGACGATCTCTCCACCGGCTTGCTGGTGGGGCAGAAAAACAAGACGGATATTCTCTCTTATATGGATGATATCGAGGGCACGCTGGTCGATATCCAGGAAATTATTTATCGGATACAGATTAAAAACTTTACCGAAGTGAAAGGCATCATCCAGGACAACTCGAGTAAAGCCGAGATGTTTGCCCTCTTTTCGCTGATTTTGGTGTTCCTGATGATGTTCCTGGTGCTGAGAAATGCCTTCTCGTTAAAAGAGATCATCAAGAATAAGAACATCTTTATCTCTTCCATCTACCACGAGATCGCCGGCTCGACTCAGGCCATCGTCATTGCTGCGGATATCATGGAGCACGAGCTGGCGCAGGAAGAGTTGAAAAAAGAAGCTCGCCTGATCTCCTATCACGGCAATAAGATCACCGAACAAACGCGCGAGGTGATGGATTATTCGCGGCTAGAGATGGGGGAGGTCAAAGTGAATATATCCACCTTCCGTCTGAATGAGGTGGTGGACGATGCCATGACCAGTATCAGCGCCGGGCGCGGTAATCGCATCGTGGTGCGTCGTTCATCCTATGTTGGTTTGATTTGCTCCGACAAATATAAGCTCTACCGAATATTGGCCAATCTGCTCAGCAACGCGGACAAATTTACTCACCACGGTGCGATTATCCTCAATGTGAAGGTGTGCCACGGCAATCTGTATTTATGGGTAAAAGACACCGGCATCGGGTTTAACGTCGATAATCTGGAACGATTATATAAGGCGTTCAATCAGGGGGTGGAAAGGGAAACGCGACAGGGATTGGGGCTGGGGCTGACCATTATCAAAAATTACGTCACGACGATGAAAGGCGCCATCAAGGTCAAATCCGTCGAAGGGGTTGGCTCGTCGTTTTTGATCCGCATCCCGGTCAAACTAATTAAAGAATAAGTTCGACAGCAGCAGCGAAGAGATAATCAGCGGTTTGGTCGGTTTTTCCACCAGATGCACGTCATAGTGCAGGATCATATCGCCGATGTTTTTCTCGTAGTGATTCAGCTGGCCGGTCAAAATGATGATGCGGGCATGCGGATCGAGGGTGTCCTTTATTTTCTTCACGACGCGTTCGGAAGTCTCGCCGAAGTCCAACAGCCAGTCCAAAATAAACGCCTCAAAAGACTGGTGCTCCAGCGCGGCCAGCATGGCGTCCGCCGTTTGAAAGGTCTCGGTCTCGATGCCGTAGCGGCAGGCGATCTTCTTCAACAATTCGAGAATATCACTGTCATTGTCCAGGATCGCGATACGCGGAGCCGGCAGAAAGTCTATCTTGTTGACTTTGTACAGTGGGGCATCGGCGGCATGTTCCCGGTTGGTGTTGATGATGAAAAGATCGTCTTTTTTGTAGGCGTAGGTTTCGTCGCTGTCTGCTTGCGTGGCCGGGCGCTCGTCGACCTCAATGTTGCAGCGCTTGTGAATGCTGTTCATGATAAAGACGCCGTTATGCGTCCTTTGGCCGGCAAACGGTTCGTTGAAATACTGAAAAACCTTTTTGATTTCATCGAGGGTGATGCCCCTTTTGCCATCCAGTTTTTGTTTGGCGCTGTTGTACTGAAGGTTCAGTATGTTGGCCATCGTGGAGGCATGTTTTCTGTCGCCAACTCCTTTCAGAGTGAGCAACGCGCTGATTGCATCGATATAATTTGGCGTTTTCTTCATGACAACCTTGGCTTTTTTGATGTTGACCGCGAGCGCTGAAAAACCTGCGCGAGAACCCGTGCTGGATTATAGATGATGCCCCGGTGGTTGCGGTGATATCAGTTTGATTTCCTTTGGCAAACTCAAAACATACTCGATACTAAATAAAAAAACACTCAAAAGACATTCACATTTAATCGTTTATGTGGTTAATTAGCGCACATACTGTGTGATTCGCGTCCTGGGGGGGTGCCAGTCTCACAAAATAAACCGCCTGCTCTTGTCCGTAAGCAGGGAGCAGGCGGCAAAAAAGATCTGCGGTCAACACCAGGGCTATTGGCTGCATCGGGGATGACCATTCGAACCTCTCTTCGTCGCTGTATCTTCTTTTTTCCTCGTTCCTCACTGTTCTGCCGTAATAGCGCCCTATGAATATCACTCCTAAGTGAATACCGAACGCAGATATCGCATCTTTCTGACAGCCCATTAACCGACAAGACAACCTATCCGTACGCCCTTACAGGCCGCGATACGGCATATGCGCGTTGCCGCGGACGAGGGCCGGAGTCGCGCAAGAGGATCTCCGGCGCGATCCGGGATGGGATAAGGCGGGGCCATCGAGAGGGTGACGGCCCCGGCCGACGCCGGGTTTGGCGGTCGGCAAGGCCACTATAGTCGGCGCGTTTGCCGGCGCCAGCGCTGCCGTTCGGCATTGCGCGGCCGCTCCAGCGTTTTCTTCACACGGCGGCAAACGTTGCTGTTTATTGCGCGCCGCGTCCCAGATAACCGTCCCAGTCTTTCCACACCGGCTGCAGCCCGGCGTGGCTGATGGCCTCGGCGACCTGCTGCGGCGTGCGGTCGTCGTGCGGTTCGAACTGTTCCAGCTCCGGCGGTACGTCATCGGCATAGCCGCCGGGCTGCGTCTTGGATCCGGCGCTGACGCTGTTGATCGCCACCGGGATCATATGATCGCGGAAGTAAGGCGACTCCCGGGTAGACAGCGACAGCTCAACGTCTGGCGCGAACAGCCGGAAGGCGCAGATCAGCTGCACCAGTTGAGGCTCGCTCATGATCGACGCCGGTTCAATGCCACCGGCGCAGGGGCGCAGGCGCGGGAACGAGATCGAGTAGCGGCTCTGCCAGTAGGTTTGCTGCAGGTAGAACAGATGTTCCGCCAGCAGGTAGCAGTCGGTGCGCCAACTGTTGGACAGACCGATCAATGCGCCGAGGCCGATCTTGTCGATCCCGGCGCGCCCCAGGCGATCCGGCGTGGCCAGGCGCCAATGGAAATCCTGCTTCTGGCCGCGCAGGTGGTGCTGCAGATAGGTGGCCGGATGGTAGGTTTCCTGGTACACCAGCACGCCGTCCAGGCCCAGCGTTTTCAGTTCGGCGTATTCCTCCTGCGCCAGCGGCTGCACTTCCATCATCAGCGAGCTGAAGTGTCGGCGGATCGCCGGGATGTGCTGGCGGAAATAGTCCATGCCAACCTTGGTCTGATGTTCGCCGGTGACCAGCAACAGATGTTCGAACCCCAGCGTCTTGATGGCTTCGCACTCGCGTGCGATCTCCGCCGCATCCAGCGTTTTGCGCTTGATGCGGTTGCTCATCGAAAAGCCGCAGTAGGTGCAGTCGTTGGCGCACAGGTTAGAGAGATACAGCGGCACATAGAAGCCGACGACGTTACCGAACCGCTGGCGGGTCAGCTGCTGTGCGCGCTGCGCCAGCGGTTCCAGATACGGCGCGGCCGCGGGGGAGATCAGCGCCATAAAGTCGTCGCGCGTCAGCTTGTCGGCGTTCAACGCGTGCTCCACGTCGCGCGTAGTTTTGCCGTTGATGCGCAGCGTAATGTCGTCCCAGTCCAGCTGTTGCCAGCGGCTACTGAAATCGTCGGCCATCATTGCGCCTCCTCTGGCTGGCTGAGAAAAGCGGTCAGCGGGCTGGACGCGACCGCGCCGCGCTGGCTGGAGCCTAATCCGGCGCTGCGTGCCAGCTCGCCGGCCTCCAGCGCCAGGCGAAACGCCCGCGCCATCTGCACCGGATCGCGCGCCACGGCAATGGCGGTATTCACCAGCACCGCGTCGGCACCCAGCTCCATCGCCTCCAGCGCGTGGCTTGGCGCGCCGATGCCGGCGTCTACCACCACCGGCACCTTGGCTTGATCGATGATGATTTCGAGGAAGTCACGGGTGCGCAGACCGCGGTTGGAGCCGATAGGCGCACCAAGCGGCATCACCGCCGCACAGCCCACCTCTTCCAGCCGTTTGCACAGCACCGGATCGGCGCCGCAGTAGGGCAGCACCACAAAACCGTCTTTCACCAGCGTTTCCGCCGCTTTCAGCGTTTCTATCGGATCAGGCAGCAGGTATTTCACATCGGGATGGATCTCCAGTTTCACCCAGTGGGTGCCGAGCGCTTCACGCGCCAGCCGGGCGGCGAACACCGCCTCGGCGGCGGTTTTGGCGCCGGAGGTGTTGGGCAGCAGCCTGACGCCCAACTGCTGCAGCGGCGCCAAAATGGCGTCGTTGCCGCCGCGCAGATCGACGCGCTTCATGGCCATGGTCACCAGCTGTGAGCCGGAGGCCGCCAGTGCCTCCAGCATCAACGCCGGGGTGGCGAACTTGCCGGTGCCGGTGAACAGGCGCGAGGTAAAAGTGGTATCGGCGATTTTCAGCATGTCAGCCTCCGGCGATCGCTTGAAACAGCAAAATGTCGTCACCGTCCTGCACCTGATGATCGGCCCAGTCGGCGCGTGGGATGATGGTTTGGTTGATCGCCAGCGCGGTGCCCGGCTGGTGGCGTTCCAACTGGGTCAGCAGGGCGGCGACGCTGAGCGGCTGCGCCAGCTCAAGCGGTTGGTCGTTCAGCCGGATTTTCATGCCGCGCCTCCGCATACCGGGCAGGCGCGGGCCTGGCTCAGTTGCAGCGTGCTCCAGCTCTGCTGCTTACCGTCGAACAGCCGCAGTTTCCCGCTGAGGGAGGAAGGCATGCCGGCCAGCATCTTGATGGCCTCCAGCGCTTGCAGGGTGCCGATTACGCCGACCACCGGGCCGAGTACCCCGGCGGTGCGGCAGTTGCGCTGCGGCTCTTCCTGCTCCGGATACAGGCAGGCGTAGCAGCCGTGTGCATAGGGCGGCTCGAGCACCAGCAGCTGGCCGCTGAAACCGACCGCGCTGCCGCTGATCAGCGGCTTGGCGGCGGCGATGCAGGCGGCATTGACCTCATGACGGGTCGCCATATTGTCGCAGCAGTCCAGCACCAGATCGGCGCGGGCGACCGCGTCGCGCAGCGCTTGCCCCTGTAGCCGTTGCGCCAGCGGGATGGATTCCACCAACGGGTTCAGCGCCTGCAGGTGGCGTTGCGCCAGCGCCGCCTTACCGGTGGCGGTATCGGCGCTGCGGTAGAGGATTTGCCGCTGCAGGTTGGTAACGTGCAGCTGGTCGTCGTCGGCCAGCAGCAGCGTGCCGACGCCGGCGGCGGCCAGGTACAACGAAGCCGGGGAACCGAGCCCGCCCAAACCGACGATCAACACTGTGGCGCGCTTGAGTTTCTCTTGGCCTTCCGGGCCGACGTCCTCCAGCAGCAGCTGGCGGCTGTAGCGCAGGAATTCCTGATCGTTAAGCATCGCTCGACCCCTCGCCTTCGATCAGCCGCAGCAGCTCGGCCGTCGCCGCGCGCCAATCCGGCGCCTGGGTGATGGCGCTGACCACCGCCACGCTGCCGACGCCGCACGCCAGCACTGCCGGTACGCGATCGATACTGATCCCGCCGATCGCCACCGTCGGGTAATCCGCCAAACCGGCGATGTGGCGTTTCAACTCCGTCAGCCCCTGCGGCGCCGAAGGCATGTCTTTGGTTTGGGTGGGGAAGATGTGCCCCAGCGCGATGTAGGACGGTTTCACCGCCAGCGCGCGCGCCAGTTCGGCGTCGTCATGGGTGGACACGCCGAGCCGCAACCCGGCGCGGTGAATGGCAGCCAGATCGGTGGTATCGAGATCTTCCTGGCCCAGATGCACGCCGTAGGCGCCATGCTTGATCGCCAGCCGCCAGTAGTCGTTGATGAACAGGCGCGCCTGATAACGCTGGCCCAGCGCGATGGCGGCGGCGATATCCTCTTCGACCTGCTCGTCAGGCAAATCCTTGATGCGCAGCTGGATCGTGGTGACGCCGGCCTCCAGCAGGCGAGCGATCCATTCCACGCTGTCGACGACCGGGTAGAGTCCCAGCTTGTGGGGCGTTGCCGGGAAGGGGGTCGTGATATCAGTCATTGTTTGTCTCCTCTTGCAGGGTGCCGGCGCTGTGATACAGCTCGCTGCCGCGGGCACGGAATTCGGCGGACATTTTCTCCATGCCGGTCAGCTGCACCTCGATCGGCTTGGCGGCCTCCTGGGCGGCGGCGTAGTCGCGTACCTCCTGCGAAATCTTCATCGAGCAGAATTTCGGCCCGCACATTGAGCAGAAGTGGGCGACCTTGCCGGATTCCTGCGGCAGGGTTTCGTCGTGATAGGCGCGCGCGGTGGCCGGATCGAGCGCCAGATTGAACTGATCTTCCCAGCGAAATTCGAAACGCGCCTTGGACATGGCGTTATCGCGGATCTGCGCGCCCGGATGGCCCTTGGCCAGATCGGCGGCGTGGGCGGCGATCTTGTAGGTGATCAGGCCCTGTTTGACGTCTTCTTTGTTCGGCAGGCCGAGGTGCTCTTTCGGCGTGACGTAACACAGCATGGCGCAGCCGAACCAGCCGATCATCGCCGCGCCGATGCCGGAGGTGAAATGGTCATAGCCCGGGGCGATATCGGTGGTCAGCGGGCCGAGGGTGTAGAACGGCGCTTCGTGGCAGTGTTCCAGCTCTTCGGTCATATTGCGGCGGATCATCTGCATCGGCACATGGCCCGGGCCTTCGATCATCACCTGCACGTCGTATTCCCAGGCGATTTTGGTCAGCTCGCCCAGCGTATGCAGTTCGGCGAACTGGGCTTCGTCGTTGGCGTCCTGAATCGAGCCGGGGCGCAGGCCGTCACCGAGCGACAGCGAAACGTCGTAGGCGGCGCAGATCTCGCAGATTTCACGGAAGTGCTGATAGAGGAAGTTTTCCTGATGGTGCGACAGGCACCATTTGGCCATGATCGAGCCACCGCGCGACACGATGCCGGTCAGGCGTTTGGCGGTCATCGGCACATAGCGCAGCAGCACGCCGGCGTGGATGGTGAAGTAATCGACCCCTTGTTCCGCCTGTTCCAGCAGCGTATCGCGGAACATCGCCCAGGTGAGGTTTTCCGCCACGCCGTTGACCTTCTCCAGCGCCTGGTAGATAGGCACGGTGCCGATGGGCACCGGGCTGTTGCGCAGGATCCACTCGCGGGTTTCGTGAATATAGCGGCCGGTGGAGAGATCCATCACGGTGTCTGCGCCCCAGCGGGTGGCCCACACCAGCTTCTCCACCTCTTCTTCGATCGACGACGTGACCGCCGAGTTGCCGATATTGGCGTTCACCTTCACCAGGAAATTGCGGCCGATGATCATCGGCTCCGCCTCCGGGTGATTGATGTTGGCAGGAATGATGGCGCGGCCGGCGGCCACTTCCTGGCGCACGAACTCCGGCGTGATGTTGTCCGGCAGGTTGGCGCCCCAGCCCTGGCCCGGATGCTGGTGGCGTAGCACCTCGCCGCGAATGCGTTCGCGCCCCATGTTTTCACGGATGGCGATAAACTCCATCTCCGGGGTGACGATGCCGGCGCGGGCATAGTGCAGCTGGGTCACGCACTTGCCCGGCAGCGCTTTGCGCGGCAGCGGCAGATGTTCGAAGCGCAGGTGATCCAGCCCCTCGTCCGCCAGACGCTGTTGGGTGAAGCCGGAACTGGCGCCGCTCAGGGTCGCAGTATCGCCGCGCGCGTCGATCCAGCCGGCGCGCAGCTTGGCCAGGCCGGCGTGCACATCGAGCTCGGCCTGCGGATCGCCGTAGGGGCCCGCGGTGTCATATACCGGGATCGCCTCGTTCTGTTCATACTGCGGGCTATCTTTGCTGCCGCCGACCAGGGTCGGACTGAGCTCAATTTCGCGCATCGGCACCTGGATATCGCGGCGCGAGCCCTGCAGGTAGATGCGGCGTGAGTTTGGGAAAGCCATGCCTTGCAGCGTGTCGATAAACTGCTGGGCGGCTTCGCGTTGCGCTTTACGGGCGCGCGGTGGATTAATGTTAGACATAGCAAGTTCCTACCAGTGTGTTGGGTTGGGAAAGTTGCTTGTCTGGAGCTCGGAGGGAGTAATGATGGTGGCCGATAAGGCAGGGCGCCCGCAAGGGGGAGGCCGTGCCTGTGGCGATAGATTACTCTTGTTCCCTTCGCGGGTATTAACCCGATCAGGTTCCGCGGATCCCGAATTAACGGTCTCAGCCTGGCTGATTCGATGAACAAATCAGGCGCTAGGCACTCCGACAAGATGCCCCCCAGTATAGGAGGGATATGAAAAAAAACTATAAAATTTTAACGCGCCGGATCCAGCGTCTGGTCCGGCAGCGGTTGCTGCGCGGCTTCTGCTTCCAACTGGATCAGCTTATCTTCCAGCGCAAAGCGCGCCGCCAGCGTTTCGCCGATATCCGACAAGGCCTGGTGGAATTCCAGACAAACCTCCTGATCGATATCCACTTCGGTATAGCGATCGTGGAACGCCATGATCTGTTCAGTATTGGCCCACAGCTTGGGATAGATGTTCACCGCCAGCGACATTTTCGGACTGGCTGCGCCTTCCACTTGTTTGATAATTCTGTCATAGATATGAAAATGCCCTGCGGAGAGATAATCCACCAGGTTGTGGCAAAAGTTCTCCAGCGCTTTTTCATTCAGCGGCGTATGCTTTTCTTTATTCGGTTTGAGGCCTACCAGCGTGCAGTAGGCGACCAGCAACTGTTTGCGGGCCTGAAGCCATTGATCAACTAATTCATTACTACCGCCAACGCGCTGAGTCAGCCTTTCCAAACGGTTGAGCATGTTTGACTCCGTGTAAGTAACAAAAGTAACCGGTAAGTTATTAAAATGTAACAAAGCCGATTTGTAGAGTGCCAGTGAAGCTGAGGTTGTGCAACAACGATATGGAACTTGCATTAACGGGCAATGAAAACGGCTGGTGGATTGTCAGCCATGAAAGCAAACTTTGGTTACCGAACGGTGAATTGCCGTCGGGGACGGCCGCCGCCCTCGGGCTGCAGGGCCACATGGCGCGCACCATCGGTGAATGGGAGGGCGCGCCGGTTTGGCTGGTGCGCCAGGCGATGCCGCGGGAGATGGGATCGGTGCGTCAGCTGTTGGATCAGGATCGCGGTCTGTTCCAGCTTGCCGGGCGCGGCGTTCAGTTGGCGGATTTCTACCGCTCTCATCGCTATTGCGGCTACTGCGGCCATGAGATGCACCTCAGCCGCTCCGAAAGCGCCTGCCTGTGCGGCCACTGCAAAGAGCGGTACTACCCGCAGATTGCGCCCTGCGTGATCGTCGCCATTCGGCGCGACGATCAGATCCTGCTGGCGCAACACGTGCGCCATCGCGGCGGCATCCACACGGTGCTGGCCGGCTTCGTCGAGGTGGGCGAAACGCTGGAACAGGCGGTAGCGCGCGAAGTGATGGAAGAGAGCAATATCGAAATCAAGAACCTGCGTTACGTCACCTCACAACCCTGGCCGTTCCCGCACTCGCTGATGATGGCCTTTATGGCCGATTACCATCAGGGTGACCTTCGACACGACCCCAAGGAGCTGCTCAACGCCGGCTGGTATCGCTACGACCAACTGCCGCTGTTGCCGCCGCCCGGCACCGTGGCGCGCCGGTTGATTGAGGACACCGTGGCGCTGTGCCGGGCAGAATAATGTACAATGGCCGGCAGATTATTAAGGGAGCCCCATAAATGACTGAGTTGAAGAACGATCGCTACCTGCGCGCGCTGTTGCGCCAGCCGGTGGATGTGACCCCCGTATGGATGATGCGCCAGGCCGGTCGTTATTTACCGGAGTACAAGGCGACCCGCGCCCAGGCCGGTGATTTCATGTCGCTGTGCAAGAACGCGGAGCTGGCCTGTGAGGTTACGCTGCAGCCGCTGCGCCGCTATGCGCTGGACGCCGCCATTCTGTTCTCCGACATTCTCACCATTCCCGACGCCATGGGGCTTGGCCTGTACTTTGAAGCCGGCGAAGGCCCGCGTTTCAGCTCACCCATCACCTGCCGTGCTGACGTCGACAAACTGCCGGTGTTCGATCCGGAAGTGGAGTTGGGCTATGTGATGAACGCGGTGCGTACCATCCGCCGCGAGCTGAAGGGCGAAGTGCCGCTGATCGGCTTCTCCGGCAGCCCGTGGACGTTGGCTACCTATATGGTTGAAGGCGGCAGCAGCAAGGCCTTCACCAAGCTGAAAAAGATGATGTATGCCGAACCGGCCACGCTGCACCTGTTGCTGGACAAGCTGGCGGACAGCGTGATCCTGTACCTCAACGCCCAGATCAAAGCCGGCGCGCAGTCGGTGATGGTGTTCGACACCTGGGGCGGCGTGTTGACCGGGCGCGATTACCGCGAGTTCTCTTTGCACTACATGCACAAGATCGTCGATGGCCTGCTGCGTGAGAATGACGGCCGCCGCGTGCCGGTGACGCTGTTCACCAAAGGCGGTGGGCAGTGGCTGGAGGCGATGGCCGCCACCGGCTGCGATGCGCTGGGGCTGGATTGGACCACCGACATCGCCGACGCGCGTCGGCGCGTGGGCGATAAAGTGGCGCTGCAGGGCAACATGGATCCGTCGATGCTTTATGCTTCCCCGGCGCGCATCGCGGAAGAAGTGGAGACCATTCTGGCCGGTTTCGGCCACGGCAACGGCCATGTGTTCAACCTGGGCCACGGCATCCATCAGGATGTGCCGCCTGAGCACGCCGGCGCCTTCGTCGAGGCGGTGTACGCGCAGTCGGCGAAATACCACCGTTAAGGATTTGATGTGACCGATATGCAGGCCCTGCGCGCCGAACAGCTGCGGCGCGCGGCTGAAGTCATTCGCTACGACGATCTGCCGGCCGACCCGCCGGCCTTCATCGCCGGTGCCGACGTGGGCTTCGAGCAGGAGGGGGCGGTGACGCGCGCCGCCATCGCCATCCTGCGCTATCCGTCGCTGGAGCTGGTGGAGTATCAGGTGGCGCGTATCGCCACCGTCATGCCTTATATCCCGGGTTTCCTGTCGTTTCGCGAATACCCGGCGCTGTTGGCCGCCTGGGCTCAGCTGCGGCAAAAGCCGGGGTTGATCTTCGTCGATGGACATGGCATTTCGCATCCGCGGCGTCTCGGCGTCGCCAGCCATTTCGGCCTGCTGGTCGATGTGCCGACTATCGGCGTGGCCAAGAAGCGCCTGTGCGGCAAATTCGCACCGCTGGAGGCCGCCGTCGGTGCGCTGGCGCCGTTGGAAGATAAGGGTGAACAGCTGGGCTGGGTATGGCGCAGCAAGGCGCGCTGCAACCCGCTGTTCATCTCTACCGGTCACTGCGTGGGCGCCGACAGCGCGCTGGCGTGGGTGCAGCGCTGTATGGCGGGCTACCGTTTGCCGGAGCCGACCCGTTGGGCTGATGCCATCGCATCGCGGCGCCCGGCGTTTCAGCGTTGGTTGCAGCAGCATCCGGAGGTGTCGCCATGAGCGATTTCGGGTACACTGCGCCGCAGATAACGCGTAAGAGAGTAAAGCATGCTACGTAACCCGATTCATTTACGTCTGGAACGGCACGAGGCTTGGCAACATTTGACCTTTATGGCCAGTTTGTGCGAGCGTATGTACCCGAATTACCAGATGTTCTGCAAACAGACCGAGTTCGGCGATCCGGCGGTTTATCGCCGCATTCTGGATTTGGTGTGGGAAACGCTGGTGGTGAAGGACGCCAAGGTCAACTTCGACAGCCAGCTCGAGAAGTTGGAAGAGGCGATTCCGTCGGCGGAAGATTACGATCTTTACGGCGTTTACCCGGCAATTGATGCCTGTATCGCATTAGGGGAACTGATCCATTCGCGGCTCGGCGGGGAGACGCTGGAGCACGCCATCGCCATCAGCGAAACATCGATTCGCACCGTGGCGATGTTGGAAATGACTCAAGCCGGTAAGGAAATGACCGACGAAGAGTTGGGCAGTTTGCCTGCGGTAGAGGAAGAATGGGACATTCAATGGGAAATTTTCCGCCTGTTGGACGCCTGTGAAGAGCGCGATATAGACCTGATCAAGGGGCTGCGATCCGACCTGCGAGAGGCCGGTGTCAGCAACATCGGGATAAATTTAGCGCAATAAGGCAGCAAAACGTGATTTAACGCCTGATTTGTCATGCCTTAAGGCTTCACATCCGCACCCTGTCTGGTCTACATTTGGGGGGCGTAAAAAAAGTGGCTATCGGTGCGTGTATGCAGGAGAGTGCTGTCAATCGGCATATCCGTCGCACTCGATGCTTTGCAAACGATAAACACACTGTAAGGATAACTTATGAACAAGACTCAACTGATTGATGTAATCGCGGACAAGGCTGACCTTTCCAAAGCACAAGCTAAACTGGCTCTGGAATCCACCCTGGCTGCTATTACTGAGTCTCTGAAAGAAGGTGATGCAGTACAATTGGTTGGCTTCGGTACTTTCAAAGTAAACCATCGTAGCGAGCGCACTGGCCGCAACCCACAGACTGGCAAAGAAATCAAAATCGCAGCAGCCAACGTGCCTGCGTTCGTTTCTGGCAAAGCACTGAAAGACGCTGTTAAATAAGACCGCGCCTCGGTGAAAAGATTAAACAGAGGGGCGATGGCGCCCCTTTTGTTTACTCGTCGGGTGCTCATGGCCGCCGGCATCGCCCTCGGTCTGAGCGCCTGCAGTTTCCATTCCGATATTCCCAGCTTTACCGCCAGCGGCTTTGTGGCCGATCAGGGCGTGATACGCCTGTGGCGTAAAGACGATGAGCAACATCGCCCGCAGGTGCTGGTCAGCGTCTATAGTCCCTACCGGGGGCCGGGTACCATCACCACGCTGTATACCTATCAGGGCGACGTGCTGCGCCAAATCAAACGCAACGACGCCGACGGCGATCGAGACTCCATTCAACTGCGCTTTGCCGACGACGGCACGGTGAGCTTTATGCAGCGCCAGCTGGCGACACGCCGCGAACCGCTGACCAGCGATGAAATCGCCCTGTATCAATATCAGGCGCGACGTATCCTCGAGGTCAGCAATGCGCTGCGCGCCGGCAAGGTCAAATTACTGCAGGGGCGTTGGATGCAGGGCGAGGTGCAAACCTGCGACGGCCAGCGCTTAAAACCTGGGTTGGATGCCACCGCCATCGGCTGGATCGAAAAACGCGCCCGCAGCAGCAGCCGGCCGGTGAGTGTCGCCTGGTTGGAAGCGCCGGAAGGCAGTGAACTGTTGCTGGTGGCGAACGACGACTTCTGCAGCTGGGAACCGAAAGAAGACCAGCTATAAAAAAGGCCCCGCGCTGCGGAGCCTCTTGCCATGACCTTATAAGGTCAAATCACTTGCCGCGCGCAATCGCGCGATAACCGATATCTTTGCGGCAGAAGCTGCCCGGCCACTGAATGCCTTCCGCCAGCTGATAAGCGCGTTGCTGCGCTTGCGCCACGGTGTCGCCCAGCGCCGTCACGCACAGCACGCGGCCGCCGCTGGTGACGACGTCATCGCCCTGCAGGCGCGTACCGGCGTGGAAGACCTTACCGTCGGCGCTTTCCTGCTGCGGTAACCCCTGGATCACCTCGCCATTGCGATAATCACCCGGATAACCGCCGGCCGCCAGCACCACGCCGAGCGCAGGGCGTTCGTCCCAGTCAGAACTTTTCTCGTTCAGGCGGCCTTCGGCACCCGCCAGGCACAGCTCCACCAGATCGGAGCGCAGGCGCAGCATGATCGGCTGAGTTTCCGGATCGCCAAAACGGCAGTTGAATTCGATCACCTTCGGCTGGCCGTCGGCGGAGATCATCAGGCCGGCATACAGGAAGCCGACGTAGGTATTGCCTTCCGCCGCCATGCCGCGCACCGTCGGCCAGATCACCTGGTCCATGGCGCGCTGGTGGATTTCGTCGGTCACGACCGGCGCCGGAGAGTAGGCGCCCATACCGCCGGTGTTCGGGCCGGTGTCGCCGTCGCCGACGCGTTTGTGGTCCTGGCTGGTGGCCATCGGCACCACGTTCTCGCCATCGACCATCACGATGAAGCTGGCTTCTTCGCCGTCGAGGAACTCTTCCACTACGATGCGATGACCGGCGTCGCCGAAGGCGTTGCCGGCCAGCATGTCACGCACGGCTTCTTCCGCCTCCTGCAGCGTCATCGCGACGATCACGCCTTTACCGGCGGCCAGGCCATCGGCTTTGATGACGATCGGTGCGCCTTTGCGGCGCACATAGGCGAGTGCCGGCTCCACCTCGGTAAAGTTTTCATATTCGGCGGTCGGGATGCGGTGGCGCGCCAGGAAATCCTTGGTGAAGGCTTTAGAGCCTTCGAGCTGCGCGGCGGCCTGCGACGGGCCGAAGATTTTCAGACCGGCGGCCTGGAAGGCGTCGACTACGCCGATCACCAGCGGCGCTTCCGGCCCGACGATGGTCAGACCGATGTCATGGCTCTGGGCGAACGCGACCAGGGCAGGGATATCTGTGGCGGCGATCGCCACGTTCTCCAGATTGGCTTCCAGCGCGGTGCCGGCGTTGCCCGGCGCAACGTAGACTTTGTCCGCCAGCGGAGACTGGGCGGCTTTCCAGGCCAGCGCGTGCTCGCGCCCGCCGTTGCCGATAATCAAAATGTTCATCAGGGGCTCCACGAATGGCGTGCGCCGGAGCGCACGCGGCAAAAGGAATTAATGGCGGAAGTGACGCATGTCGGTGAAGATCATCGCGATGCCGTGTTCATTGGCGGCGGCGATCACTTCGTCGTCGCGGATTGAGCCGCCAGGCTGGATCACGCAGGTGATGCCGACCGCCGCGGCGGCATCGATGCCGTCACGGAATGGGAAGAAGGCGTCGGAGGCCATGGCGGATCCTTTCACTTCCAGCCCTTCGTCGCTCGCTTTGATGCCGGCGATCTTGGCGGAATAAACGCGGCTCATCTGGCCGGCGCCTATGCCGATGGTCATATTGTCACGTGCATAAACGATGGCGTTGGATTTCACGAACTTGGCCACTTTCCAGCAGAACAGCGCGTCACGCAGTTCCTGCTCGGTCGGCTGGCGCTCGGATACCACGCGCAGATCGGCGGCGGTCACCATGCCGAGATCGCGATCCTGCACCAGCAGCCCGCCGTTGACGCGCTTGAAGTCCAGCCCCGCCACGCGTTGCTGCCACTGGCCGCAGGCCAGCACGCGCACGTTCTGTTTGGCGGCCAGCAGGGAGCGCGCTTCCTGGGTGACGTTTGGCGCGATGATCACTTCCACGAACTGGCGGCTGATGATCGCCTGCGCGGTGGCGGCGTCCAGCTCGCGGTTAAAGGCGATGATGCCGCCGAAGGCGGAAGTCGGGTCGGTTTGGTAAGCGCGCTCATACGCGGCGAGGATGTCGTCACCGATCGCCACGCCGCAAGGGTTGGCGTGTTTGACGATCACGCAGGCCGGTTCGGCGAACTCTTTCACGCATTCCAGCGCGGCGTCGGTATCGGCGATGTTGTTATAGGACAGCGCTTTGCCCTGCAGCTGCTCGGCGGTCGCGACGGACGCTTCCTTTACCTCTTCTTCTATATAGAAGGCGGCCTGCTGGTGGCTGTTCTCACCGTAACGCATATCCTGCTTCTTGATGTAGTTGAGGTTCAGGGTTCGCGGGAAGCGGCCGGACGGCTGTTCGGTCTCGCCGTGGTACGCCGGCACCAGCGCGCCGAAGTAGTTGGCGATCATGCTGTCGTAGGCGGCGGTGTGTTCGAAGGCTTTGATGGCGAGATCGAAGCGGGTGGCATAGCGCAGCGAGCCGTCGTTGTTGTCCATCTCGGTAATGATGGCGGCGTAGTCGCTGCTCTTCACGACGATGGCGACGTCTTTATGGTTCTTGGCGGCGGAGCGCACCATGGTCGGGCCGCCGATATCGATATTTTCGACCGCGTCTTCCAGCGAGCAATCTGGGCGCGCCACGGTTTGGGCGAACGGGTACAGATTGACGACCACCATGTCGATAGGCTGGATGTCATGCTGATTCATGACCGCGTCGTCCTGGCCGCGGCGGCCGAGGATACCGCCGTGAACTTTCGGGTGCAGGGTCTTAACTCGTCCGTCCATCATCTCCGGGAAGCCGGTGTAGTCGGAAACTTCGGTAACGGGCAGACCGGCGTCTGCCAGCAGGCGGGCGGTGCCGCCGGTGGAGAGCAGTTCAACGCCGCGCTGGGAAAGCGCTTCGGCAAATTCAACGATACCGGCTTTGTCAGACACGCTGAGCAGGGCCCGGCGGATTGGACGAGGTTGTTGCATGGTTTTATCCCTTGGCTTTGAGTCGCAATTAAAGAGCGTTACGTGAATGTCCACCTCGTTCTCTCTATAAGGAAGGTTTTTTTGCCTTATAAGGGAGGGTCAGGCACATATTCAGGTAGCGCCCCCATAAAAAGGGGGATCGTTTCGTCGCGGGGAATTGTAGCGAAAACGTTTGCGTGGCGCTCGTAAATTTTCCGTGCAAATCACATCTGTGGATAACACTGTGCGCAAGTGGGTATAAGGCGGGGTTTTGCTGTGGAATGCAGCGAACGATCGTTTTTGCTGAAAATACCTGTTGCGGCCTGCGAGGAACTCCCTATAATGCGCCTCCATCGACACGGAACATGTGAACAACTTCACAGAGTATCCGGGGGTCGCAGAGAAAAAATCCTGAAAATTAGGGTTGACTCTGAAAGAGGAAAGCGTAATATACGCCACCTCGAGTTAGCAAGCGAAAGCGCCTAACTCACTGCTCTTTAACAATTTATCAGACAATCTGTGTGGGCACTCCACAAGACGATATCCAGCATCTTCGGATGCAAAAAAAATATCAAGTCTTGAAGAGTGACTAACTGAAGTAAAATTCATGCAGTAAATCTTTGAGC